>NZ_CP075379.1:600000-927759 GCF_023035875.1 Borrelia puertoricensis
AAGAGTATGGGAAAGGGTTTTCTGTTGTTGCTGATGAGATTAAACGGCTCTCAGATCAGGCAAAGAATGTTATGAGTATGATTTCTGTTAAAGAAATTGAACAAGTATCTAAGGATTTAATTTTTAAAAATATTAAGGAATTACAATTAGATATTGATAATTTTTTCTTAAATTTGATTGAAGAGCTTATCTCTCTTGGAGATTTATTTAAACATTTTGTTAGTCAGCAGAATGAATTTTCAACGTTAGTTAGTGAGCTTGAGAATGTTGAGGCTAGTATTTCTTATTTAGCAAGGAATTGTGATTCTTTGTCTAGTTCTGAAATTTTTATGTATTCTAATGATGAATTTTTAAAAGAATTGGAATTTAGCATTTCAGAACAGATGTCTTGGATGAGTATTGTAAGAACAATTGTTGAAAATCAAAAGAGCATGCCCATTCAAACTGATCCTATGAAACATGGATTTGGATTATTTTATAAGGGACTTATTCCAAGAGCTTTCAAAGTTAGAGCAGTTTGGAAAGATATTTATTCTTGTTATTTAAATATACATAAACTTGTTGTTGAGATAGTAAAAGTATTTGCACAAGATAGTGCTAATGATATCGATTTGAAGCGCGCAAAGGATTTGTTGGTACAAGCTGAAGGTTTATCAGATGAAATTGTTAGTAAACTTGAATCTGTTAAAAAAATAGTGGTTGAATCTGAAGATCAGGGTATTAGTATTTTTGCATAATTTTATAATTCATTATTCTTTTTAATCTTATTTTTTAAGTGGTTTAAGTTTAATATTTAAAGGTTTATTATATTTAATGTTTTGGTTTAGGTTAAGATATATCTATTAAAAGTCAAGTTTTATTGTGATAAAATAAGTGTAAGTATGGGTTTACAAGTTAAGTTTGTTCATTTACATGTACATTCAGATTATTCTCTTTTAGATGGAGCGGCCAAGATTACAGATATTGTGACAAAGGCTAAAAAATGTAATATGTCCCATATTGCATTAACAGATCATGGCAATCTTTTTGGTGCTATGAAGTTTTATAGAGAAGCAAAAGGGGCAGGAATAAAACCCATCATTGGTATGGAAGCTTACATGTCAAGTACCTCAAAGCATATAAAAAAGAATGATGAATTTGGAAGACCTTATTATCATTTAATTTTTCTTGCAAAGAATGAATTAGGCTATAAAAATTTATTGAAATTGACAAGTATTTCTTATCTTGATGGATTTTATTATCGTCCAAGGATTGATAAGGAAGATATTGAAAAATATTCAGAAGGACTTATTTGTACGTCTGCATGTATTGGTGGGATCATTCCTCAATTAATTCTTGCAAATAAATTTGATGATGCAAAGAATGAAATTCTTTGGTTTAAGAGTGTCTTTGGTGATGATTTTTATCTTGAACTTCAGCGTCATGGGATTAAACAACAGGATATAGTTAATGAAAAATTAATTGCTTATTCTATAGAGCTTAATGTTTCACTAACTGTGTCTAATGATTCTCACTATGTGAATAAAGAAGATGCAACAGCTCAAGATATTATTGTCTGCATTGGAACGGGTGCTAAGAGAAGTGATCCTAATAGACTTAAAATGGAGACTAATGAGTTTTATCTTAAAACTCAAGAGGAGATGTGTAAACTCTTTAGGGATTTGCCAGGGGCTTTAGCAAATACTTTAAAAATTGCTGAAAAATGTGATGAATTTGAGATTAAATTTCCAGGCCCTATTTTTCCTGAATATCAAGTACCTAGTGAGTTTGATACTCTTAGTCAATATTTAGAGCATTTAACACTTGAAGGTTTGAAGTTTAGATATGCAAATGTAACTGATAGCATTAAAGAGCGTGCTTTTTATGAGCTCTCAACAATTATCAAGATGGGATTTGAGGCGTATTTTTTAATTGTTTGGGATTTTATAAAATTTGCACATGATAATGATATTCCTGTTGGTCCTGGGCGTGGCTCTGGAGCTGGTTCTATTGTTGCATATGCTCTTAGAATTACTGATATTGATCCTTTGAAATATAATCTACTTTTTGAGAGATTTTTAAATCCTGAACGTGTATCTATGCCTGATTTTGATATTGATTTTTGCTTTGAAGGTAGAGATGAAGTTATAAAGTATGTTACAAGAAAATATGGTGAGGATAAGGTTGCACAGATAATTACTTTTGGAACTTTAAAACCTAAGGCTGTATTTAAAGATGTGGGCAGAGTGCTAGATATTCCTTTTGCAGAGTCTAATGAATTAACTAAGCTTATTCCCGATGGTCCAAAAGTTTCCTTAAGAGAAGTTTTCAAAGATAAAGCTTTAAAGGCATATTTAAATAAGGGAGCTGTTTATAATGAGTTGATGGAAGCGGCGCTTGTTCTTGAAGGCATGAATCGATATGTCTCAACTCATGCGGCAGGTATTGTGATTTCTAGAACTCCTTTAACAGATTATGTTCCACTTTATAAGGATTATAAGCAAAACACAGTTTCTACACAATATACCATGGACTTGTTAGAGGATTGTGGTCTTGTAAAGATGGATTTTCTTGGACTTAAGACATTGACTTTAATAAAGAATGCAGAAAATCTTATTAGGATTACTAATCCTAATTTTAGCATTGCTAATATTTCTGATAGTGATGTTAAGACTTTCAAAATGCTTTCTGAGGGACGTAGTGCATCTGTTTTTCAATTTGAATCTGAAGGTATGCAGCAAGTTTTAAAAGAAGCAAAACCTGACAGTATTGAAGATTTGATTGCTTTAAATGCACTTTATCGACCAGGTCCTATGCAGTTTATACCTCAATTTATTTCGGCTAAGACAGGAACTAAGCGGATTAGATATCCTCATCCGGATTTAAAAGAAGTTTTAAAGCCAACTTATGGAGTTATTGTTTATCAAGAACAGGTAATGGAAGTTGCAAGGATTATTGGTGGATTTTCTCTTGGGAAAGCAGATATTTTAAGACGTGCAATGGGAAAGAAGAAAGAAGATGAGATGAATAAAATGAAGGTTGACTTTATAAAAGGTGCTCTTAGTAAGGGTTATGATGAAGTTCTTGCAAATGATATATTTGAGCTTTTAAAACCCTTTGCTGGTTATGGCTTTAATAAATCTCATGCAGCTGCGTATTCTTTAATAGCTTATCAAACAGCATATCTTAAGGCCAATTATCCTGAGAATTTTATGGCTGCCAACTTGACAAATGAGATTAATAATACTGAAAAGCTGTCTTATTATATTGAAGAAGCGAAATCGATGGGGATCAATGTTTTAAAACCCGATATAAATCAGTCTTTTAAAGAATTTAGTGTAGTGGGATTGAATATTTCTTATGGTCTTAATGGGATTAAGAATATCGGGGGGATGATAGTTGATCTTATAATTACTGAAAGGCAAAAAAATGGGGAATATAAATCTTTTGAAGACTTTGTTAGAAGAGTGGATGATAAGGTTATAAATAAAAAATTTCTTGAGGCCGCAATAAAGTCTGGACTTTTTGACAGTCTTGGTCAAAATAGAAAAACACTTTTTGAAAATCTTGATAAATTAATAAATTTTGTAATAAAAGATAGGAATGATAAAAAACTTGGCCAGAATAGTTTATTTGGCTCTCAAGACGCTATTCAGCAGAGTTTTAATTATCATATATTTGAGGAATATTCTTATCCTGAACTTTTAAGATTTGAGAGAGAGCTTTTAGGTTTTTATGTATCTGGGCATCCTCTTGACCATTATAAACCTGAACTAGAACACTTTACAAACTTTAATGTTTTAGAGGATCTTGCTGTTAAAAAAGATACTACTGTTAAATTTGCTGGCAGTCTGAATGCGGTAAGGGTTATTCGTACTAAGAGAAATAATGCTAGGATGGCCTTTGGAGTTATTGAAGATTTTAAAGGTGAGATGGACATTATAGTTTTTGCTGAAAATTATGAAAAATATAATCATTTATTAATTGAAGGTGATGTGATTGGTGTTATAGGTAAGCTTAGATTTGAAAGAGATAAATTTTCAATAATTGTTGACAAAGTTTTAAGTATTGAAGAAATTTCTGTAAATAATGTGAATAAGATTAATAATCTTCATATTAAATTTTCTGATGAAAGACTGGGTGATTCTCATCTTCTTTATTCTCTAAAGGATGAAATCTTTAATCTTGAGGATAATACTGGGTTTTCACATGTTTATCTTTATTTAAAAAATGATGATAAAAGCTTGAAACTTAAAATGGATTTGACCTTAAATTTTAAGCCTGATGAGTTTAAACTTAATGAGTTAAGATGTCATAAAATAGTGGAGGATGTTTGGTTTGATTAGGAGGATTAGTTGTGATAATAGAGACTTTAATTGTGTTTTTACACATTTATAGAATTTTAATTTTGATTAGAATTTTTCTTAGTTGGCTTGTATCTTCAGGAATTAATACTAGTGCTTTTTTTAGATTTATATATAATTCAACAGAACCATTTTTATCTATTTTTAGGAGGATTCAATTTTTTCGGTTTGGTATATATGATTTTTCACCAATTGCAGCTTTAATTACTCTTTCAATAGTTGAGAAAATGTTATCTTATGGTGATTATAAACTTTCTACATTTGTTATATTGTTTATTATTGAGGTTTGGGGAATATTGAGAAGTGTTTTTTTTGCTCTTATCTTTTTCTTTGTTTTGAGATTAATATTTTTATTTTTGCACTTATTTGATGGTACTGATTTCATGAGAAGTGTTGATTCATTTTTAATGCCATTGTCTGTTAAGATAAGCAATACGGTTACAGATAAAAATATGTCTTATACAATTAATTTAATTGTGGCAGGAGCATTGTTGTTGGCATTTATAATTATTTGTGAGCAAGCTATATGGGCTATTAGTATTTTAGGCTTTTATTTGCCATTTTAGGGATTGTTCATGTTTTTACATGAATTTCAATATGATTTACAGGGTATAAGTGGTCTTGGTAATAAGGGAATTGATAGATTACATAATCTTAACATTACAAATATCAAAGAACTTATAGAATATTTTCCTAAAAAATATGAAGATCGTCAAAATATAAAAACTTTTCCAGATCCACTGGATGTGAGAAATTGTGAACTCATGACAGTTTTTGTTGTTTTGGAACGTAGAAATTTTGGGAGTAATTCTAAGAAAAATTTAAAAATTATAGCTCAGAGTGAAAATAATGAAATATTTGAAATTCTTCTTTTTAATCGGGGATTTTTAGAAGGGGTTTTTAAGGTAGGTCAAAAATTCTATATTTATTCTAAATTTAATTACAATGATTATACTCAAATGTGGACTTGTTCTAATTTTGATAGTGAAGTGTTTAGTTATAATCCTGAAAGATTTAAAAAAATTATGCCAGTTTATTCTCTTGGTGAAGGACTGACTTCTAAAAAGATGTCGTCTTATGTAAGAGAAGCTCTTATTTATTTTTTAAAGTTTGGGAATTCAGACATCCCTGGTTTTTTGATAAATAAGTATTCATTATTGTCTATTCATGAAGCTTTAAATGAAATTCATTTTCCAACTTCTCTTGAAATGCTTGAAAGAGCAAAAAAGACTTTGATTTATAGAGAAATTTTTTTGCTTCAGTTTTTTTCAAGAGGGAAAAATTCTTTGGTTTTTTTAAGAGAAGAAAAGCATCTACCTATGAATTTGCTTGATCAAGTTGTTTTAAAATTGCCATTTAGGCTTACAAAAGATCAGGAAGTTGTAATTAATGAAATAATTGATGATCTTAAAAGTAATAAGCCAATGAATAGATTATTGCAAGGTGATGTTGGAAGTGGCAAGACTCTTGTTGCGTTTCTCTCTAGTATTCCTTTAATTGAAGCTGGATATCAAGTTGCATTGATGGTCCCTACTGATCTTTTGGCACGTCAACATTATAATAATCTATCAAATATGTTAAAAGATTTTAATATTTCAATAGCTCTTTTGACTGGTAGTTTGAAAACGAAAGATAGAAATGATGTTTTAGAAAAAATTCAAAGTGGCACGTGTAGTTTAGTAATTGGGACTCATGCTATCTTTTCTCAAAGAACAAAATTTAAAAAATTAGCTTATGTTATTATTGATGAACAGCATAAATTTGGTGTTGAGCAGAGAGAGAGGCTTAAAAATAAGGGAAAAGAAGTTGATATGCTTTTAATGTCAGCAACTCCTATTCCTAGAAGCTTAGCTTTGACTCTCTTTGGTGATCTTGAGGTATCTTTAATTAAGAGAGGTCCTGCAGGCCGAAGGCCTGTTACTACTTATTTAGCAAAACATGGCAATGAAAATAAGGTATATGAATTTTTAAAAAATGAGCTTGGAAAAGGACATCAGGTCTATTTTGTTTATCCTCTAATAACATCTTCAGAGAAGTTTAATTTAAAAGATGTTACTAGTATGTGTTTAAATCTTAAGAATATTTTTGTTGAATATTCTGTTGCAATGGTTCATTCTAAGCTTGAATCTCATGTTAAAGAAGAAATTATGCGTGATTTTTATTTGAAAAAAATAGATATTTTAGTTTCAACAAGTGTTATTGAAGTTGGTATTGATTGTTTAAATGCAACTTGCATCGTAGTAGAGCATGCTGAGCGTTTTGGACTTTCTGCTTTGCATCAGATTAGAGGGCGTGTTGGTAGGGGTAGCTTAAAGTCTTTTTTGTTTTTACTTTATAAGGAACCTTTAACAGAAGCGGGAAGATTTAGACTTAAAACTATAAAGGAGAATATAGATGGTTTTAAAATAGCAGAAGAAGATCTTAAATTAAGAGGTCCTGGAAATTTATTTGGTCTTGAGCAAACTGGTTATTTGAAACTTAAGATAGCTGATTTTGTTGAAGATAAAGAAATTATAAGTTTGATTAGAGAAGAACTTAATATGTTTTTTTTAAATAAGGCTTTTTATGATAAAGCAGATATTGAATTACTAGATAGTCTTTTAGTCTCATATTTAAGATTTGTTAATAGAGATAATTAATATTAGTTTGTATATTTTTGAATTAAATTTGAAATTTCTTTTTTATGTTCATTCCAAAACTTGAGAAGTTTATACTGTAAATTGTTGAAGTATTTTTTTTGCAAAATGCATGCTTGTTTACCAATATACATGTAATGCCAAGGCTCTGATTTATAACCAGTTTCTATTTCATGATCCTTTGGATACGATAATGAGAATCCATGCTTGAGTGAATTCTCATAAAGCCATTTACCCGATTTTGTATTTAGTAAATTATCATCTATTTGGATGAAATCTATGGTTGTTCCTAGTTGGTGTTGTGAGTGATCAGGAATTGCTGATTGGATTTTTGCTAGCTTAAGTCCGTAAGTTTTTACATTATGTTCAAATAAAAATTTTTGATATTCTCTTGTTCTGTATGCTGACACTATTTTTATTTGTAAGCCATTTTCTCTTCCTGCCTTTATAAGATTAGTTAAGTCGTTTATTAATATTTTTCTTAACTTTAAGCTTTTTTTTCCAATATTTTTTAATTCTTTGAAATCTTTCAAATAAACTAAATCAGTTGGGTTGTATCCCTTAGGAATTGGAATTTTTTTGTTTACAAATATTAAGAGGTCATTCTTTTCAGCTTCAAGTAGTGGTTTGAGTTCTTTTATAAATTGAATAGGTTTTTCTTTTATTTGTTTTTGATAAGACTTATCTAAAATTTTTATAGTTTTAAATAACCTTTTTAGGTCTTCTCTTGATATTGTGTTTGTTTGTAAAGTTAAGTTATTAATTAATAGTATTATTGAAAATATATTTAATGCTCTCATAAAAATGTAATTATATTATATATATAATAATTTGTTTTTATTGTGTGAATAATTTTTATTTATAAAAGTGATAATCTAGATAAGATATGCTGATAAAGTTTAACAATTATCGTTAAATATTAGGAAAATTATTGGAATTGGCTATTTCTATAGTTTTTTAGTCTTTTTTATTTCAATTGGAACATTTTTTGATAATTATATGATTGCTTATTTAGGATCTGTGCAAGTTACAGGGACTTCTCTTGCTAATAGGATAACTTTTCTTTATTTTATTGTTATATTTGCATTGGGTACTACGCTTAGTGCTTATGCTTCTCAAGCATTTTCTAATGGAAAATTTACACATGTTAACAGGCATTGCTTATGCTTTAATAATTGGAATTACTATTGAGATTATTTTTTGTATGTCCTTTGTTTTTTCAAAGGAGCTTATTAAACTATTCATATAAAAAAACGAGTCTTTAAATTTTGGAATGGATTATTTAAAAATTGTTTCTGTTTTTTGCATTTTTATGTCTTATTTTTTTATCTACCATGGGTTTTAAGAGTGTTAAGGATATAAAACTACCTTTAGTTGTTGTTATATTTCTTGTATTAATGAATATTATTTAAATTATATCTTAATTTTTGGGTTTAATATGGGAATAAGAGGGGCTGTTTGTACTATTTTGCTTGCTAGGATTAGTGAATTTGTCTTTTATTTTTTTATAATCTTTTGAATGTAAAGTTTTATTAAGATCTTAAAGTAAGTGATTCCTTTGTGTCAAAAAGTTTTAAAGTGACTTATTTAAAGATATTGATTCCAGTTTTTTTACATGAAATCTGTTGGGTTTTAAGCATAACTATTTTGCATGCTTTTTATGTTCGGCTTGGAAGTAGTGAATATATATCTTTTACAGTAAGCGTTTAATATTTAGATTTATACTTTGTTGTGATGCATGGGATGGGAGTTGTAACTGGGGTTATTATTGGGTATTTGATTGTAAGTGATAAGGAACGGGTTTAGAGCATTGGGAATATTTTTGGCAGTTGTTGGAGTTATTTTGAGATTTTTTGTGACCTTTATTCTTTGCTTAACATCTAAAATTGTTCCTATTATTTTTAGTAATTTGGATTCTTCTGAATTTGTTAGCATTTTTATCTCTATTTTTGCAAGTATTATTGTTTTTTAAGGATTTTACAGCTCAGACACTTGTTGATGTTTTTAAAGCCAGTGGAATTCTTAATATTTGTTTTTTTATTGAGGTGGGAATTATTGTTTTTTATACATTTCCAGTTGCTTATTTTTTAGTTTTCTTTACAAATTTTATATTTTCATTAATAGTTTTTATTGTCAATCTTGAAGAGATCTTTAAAAATATATTTATTTTAATAGAGTTTTTTAAAAATAATTGGATAAAGGACATTTATTATGGGGCACTGACTTAATTTTTAAAATATATTATAATGACAATTAGGATATTGTATGAGCATGCATTTAAAATTCATTTTGATTTTATTTAATAAAGGAATTCCCGCTACTTTTTTATAGTGTATTTGTTTAAGTTGAATTTGTCTGTTTTTTTTGATAATTTGAAAACTTGCTGTTTTTATGTTTAGGAGGAGGTTATGTATTCATTAAGCAAATCCAAGAAAAGCAGTGTGTATCAAGATATTTTAAATATTGCGGTTCCAACAGCCATTGAATTCTTTTTGTTTAATGTTGTTGCATTGACAGATAATATTATGGTGTCTTACCTTGGTGATTATCCTGTTGTTGGAGTTTCTCTTGCAAATAAATTATTTGAACTCTTTAGTACTATTGCCTTTACCGTAATGGGAGCTTATAATATATTGGCAACAAGGCAGTATGCCCAAGGTGATATTGATAATTTTAAAAATACGTTTTTTATCAGCATTTTAATTCTTTTATTTTTTTCCTTTTTATTTATAGTAATTTCATTATTTTATTCATATTTTGTTCTTGGGTTGTTATCTGATGACCCAGTAGCTATCTCTTATGGAGTATCTTATCTTAATATTGCTGTTTATTCTTTTATATTTGCAGTTGTTAAGGGAATTATTGCTAATTCACTGAAAGTTGTTAAAATAACCAAGATTCAAATTGCTACTTCTATTATTTCAGTTATTTTAAATGTGGTTTTTAACTATTTATTTATTTTTGTATTTAGTATGGGGGTAATTGGTGCTGCTATTGCAACTACATTGGTTAGATTAATTGAGCTTGTTTTTTATCTCCTTTATACTGTTTTCAATATAAATTCACATTTTTACCTTAAGATTAAAAATCTAAAAATCAATCCTGTGATATTTTCTGAGCTAATTAAGGTTTTTGTTCCAATTTTCTTAAATGATTTTATTTGGTATTTGGGATATTTTGGTTTAATTGCAATCTTTTCAAGAATTGATACGGTTAAATATGCAGCTTATAGTATAACTTTTTCTACTTATTTTATCGGTCTTAATATAACTTATGCTTTTTGCTTTGCTGTTAATATTGTGATGGGGCATGAGATGAATAATAATAAAAGGGAAATAATGTCTGTTGCAGTATATCTGGGTAAAATAGGTTTTGTTTTGGCTTTTTTGACTTCTCTTATAATATTTGCTTTATCATTTATAGTGTCCCATATTTTTTATAAATTAGAGCATGCAGATCTTATGGGAGTTATGCTAAGATATTATGCTATTTCAGCTTTTTTTACTTCCCTTGCGTTTCAATATTTATTTGGGTTTTTCCGAGCAGGTGCAGCTCCAAAGTTTGGGGCTATTATGGAATGTTCTGTGACTTTCATTTATACAATTCCTGTTGCATATTTTTTGGCAAATTATACTCAAACTCCATTTGAACTTATTGTTTTTATTCCAACCCTTGAAGATGTAATTAAGTTTGGTATTTCTCTGCCTTATTTTTATAGTATGAAGTGGATTAAATCTATTAAAACAGGTTAATTATTTTGTTATAATACTTGTGCTGTGTATTTAGATGAGATAAGAGGTAAAAATTTTTTGATTATGGGCTTAGGGCTTCATGGAGGAGGTCTGGCTGTTGCAAAATTTTTGTTAAAACATGGTGGTAATTTGGTAATTACTGATTTAAAGAATGAGTTAGAGTTAATTTCAAGCATTGAGGCCTTGAAACAGTTCAGAGATAAAATTCGATATGTTTTAGGATATCATGATGAGGATGATTTTAAGAGAGCAGATATTGTTATTAAAAATCCTGGTGTAAGTTTTGATAATGAATATTTAAAACTTGCAAAAAGGGTTGAGACTGATATTAGTTTATTTTTAATGTTTAATCAAAATCCAATAATTGCTATTACAGGGACTAAGGGAAAATCGACACTTGCATCTCTTTTGCATAAGGTTTTAGTTATTAAGTGTCCAAATTCTAAGCTTGGGGGTAATATTGGGGTATCTCCTTTAAGCTTTTTAGATGATCTTGATGGAGTATCGCCTATTATTTTAGAGCTTTCTTCTTGGCAATTGCATGATCTTAGGAATTTATGTCCTATAATTAGCATTATTACAAATATTTACTCTGATCATCAAAATTATTATTCAAATTTTGATAGCTATATAGAAGATAAGTCAAGAATTTTTATAAATCAAAATTCGGGAATTTTGATCTCTCAAGATCAAGCTTATTATAATTATTTTTCTAGATTTAAATCTAAGATTAAGAGCATTTTATTTTCAGAAACTGTGCCTTTAAATTTTGAAAATGATATTTTTTATTTTAAAAAGGGCAAAATTTATTTAAATAACAAAGTAGTTGGTACTCTTAGTGAGTCAAGGATTGTGTTATTGATCTCTAAAATGATTACTGTTTTTATTGCAAGTTATTTAGGCTTGGATTTGAGTGTTGCATCTAAGATTGTGACTGATTTTGATGGCATTGAGCATAGATTAGAATTTGTAAGAGAATTTGAAGGTGTTAAATACTATAATGATACGGCGTCAACAATTCCTGATTCTACAGTTTTGTCTGTTAAAAGTTTAAGAGCTTACGGAGGATTGATTAATCTTATTACTGGTGGAACTGATAAAGAGCTTAATTTTGCAATTTTTGGTGAGATTTTAAGAATGGTTAAAACTTGGATTTTGTTAAGAGGAAGTGCTACTTTAAAAATTATTAAATTTTTAGAAGATAATAATATTAATTATTTTATTTTTCCTTCTTTAGAAGAGTGTGTTTGTTATGCTAAAAAAATTTCTATTCATAATGATATAGTTTTATTTTCTCCAGCCAGTGCTTCTTTTGGACTTTTTAAGAATGAATTTGATAGAGGCCTTCAATTTAAAAATTTAGTGAATGTTATGGCTTAAAATCTTTTTTTAATAATTTTATAGTAAATGTATCTTAGTATTTCAAGAATGCTGTAAACTTTATATAGAAATTTTTTGTACACAAAGTCATAACATCCAATTCTGTGGATAATTTTTCCTCCAAATCCAGTTTTGAATTGAAAGAGACCAAATAGAGGGTGTTTTGTATCAGCTTTTGGAGGAATTCCTAAAAGATCGTATTCTTTTATTGAAAGACTTTGTAGTATTTGTATTGTCTTAAATTGCACTGCATAATTTGGCATTAGATGTCTATTTTCTCTGCTTGAAGCACCATAAAGATATGTGGCTTTATCTTTATATATACCAACAATGATACCAGATATTAGTTGTTCATTATATAGTGCAATTATTAGTTTGATTTTGGAATTTTTATCTTCTCTGAAAGCTTGTATTAGATTTCTTATATAGTCTTTTGAGTGAGTGGCAAATTTGTCCCTTTGGGCTGTCTCTTTATGAAGTGCGTAAAATTCATCAAAATATTTAAAGTCATCATCTATTATAACTTTTATGTTTTTTTTGCTACTAAGATTTATGTTATATCTGGTTTTCTTTTTCATTTTAGCTTTAATGGCATCTAATGAGTCATTCAAATTTAGTATTGTTGTATTTGCTGGTTGTATGTCATCGAATGATTTTTGTAGGTTTTTAAATTTAAGTTTTAGTGGTATATAATCTTCTTTTAAGCCTCTTGAAGTATAAAACATTAAATCATATCGTACGAATATGGTATTCTTATGTAAATATTGCCTTATTTTTTCACTAAAATTTTTGATTTGAGTATCGATCTCGTCTACATTAATTTCTTCGATTTTCTTATTTGAAAATTCTGGATGAGCGATGTAGCTTAAGTAAAATTTTCCAAAGATCTTTCTTTGCATCACAAGAATTTTGTTGAAATGATTATTACTAAATGCTATGGCTTTCCATGGACTTTTATTGCTTGAAACTTTTTTTACAGTTGTCCATAGTTTGCTTTGAAGGTAATTTTCATTTAAGTTTTCTATTTCGATTTTTTTAATATTCATTGGTTTTTCTTGATTTGAGACTTAATATACTTTTCCATTTGGAATTTCCCTAGATAGTATTTTTTCTTTGGAATGTTCTAGTATAAGGTTAATACCGTTTACTTTAAGTTCCCCATTTTCTGCTACAATTTGAGTTTTAAGAAATTTATCTATGCTGATCTTTGATGGTAATTTTAATTTCTTATCACTATCACTCTCAAGTATTATTCGCTCTCCAGGGATGGGATTATCTTTAAAATCTTCTACAATTATTACTTTAAAATTTTTATTTCCATCTTCAGTTGCAATTAACATTCCTTCAGATTTGATCCCTCTAAATTTGGCAGGTTTTAAATTGTCAACTATTATTATGTGTTTTTCAATTAGTTCTTCTTCTTTGTAATAATCTGCCAAACTGCTTACAATTTGTTTTCCGTCAGGAGTCCCGTCATCAAGCTTTAAAATGAATAGCTTTTCTGCATCTGGATTTCTCTCTATTGTTTTTATTTGTACAACTTTCAAGCATACTTTTTCGCTAAATAAATTTATTGGATTTTCTGTTTGTTCATCTTGCATATTTTTGTCCCCTGAATATTTTAATTTTAAACTATCAATTAATTCCTTTTCTAGCTTTGTAAATAATACTTCTGTAAACTGAATTGTATTTAGACCTAAATTTGTTCCTAAAAATTTGTTGGAAATTTCATAACTTTCTCCAAAGAATCTTCTTATTTTGTCACTTGTGTGTGGTATAAATGGTGAGATTAAGATGGATAGATCCCTTATTAAATATATTAGGTTTAATAATAGCTCTTTTGTTTTTTTAGGTGTATTGTCCTTTGTTTTCCACGGTTCTTTATCTTGAAATATTTTATTACCTATTCTTGATATATCAAGAATCTCTTTTAGAGCTGATTTTAGTTCTATTTGTTTGAATAAATTTAAAGTTTTATCATATTTAAGATTGATTTCTTTCCAGAAATCTTCTTTTATCTTTATTGTGTCTATTTTGTCTCCAAAAAATTTTTTATAAAATGTTAATACTCGGTTAACAAGGTTTGAGAAATTTCCAATAAGTTCACTGTTTACTCTTTCCATAAAGTCGTCCCACATAAATTGAAAATCAGATTTTTCAGGTCTGTTGTAATATATGTAAAATCGCCAAATGTCAGCAGATATTCCAGTGGTAATGGCATCGTTTCCAAATATTCCAATTCCTGCAGATTTTGAAAATTTCAAGTGTTCATAGTTTAAATATTCGCTTGAGGCTAGTTTGCCTAACATTGTCCAGTTTTCTTTGCTTCCAAGCTTGATGGCAGGAAATATTACTGTGTGAAATAGGATATTGTCTTTTCCAATAAATTGTACTAAGTTAGTCTCTCCGTTATTTTTCCACCAAGATTCCCAGTCTTTTGAAATTTCTTTTGTAATTGATATATATCCGATTGGTGCATCAAACCACACATAAAATACTTTATTTTCATATTCTTTTTTGGGTACTGGTATGCCCCATTTTAAATCTCTTGTTATTGCTCTTTCTTTAAGACCATCTCTTAAGAATGCATTTGTTGTTTTAATTGCATTGGTATTCCAGTTTGTATTGTGTTCAGTTGTTTGCATCCAATGTATAAGTTCATTTTTTATCTTTGGTAGGTCAATGTATAGATGTTTAGTTGTCTTTATAATGGGAGTATTTTTGCAAATTATACATTTTGGGTTTATTAAGTCGATTGGAGCTAATAATTTAGAACAATTTTCACACTGATCTCCTTTTGCATTATTTCCACACTTTGGGCATTCTCCTGTTACATATCTGTCGGCTAAAAACATTTGATCTTGTTGGCAAAAAAATTGTTCACTTTCTTTATCTGTGATATAACCATTTCTTTCTAGTTTGAAGAATAAATCTTGTACAGTTTCTTTGTGGTATTTGTTAGTTGTGCGTCCAAAAATGTCAAATTTAATATTAAACCATTCATAAATTGATTTGTGTATTTCATAATATCTGTTGCAGAGTTCTTCAGGGGTAGTTTTTTCAATTAAAGCTTTGGTTTCTGTGGCTGTACCGTATTCATCTGTTCCACAGACATAAAGCGTATCTATATCCATCATTCTTGAATATCGTGCAAAAGCATCTGCTGATAATACTTGTACTAAGTTACCAAGGTGAGGTATGTTGTTAACATATGGCAATGCAGCTGTAATTAAGTTCTTTTTTTTCACTTGATTTATTTTTCCTTTTTTGTTTTATTATATTCATATTTTAATACTAATATAGGTTATTTTGTTCATTTTGTTTATTAAATAATTTATGCTTTTATTGATGATAAATGTAATATAGAGGATATATGGGGTTTTTTAATTTTAAAAATTATGTATGTGATAGAGCAAAAAAAATTGTGAGAGAAAAGGGAGATAAGGCCAGTATAGTTTTTCCTGAAAGTACTGATATTAGGATTTTAGAAGCAACTATTGATCTTTTAAAGAAAAAACTTGCAGGATTTGTGGTACTTATTGGGCGTAGAGATGATCTTTTTAGAAGATTAAAAGAACTTTCAGGTTCTAGAAATGATATCTTAGAAATGGTAAGAGTTGTAGATCCCAATTCTTTTAAAGATTTTAATAGATATTTAGATGAATATTTTAGTTTACAACATAATAGGGAATTAACTTTGAAACAAGCTAGAGAAGAACTTTTAGATGAGATTGCTTTTTCTATGATGATGGTGAGACTTGGTGAAGTTAAAACTTGTGTTTGTGGTGCTTTAGTGTCTTCATCTAAAGTTTTAAGAAGTGTGTTTAAAATACTTCCTAAACTTGAAGAGACTAATTTTATATCTTCTTTTATGATTATGGATACTGGCAATGATCTTGGTCGGTTTGAGACTTGTTTTGGGTATGAGGGAATTTTAATGTTTGCTGATTGTGCTGTAATAATCAATCCTGATGCTTTTCAGCTTGCAGAAATTGCGATACAGAGTGCAAATTCATTTAAGAATATTTTTAATGCAGAGCCTAAGGTAGCCCTTCTAAGCTTTTCTACAAAGGGGTCTGCTAATTCTTTGGAAGTTGAGAAGGTGAAATGTGCTTTAGAGCTTGTTAAAAGCAAATGCTCAGACTTACTTATTGATGGAGAACTTCAGATTGATGCAGCTTTGGTTAAAGGTGTTGCAGAGAAAAAGTGCAGTGGTTCCTTGGTTGCTGGTGCTGCAAATGTGCTTATTTTCCCTAGTTTGGAGTCTGGTAATATTGGATATAAGCTTGTTGAAAGATTGGCTTTTGCTAATGCTTATGGACCTTTCTTGCAAGGACTTAAAAACCCTGTTAGTGATCTCTCAAGGGGATGTTCTCTAGATGATATCGTATTGACGAGTGCCTTGATGATTGGTAGTTAGTTTGTTTGAGATTGTAATGAATTCTTTGACAGAAATCTCTTCAGGTCTTTTATCTAAAAATCTTTTTAAGAAGTCTTTTTCAAGAATGCTCTCATCTTTGGTAAAGTTAATGATTGTATTTTTTAATTTTTTTCTGCGATTTATAAATACTGTTCTGACTAACTTGTTGAATGCTTTAAAGTCTTTAATTACTCTTTTGCAGGGAATGAGTTTAAGAGTTGTTGATTTTACTTTAGGAATTGGATAAAAATTTTTTTTATCAATATCCATTATTTTAATTACATTAAAATGTGATTGAACTAGTACTGTAAATGATGAGTAATTTTTATTTCCCTCTTTTGCAAGCATTCTGTCTGCCAGTTCTTTTTGTACTGTAAATACCATGTGCGTTAAGATTCCATCTTCAATAATCATTGATATTACTTTTGATGCAATGTTATAAGGTAAATTTGAAAATATTTTGTTAATATTTTGTTTTTCTTGTTTATATGTCTTTAAAAAATCACCTTTTATTAGCTTGAAATTTTTAAGTTGTCCAAATTGTTCATTTAAAATTTCTGAGTACTTAGGATCAATTTCAAAAACTGTCAGAAAATTTGTTTTCTTCAGCAAAATAATTGTCATTGCTCCAAGACCTGGACCTATTTCCCAAATTTTTTCATTTTCTTTAATTTCAAGTGTATCTATTATTTTTTCTCTTATATGCTCATTAATTAAATAATTCTGTCCCCATATTTTTCGTGGAGCTATATTTTTGCTTGCAAGTGCACGTTTTATGCTGTTTATGCTGTTATAATTTATGTTCATAGATAGTAAAAATATAGCATATTATTATCATTGGTGTTTTATGTTCTTGTTGAGATATCTCTTTTCTTGTTCTAATTTATAGATTATATAAAGTATCGTTAAAATACTTAAGACTAGAAATATTTTTACGTTATAATTTTGAATTACTGGAAATTTGCTAAAGATAATGGCTGTTTCTTTTATTGCCTTAAAGATATAAGTGTTCATTAGATCAAGTAATAAAAATAAGTGTGCGTTGACTATGTAGCTTCCTAAGCTTAATATTGTTATTATTAAAAATACTAGCATTAGGGGAGTAACTATTAGGTTTGATAGTATTGAGATTGGTTGAAGGTTGAGATCATTAACATAAAAAATGGGAGCTGTTGAAATTTGAATCAGAAGGGTTGTAAAAATTGGATATATGAGTTTATTTAAATTATATCTTTGATTAAGAGCAAGGGAGATTGATATTCCAAGTACTGCAAGATAGGATAACTTGAATCCTATTGAATTTAGTGTGTATGGTAAAATTATGGCATTTATTATAAAGCTAATTGCTAATGTACTAAGCAAATTGATTTTTCCATATGTTGATTTGTAAATTATAAGCGTTTTTATCATGATGAATGCCCTTAGAGTAGATGGTGAAAATCCTGTTAAGATTAGATAATTGAGTAGTATTGTGCTTAGAATTAAATATTTTAGTTTTTCATTTTTGATTATAAGGAGTAGATAATAGAAAATAATATAAATTAGGTAGAAATGTAGGCCAGATACCACTAATATATGTGATATACCTGCTTTTTGAAATAAATTATTCTCATATTTTGTTATATCTGATTTATTGTTTGTTAAAATCGCTTTTGAAAAGTGAGAATATTTGGTACTAATTGAGTTTAAAAACCGATTTATTAGTTTATTATATTTTTCTCTGATATTTACTAGCAAGGGTCTTTTGATAAGTTGCATTTTATTATTTTGAATTTTGACAATATCTCCGATTTTATATTTATTTTCAATATTTTTGAATATAAATTTATATTTTTTACCAAATCCATCTATTGATTCAATCCTTGTATTTGAATATTTTGCAAAATAGGTAATATTTGTTATTTGATAAAAATTATCCTCAAGTCTTTTAAAATTTAGGCTAATTTCAAAAATGACTAAAAAACTTGTACTAATCATAAATGTGAGTGACAAATGAGCATTTCTTTTTATTAAAAAAATTGATATTAAGATTAAATTTAAATATATTGGGTTTAGTCTTAAGTAATATCTTGTTAATAAATTTAATGCACTTATTATAAACAATAGAATCACTGAAAATCTCTTTTTAAGAAGTATATTTTAAGCATATCAAAATTTATCAAATCAGTTTTAGATTAATTATCACAAAATTTGACAATTTTATATTTATATATCTATAATTTATTATGACATTATCAAATAAATACCCTTTAAAGTATGTTTTTTTGGAGATTCTATTATCCTATTTTATAGTTACCCGTATTTCTCCTTTTGACAGTGTTGATGTTGATCTTTGGAGTTTTGATAAAAACCATTATTATTATTGGTTGTATAGTAGTTTTTTAATTTTTTTTGTTGTGTATTTTTCTAAATTAACAAGTTCTTATAATTTTAGGGATGAGTTTTTTATTCCTGAATTTAATCCTATTTTTATTTGGCAAGCATTTTTAATTTTTGTTAAGTTGCTTATTTGTATTTTTTTGCTATTGATTATTTTTTGTTTTATTTTGTATTGTCTTCCAGAATCAGTTCGAGAGTGGATTGAACTAGGTAACTCTGGTTTTATGTGGAATATAGGCAGTAAGCAATCGCTTTATTTAATGGTTATTACTTCTCTTTTTATAGGAGGAGTTGAAGAATTGTTTTACAGGGCTTTTATTATTACCAAACTTAAACAGATAGGGATTACTTCATTGATTGCAGCCTTTCTTAGTAGTTTTATCTTTGCTTATGGACATTTTTATTATGGATTTATTGGATCTTTATTAGCATTAATTTTTGGGGGCGTTTTGTCTTATATATATTTAATACATAAAAATATATATTATTCGATTTTTGTTCATAGTTTTTATAATATTTTTGTTAGTGTTTTGCTCTTTTTGTTAAATTAGTTAAGGAGGATCTATGCTGGATACTATACCTAGGCGTTTCAGTGAAGTTGTGGGACTTTATGGTGATCTTGATATTTTTATTTATAAAGAAAATGAGTCTAAAGATTTTAAGAGACAGATATATTCTGATTTTTGGAATGAAGTTAAGAGTGTTGGTTCTGGTCTTTTGCATTATGGAATTAAGAAAGGTGATAGGGTCGCTCTTATTTCTGATTCAAGAAAAGAGTGGATAATTATTGATATTGCTGTTATGAGTTTAGGATGTATTGATGTTCCAAGGGGTAATGATTCGTCTGAAGATGAGTTGGTTTATATTATTAATCATTCTGAGTCTATTTTTGTCTTTGTGGAGAATGCTAAACAGCTTCAAAAAATCATTTCTAAAAAACATGAGCTTAAATTTGTTAAACATGTTGTTGTTATTGATGATGATAAACTTTATGAGGATAAATTGGGAAATATTACAATAATCTCTTATAAAAAATTATTGAGTTTGGGGTATGATTATTTAAAAGATAATCCTAAGATGTTTGATTCTGAACTTGAAAAAGTTTCTGGAAAGGATATTGCTACTATAATATACACTTCAGGAACAACAGGATTACCAAAAGGTGTTGTACTTCGTCATGAATCTTTTATTTTTCAAGTAGATAGGGTTGGTGATTATTTACCGACAATTGAACCAGGGAAAATAATGATATCTATTCTTCCTCTGTGGCATTCATTTGAGAGAACTTGTGAATATATAGTTGCTCTTAATGGTATGGCGATTGCTTATTCAAAGCCTATTGGGCCCATTTTACTTAAAGATTTTGCAGCTTTAAATCCTCATGCAATTATTTCTGTTCCAAGAATTTGGGAAGGAATAAGGATTGGCATTATGAAAAGGGTATCGGAGTCTTTTTTAAAGAGATTTTTATTTAATCTTTTCCTAAAGATAGGAATTCTTTATATAAAGCTTAAGGAAAAGTTTTTGGGACTTGTTCCTGTTTACAAGAAGCCCAATTTTTTAGTTTTAATTTTTATAAAGGTTGCTTGTCTTGCTGGATTAATTTTGATTTTACCTTTTAAATTTTTAGGACATGTTTTAGTTTTTAGAAAAATAAAGAAAGCACTTGGAAAAAGATTTGAGTTTGGTGTTTCTGGTGGAGGAGCATTGGTAAATTATGTTGATTATTTCTTCAAAGCTGTAGGTATTTTAGTGCTTGAAGGTTATGGTCTTACAGAAACGGGACCTGTTTTAAGTGTGAGACGTCTTAAAAGTCCTGTTGCAAACACTGTTGGGCCTTTGTTTCCAGATATTGAATATAGAGTAGTCGGTAATGATGGTAATTCTTTATCTCCTGGTGAAAAGGGTGAGCTTTGGGTCAGATCCCCTCAAGTTATGAGTGGTTATTTTAAAGATGACACTACAACAAGGGAAGTTTTGACAAGAGATGGTTGGTTTAAGACAGGTGATTTAGTGTGTGCAACAATTAATAATGAGATTTCAATTGTTGGAAGAAGTAAAGATACGATTGTGTTACGGGGTGGAGAAAACATTGAGCCTGAACCTATCGAGAGAGCTTTATCAAAGTCTTTATTTATTGAAAATGTTGTAGTTGTCGGTCAAGATCAAAAGTTTTTAGGAGCTATTATCGTACCTAATTTTGAAGTTCTTGAGAAATGGGCTGGTTCTAATGAAATAATATTTGCTTCTCATGATGATTTATTATCTAATGAATCTGTTAACAAACTTTATTCTAAATGCATTTCAGATATAGTTAATCTTAAGTCTGGATTTAAGAGCTTTGAGAGGATTGTTGGATTTGTTTTATTAAAAGATAGTTTTGTTGTGGGCGAAGAACTTACTAATACTCTTAAGCTTAAAAGGTATTATATTTTTGAAAAATATAATAAGAAGATAATGTCGATATTTAATAAGGATGACTGTGAATTATTATGATTATAGGCTTGAAATGTAACTTTGAAAAGTTCACATCTTTTTCATGTAGGGAATATTAAGTAAATGCATACAATTTTTTATTGTCTGTAGAACTGCTTTTGATAAATTAGTTCTTGAATGTGTAAGTTCAGGGTTATCTTTATCTATTATTTTTGTGTCTTGATAATATGCACTGAAGCTTTTTGCAAGTAAGTAAGAATAGTTGGCTATTATTGAAGGATTACGATCTTTTGCAGCCTTAATTATATATTCTTCAAATTCAGATATAATTTTGATTATTGCCCATTCGTTTTCATTGATTAAGAGGTCGAAATTAATATTTTTACTGGATAAATTTAATTCATCATACTTTTCAAGTATGCTGTTAATTCTTGCACCTACATATTGAATGTATGGACCTGAGTTTCCAGTAAATGATAAGCTTTCTTCTTTATTAAATAATATATCTTTGTGTATTGCCGTTTTGAGTAGATAATAGTGAATAGCTCCTAGTGATATATTTAATGCAATTTTTTTGGAATCCTTCACATTTGAATGTCTCTTTTTTATCTCTATCATAGTTGATTCGCTTAGATCATGAATTAGGTTGTCAGCATCAATTACATGACCTTCTCTTGATTTCATTTTACCTGTAGGTAAGTTTACCATGCCGTATGATAAATGCACTAGATTATTTTCTTTTGTAATGCCTAATTTATCTGCAACGTAAAATAAAGTTTTAAAATGATGAATTTGTTCACTTCCAACTACATAAATCATTTCATCGAAATTAAATTCATTTTTTCTAGTTAATATATTTCCTAGATCTTGTGTTAAATAAATGGATGTTCCATTAGCTCTTAGGAGTACTTTTTGTTTAAATTTTTGATCGGTCATTTCATTTGCTTCTATGGGTACATTGATACATATAGCCCCATCTTTTCGTTTATAGCATAAACCTTTTTTTAATCCTTGAAGTATAATTTCTCGTCCGATCTTAAATATTTCACTTTCAAGATAAATTTTATCGAATTTAATGTTTGTAAGTTTGTAAGTCTCTTTAATTCCTTCAATTGCCCATTTATTTAATTTTTTCCAAAGTTGAATAGCCTCTGCATCCCCTTCTTCCCATTTACATAGTAACTGTTGGATTTCGTCTTCTGCCATTTTATTATTTTTAGCATATTCGTTGTATTTTACATAAAAATCACCGATTAAGTGATCTCCCTTTTTTAGGGAAAGTTCAGGGGTTGTATTATTTCCAAATTTTTTATAAGCAAGCATGGATTTGCAGATATGTGTTCCCCTGTCATTTATCAAATTTATTTTTGTTACCTGGCCACCAGAAGCTTTTAGTATTCTTGATAAGCTTTCCCCAATAATGTCATTTCTAAGATGTCCTACATGCAATGGTTTGTTTGTATTTGGTGATGAGAATTCTATTATTATTCTTTTGTTTTTAAGTACATTATTTATTCCATATTTTTCTTTCTCTTTAATGACTTTTTTGATTGTATCTTTAATATATTCTTTTCTGTTGAATTTTATGTTTAAATAAGCTCCCATTGATTTGGTTGTGTATTTCTTTCCAATATGTTTAATTATCTCTTCAATAATCACAGATGTACTGAGTTTTAAGATTTTACTAAATTCGAATATTAGTATTGATAAATCTCCCATTTCACTTTTTGGAGGTTTTTGCATGATTATATTTATTTTGTCTAATATAATGTTTTGTTTTAATGCAAGCTCTTTTATTGTTTTGCTAATTTTATCTTCTAAATCTTTTTTTATTTTACTGATCATTCTGTTTCCCTTTAATATTTATTAGTATGTTAATCAAGAGAAAGATTAAGGATGCTGCTAGAAAAATATTTGAGCTATAAACAGGTGTTTTTATTATATTACTATCTTTAATTATCGATAATTTAATATTGAAAAGTTGTAAGCTTCCAGTATTTAGTATTTCTCTAAATAATGAAACTATTGCGCTTAGTGATATGAATGTTATTATCGGTAATTTGGAGTATTGCAATATGCTTGATGAGTCTTTTACACTTTTAAAAGGTTCATTTTTGTGAAATGAGATTATTATCACTGTTAAAATAGGGATTGAAAATCTTAAATTTTCATAAAGAATAGGAGTTATGTAGTACATGAATAGGTAAGTTAAACTGACAACAATTCCTATTATTGATAGGTAAATTCCTAATATTTGATTTCTTAATACTATTTGTTTAATAATTATTGCTGGGAGTAAAATACACAATGAAATCCAAATTGATATTATGGTTCCTTCTAAAAAATTTTTTGTATAGGCAAAAATTGGAAATAACATTAAGGATGTTTTTAGATATCTATCTGTGATATAAAATGTTTTATTATTCATAAGATTTACCTTTAGCTATTTTGTTTTAAATTGATTTGTATCTGTATTAATTTCTGTAATGTGATTTGAATTTGTTGTTCCAAAAGTTTTGATGCTCTCAACAGCTTCTATTAGTTTTTTGATTTCTTCTTTTAGTCCTTTCATTGAATTTGAAACTGTGACATTAATTTCTTCTAAAACAGAAACTGTATTAATTATTTCTTTATTTCCTCTAAACATTTCATTTGAACCTATTTTTACTTCATATGTTATTTCTCTCATTGTGTTTAAAGCTTTTAAAATTTCTTGGCTACCAATTGATTGTTCTTGCATAGTATGATTGATTTCTTCTATGACTTGAACTACGAGGTTGATTGAGTTAAATATTTGATTGAAAGCTTTATTTGTTAATTCTGATGTTTTTACTGTTTGATTGATTGAATCCATTATTTCATTTATTGATGCTGCAACTGATTCTGATTGTGAAGTAACTTGTTCTGCAAGATCTTTAATCTCTTCTGCAACGATTGCAAAACCTTTTCCAGCTTCTCCCGCATGAGATGCCTCTATAGCAGCATTCATTGATAGTAGATTGGTTTGGCTAGCAATGGATGATATTAGTGCATTAGCTTCTTGTAGTCTTGTTGAATTTTTGTAAATATCTTTAATTTGCATGATAATCTCTTCTTGTTTTTTCCTACCATCATCGGAAAATATTTTAAGTTCTTCTGTGCTTTTTGCAGCTTTTTGTGTTATTTCTGTGACTGATTGTATGCTTCCTATCATCTCTTCAATAGCTGAGGATGATTCTTCAACGCTTGCAGCTTGAGTTTCAATTGAATTGTCAAGTGATGCGATGTTTTTAGATAAATTCTCAATTGTATTTGTTGTATTTGAAATAAACTCAACTTGTTTTTCTATTTCGCCTTGTGTTTTTTCTATGTACTTATTTGAGTTTGTTATTGTATCATAAGCTTTATTTATTTCATTAAAGAGTAGGTCACCGTTTTCTTTTAATAGTTTTACTCTGCCTTGTAATGAGTTTATTACGTTCTTTAGATTTTCAATGAAATACCCGAAATAATTTATTGTGGCACTTATTGAATCTTTTCCTTTTGATTCAATCTTGATTGTGAGATCTCCTTCTTTGACTTTTGGAATGATCTTATTGAGTTTTTCTATTTTTGATATAATCAGTTGTTTAATTGTAATTATCATTATTAATATAAATATTATTACGAGTAATATTATTATTGATATTGACATCAATTTGATATTGTTAAGTTCATTTGAGAATATATTGTTATAATTCATTTGTATTGCTAAATACCAAGGTGAAGATGTGAGTCTTGTTATGGAGATTATGTTGTTGTTGTAGCTAGTATTATAATTACTTTTTCTTTGAGCTATTGCATTGAGTAATGGAGTTGTTATTTTTGGATTGTTTTCAAATAGGCTGTTTAAGGATAATTTTATGGGTTTAAGTGTTTCTTCGTCTTGTTCACCAAAAATATCTCCTTGACTGTTAATAGCATATATTTTGAAGTAATGGGAGCTTTTGTGTTGATTTCCTTTTTCTAATAAAGATCTTTCTAAAAGCATAAATATGTTTTTTCTTAGTTGTTTTATCTGTTCTAGTATGTCTGCATATAAAACAACATATCCATCATGATTTATACTCATATTTTTTTCTGACTTTATGTTTGCATTACTTGTATTATACAAATCGTTTTGATCTTGTTGGGGGATCTTGTAAAGCATTGGTATATAGGATTTGTTATTTATTATTGTTAAATCTTGGTTTAGTGTAAGTGTGTGGTAGTTATCTGTATTATTATCCGTTTTCATTTCTTGTAAATTTACGTAGGTATTTAGTCTTCTCTCATCGCTTGAATACAATATTTTGCCGTTTTTGTTTGTGTATTCTATGATTTTTATATAGGGTGGGAATAAGCTTAACTGATCGGTAGATATTACATTATTTAAATGATCACTTTTTTGTGTGTTCAAATTCTGGTTATAATTTTTAACAAAGTCATCAATAGCGATTAACATGTTTCTTGTATCCCTAGAGAAGCTTTTTATCATGATATTATTGACGAATTTTGTAAAACTTTGAAGTTCTTTTGTTATTATTTTCCTGTATCCGTGATCTAATAATAAGAAAATGGTTGTAGCAATAATCATTGTATAAATTACAATAACAATATTAAACCTATAAAAAAGAGTGGAACTAGAATGATTTCTTTTCACTTGAATCCTCACAAAACTTTTTACAAAACATTATAACTAACTAGCATTATATATGTTTTATTATATAATTATATACATATATTGGAATAATAAAAATTCATATTTTATTGAATATTTGTTGGTTATTTATATAATACTATTAATATTGTAATATTTTAACACAGCTTGAAAATTTGTTTTTATGGGTTTAATTTTGGAGAAATTTTTTTATGAATGAGGATTTGGTAAATGTTAAATTAAAAAATATGAGTTTTTTGCTTTATCTCATACTTTTTGTTTTTATTTGCTTTGGTTTATTGTTTTTAGGTCAGGCTTATTTAAACTATAAAAATGGGTATTTAGAGCGTGTTGAGTCTGATTTTAAACTCTTTTCAAATAATGTAGCTTTTCAGATAAAAAATAAATATGATGGTGCTGTTGGTGTTTTAAAAAATCTCATTGAGAATGATAGGGTTTTAAGTGTCTTACATAATGTTTCAAATAGTTTTATTGAGAGTATTGATTTACGGTTCATAGATTTAGATACAAGTATTGCTCTGTTTTTAAGTTCCAAGGGATTTAATGAGGTAAGTAAAATTTTTCAGCATATACCCCTTGAAGAGAATTCTTTAGAAGGAATTTTCTATATTCCTGTTGGGCAAAATGTTTTGATTTCAAATAAAAACTTTTCGTTTTTAGGTATAAATAACATTATTGAAGATCCGATTTATTTTGTTCCTGCAAAGAAGCATGTTGCGTATTATTCAAGTTATAAGAGAGTAAAAAATAAACTCTATTCTGTTGTAAGTATTCCGGTTATGAATGATAGTTTTACAATTTTGGGTGTAATCTGTTTTTTAGTCTGTTTTGATAATTTATTTATTGATATTGCAAATCAATTTGGTTCTTATCTTAAGTTTAGTAATAAAAATTATGAGTTTTTTGTGGTTGATAGAGAGTTTAATCCTTTATTTTTGAGTCTTAATGATTTAAGTACTGAGAATTTTGCGGAAAATTATGCAAGTAGTGCGTTAAGCAGGGTGATATCTCATGTTAAGGACAATCCTAATATTTCTAGGGATATTTTACAACATAAGACTTCTTCTTATGTTGTAAGTACTGCTCAGATTGATGGAAATGTGGTCCAAGGTATTATTTTTAATATGGATTATCTTCCTCTTAAATTTCAATCAAATTCAATATTTTTCTTAGGGTTTATATTTTTTGCTTATCTCATTATATTTTATCTTTACAATAGATTAATTTTGCCTTGTATTGGAGATTTTAGAATGCTTCTTAAGTATAAAAAGGAAAGAGAGGATATTTTAAGTTTTGACCCTATTTTAGAGGTTCAATATAAATCTTTTATTTTTTCTTATATTAGTGCTGAATTTGATAATTTTTTTTCAAAAACTACTAATATTGTTGATAGCATTAAGGTTTATGTACAAAACTTAAGGAAGTGTTTAGCTGAGATAAATATTCCTGAAGAAAATATAGATAAAGTGCATAATAGTCTTGCTACTTATGATAAAATAGGGGATGCTTTTTCTAAATTTGAGAAGTCAGTTGTGAATATTTTAAAGGATTTTGAATCAATATCTAATCCAATTAGTGATCACAATAAGAACATATTGGATATTGCTACTCAATTTGAAGAGAATGCCAACGCTTTTTATGGAATAGATAAAAATTTAGAGATTTTTAGTAAAGTTGTTGCATCAAATTCTACAAGTATTGATGATGTAAAAAATAAGGTTTTTGAATTGAATTCTATTTTTGAGAATGTTAATAAAAATTTTTCGGAGCTCTTATCTCAGACTAATAGTCTTCAGAGTGCAAATAAGCTTTTAGTGTTGATATCAGCTCAGACTAATATGCTTGCAATGAATGCAGCCATTGAGGCGGCCAAGGCAGGAGATGCTGGTAAGAGTTTTGCTGTTGTTGCAGAGGAGATTAGAAAACTTGCTATTAATTCTGGAAAGTATTCGACAACTATTAAAGATGAACTTAAAATGGTTAATAATATCATTTCAGTTGTAAGTTCAGAGATTGATGCTATTTATAAGGATTTTATTGATATCCAGGAAAATATTCATAATAATGCTGTACAGCATGAGAGAATTAATATTACCCTTGCTAAACATGTAAAAGAAATTGAAGAATTTAAAGATAAATATTTATCTTATGATATTAAGATTAGAGATACTAAGAACATGTGTAAGGAGATATTTAATAGTTATTTTGTTATTAGTGGAAAGTTTAATAATTTAAATAATGATTTAAGTGAATTTGAGGTTTCTAAGATGAGTTTAGATGCATTAGAACCTTTACGTGAACATGTATCATTGGTTAATGAATGTAGAGAAAAAGTTGCTGAAATGAAAGATGTCGTTGAAAATATTAATAATGAATTTTGGGATATATAATTTAATTTTTGTCATTAAATCCAATATAAATCACTTCTTCTTCAAGTAAAAATCCTGTTTTTATTTGAACTTCAATTTTTACTTTCTCAATTAGTGTTTTAATCTCTTTAGAGCTGGCATTGTTCTTATTGATAATAAAGTTACCGTGGTAGTGTGATACTGCCGCCCCTCCAATGTTTAGTCCTTTTAAGTTGCATTCTTCAATGATTTGCCCAGTAGGTTTTAAAAATTGTTTATTATTTTTAAATGTACTCCCGCTGCTTGGAGAGAGATAATGTCCTTTATCTATTCTTTTTTGCTTGTTTTGTTTCATAGTCTCTTCAATGTGTTTTTTATTGCCTTTTGTTAGGTTTAGGGTTGCTTTTAGTATTACAATATTTTTGTTTTGAAAAGGAGAAGTTTTATATGAGAATTCACTTTTTTCAAGTTTTTTGCAGATAGTTTGTCCATTTTCATCTACAAAAATGACCCGATCTAATATTTCGGAGATTTCGCTTCCAAAACACCTGGCATTCATCCAAATTGCACCTCCAAGAGTTCCAGGAAGTCCATATATGAATTCTAATCCGCTTAATTCATTTTGCATTGCAAAATGACATAGGTCGTCAAAATTGGTTCCGCATTCAGCAGTAATTTGATTGTTTTGAAGTTCAATTTTATTTAGGTATCCAGTATATATTATAGGAAAATCAATTTCTAATTCGTCGTTTATTAGCAGATTGGAGCCTCCTCCTAAAATAAATATTTTAACTTTTTCTTTGATTGCTACTTTAAATATATGTTCTGCATCTTTTATTGTTTTAGGTGTTAAAAATAGTTTGGAAATACCCCCTATTTTATAGGTTGTATGTTTTGCAAGATTTTCTGTTTTAGGTTTAATATTAATCTTTTCAAGAAAATTATTTATGTTTTTTAACATGTTTTCTAATTTTATATTGGATTATTATTTTTTTCAAATTGAAGTAAACTTTTTAAATGAGATGTAATTTTAATTATTATTAGATTTGTCAAATTATTTTAAATATAATAAAATTGTATGATAAGTTATGTAGAGATTATGTTAATTGTAATTTATTTTGACATTTTTAATCTCTGGAGTTAATTTTTTCACGGGGTGTATGCTTCTTAGATTATATAATACAAAAACAAAGAGTTTATCTGAAGTAAAAAATTTTAATGATACAAAGGTCTATGCTTGTGGACCTACTGTTTATAATTATGCCCATATAGGTAATCTTAGAACATATATTTTTGAAGATCTGCTTATTAAGTCCTTAAGGTTATTAAAATATAATGTTAATTATGCAATGAATATTACTGATATTGGTCATTTAACAGGTGAATTTGATGAGGGAGAAGATAAGGTTGCTAAGGCTGCAAGAGAGAGAGGTCTTACGGTTTATGAAATTAGTAGGTTTTTTACAGAAGCTTTTTTTTGTGATTGTGAGAAATTGAATATAGTGCGTCCTGATAAAGTGCTTATTGCAAGTGAATATATTGCAAGCATGATAGAGGTGATTAAAGTTCTTGAGCAAAATGGGTTTACTTATTTTGTTAATGGTAATGTTTATTTTGATACTTCTCTTTTTAAGAGTTATGGCCAGATGGCTGGTATTAATCTAAATGGTTCTGGGTTTTCTTCTGTTTCCAGAGTTGAGATAGATCCGTCAAAAAAGAATAAGTCAGATTTTGTTTTGTGGTTTACTAATTCAAAATTTAAAGATCAGGAGATGAAATGGGATTCACCTTGGGGTTTTGGTTATCCAAGTTGGCATTTAGAATGTGCGGCAATGAATTTAGATTGTTTTAGGAGTACTCTTGATATCCATTTGGGAGGAGTTGATCATATTGGGGTTCATCACATAAATGAAATAGCGATAGCAGAATGTTATTTAAATAGAATGTGGTGTGACATTTTTGTTCATGGTGAATTTTTGATTATGGAAGATGAAAAGATGTCAAAATCAAATAATAATTTTATAACTATTAAAGACTTAGAGACTGATGGATTTTCGCCTTTAGATTTTAGATATTTTTGTTTAACTGCACATTATAGAACTCAACTTAAATTTACGTTTAGTAATTTGAGAGCTTGCAAGATAGCTAGGAAAAATATGCTTAATAAATTGACAGCTGTCTGTTCTTCATTAAATCAATTTGATCTGGTATTACTTAGTAAGAATTATGAGAATATTGAATCTGTTTTAGAGAAAAGATATTATGATAATTTTTTGGAAAAAATAGCTTTTGATTTAAGCATTCCTCAGGTATTAGCCTTGTTATGGGATATTGTTAAAGATGATAATTTAAGTGCTTTCTCAAAACTTAGACTTACATTCAAATTTGATGAAGTTTTATCTCTTGGTTTAAAAGAAGGAGTGTTTAGAGAGATTGAGAAGGATAGGATAGATATTGATGATGCTATGAATTCTTTGCTGGAAGAGAGACGGTTAGCCAAGATAAGAAAAGATTTTAAACGTGCTGATGAGATTAGAGAATATTTTTATTCTAAAGGTTTTGTATTAATTGATACTGAAGAGGGGACTAAGGTTAAAAGAGGGTAATTTTTGGCAGTATTTTTTAAGAGTCAATATTTTGTTTTAAGCTTAGTGTTTTTAATCTTTTTAAGTTTATTTATTTTTTCTGGATTTTTGTTTTATTTAAAGCCTGTGATTTATGAAATATCACCAATGCCTGCTTCTCATGAAAATGTAATTGTGATTAAAGGACGTAATTTAGGTGATAAGATTGGAGAGATTAATATTAATGATCATTATTTGATGAAGAGTAGTATTGTTAGTTGGAGCAATGAGAAGGTAGTTTTTAGAATTACAGATGAGATCAATTCAGGTCTTGTTTTTATAAAAAGCGAGAAAGGAATTAGTAATGAACTTTTTCTTGTAATTAGTAGACAAGTTCCAATTAAACTTGAGAAAAAAAATAAACCTTTTCTTTTTGTTACTGATGATTTGGTTTTAATGACAAATGTTCCTGTTATATTAAGAGGTAAAAATTTAGTGTCAAATTTTGCTGATGTTGAAATATTTATTCAAACAAAACATGAACTTTATAAAGTCCTTCCTAGAGATATATTGAAATTGAGTGAAGAAGAAATAAAATTTATTCCGCCAAAGACTTTGCATATTGATGGTGAGATTTTTTTGCTGGTTGACGGAGTTGAAAGCAATAAAATTCCTTTTAATTTTAATACCAATTTTTTTAGGTGGAATTTAAAGAGAACTAGAGGTTTTAAAATATCTCATGAAATTTATTTCGTTCAGGATTATGGTAAGGAGCTTAGTTTAATATCAGATGACATTAATTTTAATGTTTTTTATTTAAGCCCAATTGAAAATGAGAGACAAAAAATTAAGTTTGCAGATAATAATGGGGCTATATTTGATTTAGATAATTTGTTTTTTAAAAGCTTAAAATCAAATACATATCATTTAGAATTTGAAGTTGAGACTTGTAAATTGGATTTAGATATTTTTGATAGCAAAGCTTTGAAAAGTATTAAGGTAAATACAGATAGTAATATATATGAATTTAAAACATATGTTTTAAATAAGAGAGATCGTTATTTATCTTATGATTCACTTGATTTAAGTTCAATTAATTTGAATGTAAACAACAAAGATTCGGCTTATGAATTGGCAAAATCTATTATTGATGCTTTAGTTTTGCATTTTACGATTATAGATAATGATTTAACTTTGGATGAGTCTATTAAAATGAGAGAGATTTCAGCTGGTAATTTAATTTTACTTACGAATTTGTTGTTTTTACGAAACAATATACCTTTAAGAAATGCTGTTGGACTATATTTTGATACTAGGTCGTCTAGTCTTAAAGAACATACTTGGTGCGAATTTTTTTTAGAGCATATTGGATTTATTTATTTTGATATAGTAAATGCGGTATTATTTAGAGATATCTCTAATTATTTTTTGAATATGTCAGAGAATTATATCCAATATGGATATAAGGAAGATTATGATGATTTGTTGTTTGATGATTATTTTGGTTTAGTATTGTTGAAATATAAAAGCTTGACAAATAGTAATTATTCTCTGAATTATAAGATTACTTTGGAGGAAAATATTAATGATAGATAGTGTTTTATTTGATTTAATTGAAAGGGAATCTAAGAGGGAGAGAGAAAATATTGAATTAATTGCTTCAGAAAATTTTGTATCATTAGGGGTAAGACAGGCTGTTGGAAGTATTTTGACTAATAAATATGCTGAAGGTTACCCTTCAAAGAGATATTATGGTGGATGTTGTGTTGTTGATGATATTGAAAATTTAGCTATATCGCGCGCAAAAGAGCTTTTTGGTGCAAGTTATGCAAATGTTCAACCTCATAGTGGTTCCCAAGCTAATATGGCTGCTATAATGGCACTTATTAAGCCTGGGGATAAAATTCTTGGAATGGAGTTGTCTCATGGGGGTCATTTAACTCATGGTAGTAAGGTCAGTTTTTCTGGAATTCTCTTTAATGCATATTCTTATGGTGTATCAAGGGATTCTGAGATAATTGATTATGATGATGTTAGGAGAATAGCTAAAGAATGTAGACCTAATTTAATAATTGCTGGTGCTTCTTCTTATTCAAGGGAAATTGATTTTAAAAAATTTCGTGAAATAGCGGATGAGGTTTCAGCTTATCTTTTGTGTGATATTGCTCATACAGCAGGCCTTGTTGCTACAGGTTTTCATAACTCCCCTATTGATGTTGCACATTTAACTACAAGTACTACTCATAAGACTTTAAGGGGCCCTAGAGGAGGATTAATTCTTGCAGGTAAGGAATCTGATATGATAGTGAATTTTAATAATAAAGAGAGAACACTAGAGAATTCTGTTAATTCTTGTGTTTTTCCAGGAACCCAAGGTGGGCCTTTAATGCATGTTATTGCAGGTAAAGCAGTGGCTTTTGGAGAAGCTTTGATGGGTGAGTTTAAGGATTATATTTCTAGGGTAATAGAGAATACCAAAGCTATGGCTGAGTATTTTGTTTCAGAAGGTTTTAGAATAGTTAGTGGTGGAACGGATAATCATTTATTTTTAGTTGACCTTGGTATTTTGGGTATTACAGGGGCTGATGCTGAGGAAGTGCTTGAGAGCGTAAACATTATTCTTAATAAAAACACAATTCCTTTTGATTCAAAAAATCCTTCTGTAGCTTCGGGTATTCGAATTGGTGGTGCTGCTATTACTTCAAGAGGTTTAAATAGAGATGATTCTATTGAGGTTGCTCGTTTTATTATTAGGGCTTTGAAGACTAAGTCTGATGATGAGCATAAAAAAATAAAATGCGAAGTCGTAGAATTTATTAGTAGTTTTAATATGCCCTAATTTTGATTTGCAGTTTATTTATTTAGGTGTCAAATTTGTTTCAAATTTTCTTTTTGTTATTGTCATTGATTTTGATTTTTAGTCCCTTTATTTTAAGTGTGTTTTTCATATTTTTTGTTTTTTTTATAATCACCAGTATTTTAGGTGGATTTAGGACGTACACAACAAGAGATTACTTTTATTCTAAGTCAAGGGAACTTGAGTTTTATAAGTTATCTTTTTTATTGATAGCCAAATTGATTTCTATTTTGGGATCAATGACTGGCGAGCAATTAAATTATATTAATTTTATAATAAATTCTTTAAATTTATCCGAAAAACATAAGACGGAACTTTATAATGTATTTCATTTTTCTGTTACTCAAAATAGAAATGCAGATAAAATATTATATACGCTGAAGCTTGGGTACTTTCAGCATAGAGATCTTTTTGTGTGGCTTGTCTCAGTTCTGAAAGAGATTAATAGTTTAGCTAGATATGGAAACTTGGAAGGGGATAAATTTATTCGTTATGTTAGTGCGTTTCTTGAGCTTGATTTTGAAAGTCATGATGCTTACAAAAATATTAATATAGAGATTATTAATCCTTATGAAGTATTGGGTTTAAGATATAGCGCCAGTGGTGATGACATAAAGAAGGCTTATAAAAAATTAGTTATACAATACCATCCAGATAGATTTGCAAGTGAACCTATTAAACAAAGAGAGGCGAATGAAAAATTTATTAAGATCCAAGATGCTTATGAAAAGATCTGCAAAGAGCGAAATTTAAAATAGTTAATTTATTAAGTTGTATTTGATTAATAGGATTTTATTATTTGAAATAAATTTGATAATCGTTTAAAGAGTAGAAATCTATCCTTTAAACGATCCTTTTTGTTTATTCGTTAAAATTTACTGCAAATTGTAAGAAAACACTTCCCATTTGGTCTTTTGTTGCGAAAAGATTGTTTGAATCCCATCCAAGTGATATTTTGGTCAATTTGATTAAATTGTCTAATTCTATCCCAGCTTTTAGATATATGCTTTTATCTGAACCCTTAAGTGAGCCTAAAATATGGGTGCCTACATATGGTATTATGTGTGTTGTTGGTGATATGGATTCTACAGGTATTGCGTAATTTATGTATAATGCACCTCCAAGCTTAGTCGCCTCAGTAAATGCAACTGTTTGAGTATTATTAGTAGTAGTATTAGTATTTGGTGTGAGAGTAGTTATTATATCATTTGATTGGGGTTGTTCTTTTAATAGATCGTAAATTCCAAGTGAAGCTATCCATCCAAGACCAGGAATAATTCCTTTTATGTTGTCTTCGTAAGTTGAAATTTCGGCATTAAAAGTTTGAAATGATTTTGCAGCGATGTTCTGTATTATTTTGTTTGAAGATGTAGGCTTATATAGGTTCTTTCCATAGGTAATTCCAAGTCCAATTCCGGATTTTTTGTCTTGTTTTCCAAATATTCTTGTATTATAGGAATTATCACCTTTAATTGACCATGATTCTTGTTCACCGTCATCTGTATTCCAAGCTAAACCGATACCTGTGCCTACAGAAAATGCGAAGTTGGTACTTCTTTTGTTGTCAAATTGAAGTTTGTTTCCTGTTGGATTAAACTGGTTTGTTTTATCTGTATTTGCCTTTTTGGAGATGTGTCCAAGTATAGAAAAATCGCTGGCAAATGGATCTATTCCTACATCAGAACCGGTTTGTATTAAGAGATAGGTATTTTTATCATTGATTTTTGTAAGACCAAGCTTGTATGTAAATCCAATAGAGGCCATTATAGATGCGTTTGATAAAGTTGGACTGACAAGATCTGAGCCTACAACAGATTTGTCTTTAAGTCCGTATGTTATTGATGAATGATTAAATGTTGCGTTTCCGATTGCCCCTGAGAGTCCAAAGTGTAATTCAAATGGAATTTTTGCAATGACATCTGAGCTGTATTGTTCTAGTTCATTTTTCATTGGTGTCCATTTCACTTTTGTTCCATAAAGTATACCTTGATATGTATTGTTGTAAGGAGTTTCGTCTTTTTTCTTTTTATCTTCTTCGGAATCGTTAGCATTTTTTTTGTAGTTTCTGTTCCCTGTTCCTGTTGCCCCAATTGCAAGCACAAGTTCTAATTGTGGAAAGGTGTATCCAAACTGAAGTGTTCCTATTGTTTTTGCTGTACTTCTTGCGAGGATTGTTCTTCTTGTAGCGCAATCATCGCTTGGAAAACCGTAATATTTGCTTTGAATACTAGTCATTGGTGCGAAACTAAATAATGATTCTTGATTAAAATCAAAATCAGTCATTGATTCTATTTTAAGGTAAAAGTCATATATGTTGATTTGTGTTGTAATGCTTCCTACATCGAGTTTAAGTATGGCATCCTTTTTGCCCTTAGCTTTTAACACGAGGTCTTCTATTTTGATGTAAGCTGAGAAAGGATCATGCTTTCCTATTTCGTTATGTGTTTCATATGGTACAAATTTAATTCCTAGTTGGCTTTTATTTTCCAGACCAGGAATTGACTCATCTATATCGAATCTAAATTCGCTACTATTTTCGAATGTTAGTTTAGGACTCCATGGGCTTGACATGGATATATCTTTATCTATGTCATCGGCAAAAACTGTAACAGTGGTTAATAGAAACATAAAGATACATAATAATATTGTTTTATTCACTTTTATATCTCCTTCGTTGTGAAATTTAGGGCTTCATTAGAAGTTTTAAATAACATGCATTTTTGTCTTTGGGTATTAATGGTATTAATTCTTCGATAAAAATTCAAGTATTTTTATAGTTATTATTTTTAAATAAGACTAACATAATAACTTTGTTAGTCTTATTTATTAAATATTTAAATTTTATCATTTATTTATAATAAGAAATAAACTAAAATTCCCGATATAAAAATATAACCAAGAGCGTATGCTATGGTTTTTGATAGTAATTTTCCTTCTTGTCCAATAAGTCCTGCTGTTGTTGTTGCTATTGTAATATTTTGAGGTGAGATCATTTTTCCCCCTGTTGCTCCTGTTGTGTTTGCGGCTGAAAGCCAGTAAGGATTAACATCAATATTTGCTGCGATTTGCGTTTGCAATGGCCCAAATAAAACATTTGAAACGGTATCACTTCCTGTAAGGAAAGTTCCCAAAGCTCCAATTAATGGGCTAAATAATGGGTATAATGTGCCTGTTAATGTTGATATGCCATCTGCAAGATCTTTTATCATGCCGCTATGTGTCATTAATCTTGATATTGATACTATGCAGATAATTACAAAAGAAGATAATGCCATTTTTTTTATTGTAAGTATGAATGTTTTTAGTTGTTCAATTATAGGAACACCTCTGATTGAGTAAGATATTACTGTTGCAAGAATAATTAGTGGTCCTGGTGAGGTTAGCCATTTAAATTGTAGTGGATTTGCTCCTGGATAAATTGAAAGAGTAGTTTTAAAGTTTGATAGATATTTATTTATTCCATAGAAAAGTGGTGAGACAGTTATTATGAGTGAAACTATTAAAATATAGGGTAGAGATGCAAGTAATCCTTCCATTGCTGATACTTTTATATTGTTGTTAGTTGTATTTTTGTTTTCAAAAAGCTTTGCATAAATTATTGTTATTGCCATTGCAGGTATGCTTCCAAGTATTGCGGGAAGTTCTGGGCCTAAGGTTTTTGAAACATAAACTTGAGATATTGCTATTGATGCTCCTGAGAGGAGTGTTAGGATAAACATTCCGCCCTTAAGACCTTTAATTCCGCCTCCTACAATCATAACTAATACAAATGGTATAATAAGAGTTGGCAGGATGAGTTGTAAAGAGACATCATATGATAACATATTAACATCTAATCCTGTTGCTTGGGAGAGAGATATTATAGGGATTCCTACTGAACCATAGGCAGTTGAGGATGTATCCATGATTAAACATATAAGGCAGGCAAAGAATGGTTCAAAACCCATTGCCATTAGTATTGATACGGGAATGGCGACTGCAGTTCCGTATCCCGCAACTCCTTCTAAGAAGTTACCAAATCCCCATACTACAAGCAAGACTATTATTCTTTTATCAGAGGATACGTTTGATAACATGGCTTTTATGATTTTCATATCATTTTGACTTTCAGCCATTTTATATGTGAAAATAGCAGCTATAATTACAATAACTATTGGCCATATTCCCATTATCGTTCCCTCAAATATTGCAAGACTTGTATTGATTATTCCTAAATTTTTGTCAAGTAAGGTTATTGCAATAGTAACTATTAAGCATATTGGTATCACATAATATGCTGGTTTTTTTATTATCCCAAGTCCAATGATTATAATTGTTATTGGTACTAAGGCTTTAATGAAGTCATAAAAATTCATAATAGGATGTGTGCTCCTTTTTAGATTTACCATTTAATTTTATAACAAATTCTTATGCAATAATATATAATATAATATTACTTTATGAAAATTATTCCTGTTATTCTAAACATTTTAATTTTATCAGGTGTATTTAGTAAACTTTTTTCAATTGATTTACTTGAGATCAAAAAAGTAACGGAAGATGCTAAGTCAGTTGTTTTGCTTGATTATGATACCAAATGTGCTCTTTATTCCAAAAATCCAAATTTGGTTTTTCCACCAGCATCGCTTACTAAACTCGTTACTATTTATACCGCTTTAGTTGAGGCAAGGAAAAAAAATATAGATTTAAAGACCACTGTTCCTATTAGCAGTGCTGCATCGTATTATAATCTGCCTTTAGATTCTTCTTTGATGTTTTTAGAAGAAGGTCACAAAGTGAATTTTGAGGAATTGCTTAAAGGTCTTATAATTTCTTCAGGTAATGATGCCGCTATTGCAATTGCTGAATTTATAGTTGGGAAAAATTTAAGTGATTTTATTGATTTAATGAATATTAATGTTTTAAACTTGGGATTTATAAATATGAGTTTTGTTGATACATCGGGTTATAGCAGTGATAATAAGATTACGGCGTTGGAAATGGCATTGTTTGCAAGAACCTATATGGAAGAATTTGAATTTATACTTCATATACATTCCCTTAAAGAGTTTATTTATCCAAGGTCTGAAAATTTAGGTAATACTTCTTCTTTAAAGCTGTTAAATTTAAAACAAAAAAATAAAAATATTTTAATATTTAATTATCCTTATGCTGATGGATTAAAGACTGGTTATATTAAAACATCTGGTTTAAATTTAGTTGCTACAGCTAAAAAAGATGATATAAGATTAATAGCGGTTGTCTTGGGAGTTAATAAGGGAGTTAACAATGTTGGAGAGAGGAAGCGTGCCTTAATTGCACAAAAATTATTTGAGTATGGATTTGGTAACTATGCTCAATTTTCTTTTATTGGCAAAATTAAAAGAAAAGATCTATAATGAGGTATGTTCGGTATTTTTTTTAAAGAGTTTTTGAATATGTCTTTTGAAAGAGACACACTTTGGTAAGTTAGTTTTGGTATAGAAGAGTTGGTTGTTCTACTTAAAAATGATGAAGTAGTGAGAATATTGATTTTTGGATATTTTTAAGTTAGAGGTGCTAAGTTTGTTTGTTTAGTTACGTTTAAGAATTAGAAATTTTGATAGTATTTATAGGTGTTTTATAAAAGTTTTTTAAGAGAGTAATTGTTTTATGTTGAATCATTTTAATTTTAAGTTGAAAAGAGATGTTACAATAATAGTGCCGGGTGAAGCTTTTGTGTCAAATAATAGAGTTATTTCTACAATACTTGGTTCTTGTGTGTCTGTTGTGCTTTATGATGGGGTGCGTAGGATTATAGGAGTAAATCATTATGTGTTAGTGAGAGCTGATTCAGTGGTGAATGTTTTACAGAAAGGTAGATATGGAGTTTATGCTATTCCTATGTTAATTGATGCTATGATAGAAAGTGGGGCATCAAAAAGTAATCTTAAGGCTAAACTTTTTGGAGGTGCTAATTTTATGGCCAAAGGAACAATAAGAGTTGGTGTTGAGAATTCAGAGTTTGCCGTTAATTCGTTGATTAAATATGGTATTCCAGTTGTAGCACAAGATTTTAATCAGTCTAAATCCAGAAAGATTTTTGTTTTTCCTGAAAATTTTAAGGTTGTTGTGGAATATCCAGATGGTTTTAAGATTTTTTAATCTTTCCTTAAATTAATTTAGCAAATGATTTCATGATTTTCAGTATGAGACTATCTGTTAAGTGGGTTTTCCTATATAGAGTTAAAATTTTAAGAGAACGTATGTTTTATATTAATTCTTAGTTTGTTAGATATTAATTTTTTGAGATATGTTATGGGTAGCATATAATCAATATATTTAATTATTAATTGTAAATTTGGTTTTATTAGGGGAACAAGATGGAAAATGTTGTAATTCGTTATTTTAGGGAAATAACTCAAATTCCTAGATGTTCACAAAATTTAAAGGGCATTAGTAATTTTATTAAAGAAGAAGCTAGAAAATTTGGATATCCTTTTAAGGAAGATAGTATTGGTAATATTGTAGTTGAGATTAAGTCTAATGGCTGTAGCAATATGTTGCCTATTATTTTGCAAGCCCATACAGATATGGTTTGTGAAAAAAATGAATCTGTTGTTCATGATTTTAAAAAAGATCCTATTAATATCATTGAAGATAATGGGTATTTTGTTGCATCAGGCACTACTCTTGGTGCTGATGATGGGATTGGGGTTGCAATGATGCTTGCCATTATGAGTGAGTCTTTGACTTTTAAACATCCTGCTTTGGAACTTCTCTTTACTGTTGATGAAGAAATAGGGTTGATAGGTGCGATTGGACTTGATCCTAATTTATGTAGTGGTAAGATGTTAATTAACCTTGATGGAGAGGAAGAGGGTTATTTTTTAGTTGGTTGTGCTGGTTCTCGACTTGTTCATATTAACTTTGAGCCACAATATAGACAAAATAGAAAAAAAACAGGTGTTGAAATTTTGTTTACAGGTCTTAAGGGAGGCCATTCTGGTGCTGATATTCATATTGATTTAGCAAATTCTTTGAAATTGATATTTTTTGCTCTGAGTACACTTAAGGCAAATATGGAATTTGAAATTGGGTATATATCCGGTGGGGATAAGAGTAATGCAATTCCTAGAGAGTCAAAGGCATTAATATTAATTGAAGCTGAGCATTATATTTTATTAGAGAGAGAATTAAAATCGTTTAAACGTCATATGCAAGAGATGTATACTTTTGATTCTGATTTTGAAATTATTTTAAGAAGAGTAAATTTTTCTGGTGATGTTTTGGATGATATGGATCAAGATAAGCTTTTAAATATGGGTATGGCATTTTTACACGGAGTTCAAAAAGTTGAAAATTATGGTGAAAAACTTATTAGAACGTCTCTAAATTTTGCTAGTCTTTTAAAGGTTTGTAATGAGTATCAGTTTGTATTTACAATAAGATCTTTGTTGGATATTGAGAAGGAATATATTTTTAATCATTTAAAGGCCATTAGTAGTCTCTCAGGTGCTAATTTTAAAATAGTTTATGATTATTCTTCTTGGAAGCCGGCTGAGAATAGTAAACTTTTAAACCATCTTAAGAATGTGTATAAAAATATGTACTTGGAAGAAGCTAGAACCGTGGTGATTCATGCTGGTCTTGAGACTGGAATAATATCTGCAAAATTTGGAGGAATAGATTCAGTTACAATTGGACCTTGGATCAATGCTCCCCATACACCAAGAGAACAGGTTGATATTGCTTCAACTATTAGAGTTTATAATTTTTTGAAGAAAAGTTTAGAGACTTTATAAAATTTTATATTTTTATATTTTGTGATTTTGAGTATATATTTCATTAGTTGACTTACTATTTGAATGTTTATAAAATAAGTTTACATGTAATTGAGTATAAGTGGTGGTTGTAGCTCAGTTGGTTAGAGCACCGGATTGTGGTTCCGGGTAGCGCGGGTTCAAGTCCCGTCAGCCACCTTCGATTTTGATTAAACTGCACCCATAGCTCAATTGGATAGAGTAATGGACTTCGAATCCAAAGGTTGCAGGTTCGAATCCTGCTGGGTGTAAAACGTTAGTTTTATACTTGAAAAAGCTTTTTAAGTTGTGTATACTACCTAAGGTATGCAGAAGTGGTGGAATTGGCAGACACGCTAGACTTAGGATCTAGTGCCTTAGGCATGTGGGTTCGAGTCCCACCTTCTGCAAGAAATGCGAAAGTAACTCAGGGGTAGAGTGTCACCTTGCCAAGGTGGAAGTCGCGGGTTCAAATCCCGTCTTTCGCTTGAATTTAGCAATTATTAGTATTGATGTATTTTAATTAGAGGAATAGTGTGATATTAAATAATGATGTAAAATTGATTCCTGGTTCTAAGGTTGAGGCTGTTATTAGAATTTCAAAAAAGTTTGTTAAAAGTAAATACAACGAGATTTTACAAGATTACTCTTCTCGTCTTAAGGTTAAAGGTTTTCGTATAGGAAAAGTTCCTTTTAGTATTATTGAAGGCAAATATTCTGATAATATAAAAGCTCTCACTATAGAGAAACTTATTCATAAGTCCTTAGAAGAATTTTTTAAAAGAGCGACTTATAAACCATTAAGTTATGCTGTTCCTAAAATATTAGATGAGAAATTAGAGATAAATTTAAGTAAAGATTTTGAATTTACTGTTGTCTATGAGGCTTATCCTGAATTTGAGCTATCTGATATATCTAATGTTGAGGTAGAAATTCCAGAAGTTTGTGTATCTGATTCTGATGTGGAGGAAGAGCTTAAATTATTACAACTTGAAAATGCAATGGTTGTTGAGGATAGTGGTGATGTTAAGGAAGGCAGTATTGTTAGAGTAGATTTCGTGGAGCTTGATGATTCCTTAAGTGAGATTTTAACAACTAAAAGACAAGATTTTGTTTTTACTGTTGGCGAGTCTAATAATTATTATGGATTTGATAATGATATTATTGGTATGAAAAAGGATGAAGAGAAAATAGTAGAGAAAAATTATGGTATGGATTATAAATTTAGTGAACTTGCTAATTCTTTTAAGAGATTAAAGATCACTCTTAAAGATATAAAGAGGCGTGATATTCCTGAGCTTGATGATGATTTTGCAAAGGATATTAAGGATAGTTTTAATACATTGGAAGATCTTAAAGAACATATAAGAGAGAATATGTTAAGGGTTGTTAAAGAAAGAAGTGACTCTCTTAAACTTTCAAAATTGTTATCTGATATTGCAGAGAAGTTAAACATAGAGATTCCATCTTCTATGTTTGAGGCTGAATTGAAAAATGTTTTAAACGAATTTTCACATCAAAATAAGATTAATTTTGAGCAATTAAGCTCTTCTACAGGTTTAGAAGGTATTAATGATGTTTTTAAGGAGAATGTACTTAAGAAATTAAAGTCTAAGTTAGTTTTCCAAAAAATAGTAGATAATGATTTGACAGAGGTTACAGATTCTGATTTAGAGGATGAGCTTGTTAAACAGGCTGAAAATGCGAAGATGAAACTTGCAGAGGTTAAGAAATTTTATCGAGATAAGAAATTGCTTGGAATTTTAAAAGATGAAATTAAAAGGCAAAAGGTTAAAGATAAAATTTTAAAAAATGTGAAGGAAATTAATTCTAAAAAAGTTGCATTTAGAGATTTTATTAATTATAAAACAGGTGGATAATGATAAGAGAATATATGCATAATTTAGTTCCTACTGTTGTGGAGCATACTGGAAATTATGAGCGTGTTTTTGATATATATTCAAGATTGTTAAGGGATAGAATAATTTTTTTGAGTGGTGAGATTAATGATATAAGGGCAGACACAGTCATTGCTCAGCTTCTTTTTTTAGAGTCTGAAGATTCTAAAAAGGATATATATGTTTATATAAATTCCCCTGGAGGTAGTATTACCGCAGGACTTGCAATCTATGATACTATGCAGTATATCAAACCAGATGTAAGAACAATCTGCATTGGTCAAGCAGCTTCAATGGCTGCATTTTTACTTGCAGGAGGTGCGATAGGCAAACGAGAGTCATTATCGTATTCAAGAATAATGATTCATCAACCTTGGGGTGGAATAGGTGGTCAAGCCAGTGATATTAGTATACAAGCGAATGAAATTATAAGGCTTAAGAGATTAATAATAGATATTATGTCTGATAAGATAGGAGTATCTAAGGAGAAATTATCTCTTGATATTGAACGGGATTATTTTATGACACCAAAAGATGCTCTTGATTATGGAATTATTGATGGTATCTTGGTAAAAAATTAGTTTTATTGTGGGTGAGATTTGATATGGCAAGAAGAAAAAGTCAAAAAATTGAAGGATGTTCTTTTTGTGGACGTACTGAGGCTGAGGCTGAAGGGCGAATTATTTCAGCAAAATCTGTTGCTATTTGTTTTGAATGTTCTAAAATATGTCATAATCTTTTTAAAGAAGAAACGGAAAAGCCTGTAAGGCCTAAATCTTCAAGGGGTCTTCCAACTCCTAAACAACTTAAAAGTCATTTAGATAAATATATTATTGGACAAGAAGATGCAAAAAAAGTATTGTCCATTGCTGTTTATAATCACTATAAGAGGATATTTAAAGGTAATAAGAGTAATAATGGGATTGAACTTGAAAAATCTAATATATTGCTTGTAGGTCCTACTGGGAGTGGTAAAACTTTGCTTGCAAAAAAGTTAGCAGTTGAGATGAATGTTCCATTTGCAATGGCGGATGCTACAACGATTACTGAGGCTGGATATGTGGGAGAAGATGTTGAGAATATTTTACTTAAGTTAATTCATGCTGCTGATGGAGATATAAGTTTCGCAGAAAGGGGTATCATTTACATAGATGAAATAGATAAGATTGCAAAAAAAGGTGAAAATGTTTCAATTACAAGGGATGTATCTGGAGAAGGTGTTCAACAGTCTTTATTAAAAATAATTGAAGGCACTATTGCAAATGTACCGCCAAAAGGTGGAAGAAAACATCCTTATGAGTGTACTATTGAAATCAATACCCAGAACATACTATTTATATGTGGTGGGGCTTTTGTAGGACTTGAAAATATTATTAAAAAGAGAATTAATAAAAGTTCTATTGGATTTTCATCTGCTGGTAGAAAAGATTCTGGAGAGGTTAATTCTTTAAAATACTTGGAAATGGAAGATTTGATTAAATTTGGACTCATCCCGGAGTTTGTAGGTAGGCTTCCTGTACATTCTTATCTTGAAAAGTTAGAAAAGGAAGACCTGATCAAAATATTAGTTGAACCTGAAAATTCTATCGTAAAACAATATTGTCATATGTTTAAGATGGATAATGTTGATCTATTATTTGAAAGGGATGCGCTTGATGCAATTGCAGAAGAAGCCATGCTTAAAAATACAGGTGCTAGAGGTTTGCGTTCTATTTTAGAAGAATTGCTTAAAGATGTAATGTTTGAAATACCTTCAACGAAGCAAATTAAAAAAGTTATTGTTACTAAAGAGTCTGTTTTAAATAGCAATATTGAGCCCTTGATTTTGACAGGAAGGCATGCTAATAAACCTTGGGCAAAAGAACTTTATGAAATCAATTCTCAATCTAATTAGTTCTAAAAAAGACGATCTTCCAGTTATTGTTTTAAGGCAGAATGTTTTTTTTCCAAATGTAACTTTATGGGTTAATTGTGATGATGGTATTTCGATTAATGCAATATATCAGTCTATGTTAGAGGGTAGATTGATCTTATTTTTTTGTGCTAATGATCTTAACTCGTGTAATAGTAGCAAAATTAGTTTAGAAAATTTATATTCTATTGGTATTTATGCAAAGATTATTCAAGTTGTAAAGGTTACTGAAATTTTGATAAAAATTTTAGTAACCTTTCAGGATAGAGTTATTATCAAAAGTATTTTAAAAAAGAATAATTACTTTAGAGCAAAGGTTGATTTTATATCTGATAAATGTGAATTTAATAATGAGTTTTTTACTTATTCTAAATTTTTAAGAGAAGCGTATAATATTTATAGATCTTATTTACCCGTTAAAAAATTAGACAATGATGAGAGTAACGATTTTTTTGATAGTCCAGCTAAGTTTGTTGATGTTATAGCCTCTAATGTGAATTTGGAATATAAAGTTAAAGTAGAACTTTTACAAGAATTAGATGTTAAGCTTAGAATGGAGAAATTGATCATAAATCTAAATATTGAGACTGAGCTTTTAATTCTTAAGAAAGATATTAAGACTAAGGTTAAGACCAAACTTGATAAGGGTCAAAAAGAATATTTTTTAAATGAGCAAATTAAGGAAATTCAGAAAAGATTAGGGAGAGATGAGACTGATTATCTTGAAAGGTTAAACTTTAAAAATATTCCTGAAAATATTAAATCTAGAATTGAAAAAGAAATATCTAGATTGACCCGTATGAATATGAATTCTCCAGATGCTAATATTGTTAGGAACTACGTTGAATTGTTACTTGATCTTCCTTGGAATGAAAATACTGTGATGAAGAATTCTTTAAGAGAGATTGAACTTATTTTAAGAAATTCTCATTATGGTATGTATGAAACTAAAGAAAAAATAATGAATTTTTTAGCCGTCTATCATATTAATTCTAAAGTTCAAGCGCCTATCTTGTGTCTTGTGGGTCCACCTGGTACTGGAAAAACTTCTGTTGCTTTATCTATTGCTAAGTCTCTTTCTAGGGAATTTACAAAAATTTCCCTTGGTGGGTTAAGAGATGAAACAGAAATTAGAGGTCATCGAAGGTCTTATGTTGGAGCTCTTCCGGGAGTTTTTATTAATGCAATCAAAGTGGCTGGAAAATCTAATCCCGTAATTCTTCTTGACGAAATAGATAAGATTAACAGTACTTATAAGGGGAATCCGGAAGCAGCACTTTTAGAAGTTTTAGATTCTGAACAAAATTCTAGATTTGTTGATCATTATTTAGAAATTCCTTATGATCTCTCTAATGTGTTATTTGTAGCAACAGCCAATTCTCTTCATGAGGTTTCTAGGCCTCTTCTTGACAGAATGGAGATCATTAAGATAGAAGGATATTCTTGTGGTGAAAAATTAGAAATTGCAAAAAATTTTTTAATACCAAATATAATTAAAGATAGTTGTTTAAATAATGTATATATAAAAATAGAAGATGATGTTATTTTACATATAATCAGGAACTGTACTATGGAGTCTGGAGTTAGGAATTTAAAGAGAGTTTTGACTAATTTATTTAGGATGGTTGTAAGAGAATTACTTTATGTCTATTCAAGGGAGGATATAATTAAAGGAAATTTTTATTTTCCAAGTTCCTTAATACATGGCAATAATTTACTCTTTACCCATGATCCTGATGTTCCTGGTATTTACAAAATAATTAATATGAATAATTTTCATTTTTATGTGAATTGTGAGTATAAGTTTAATTTAATTAGGATTGACTCTTCTGGATTCGTTTATGGTCTTGCTTGGACAAGTTATGGAGGCACTGTACTTCCTGTTGAAGCTATTAAGTTTGATAATAAAGGCGATATTATTTTAACAGGTAGTCTTGGAAGTGTTATGAAAGAAAGTGCACAATTGGCTTATTCTGTTGTAAAAACTTATTCTTCTGAGCTTAATTTTGATATAAATGAAATTCCTGAAATTCATATTCATTTTCCAGAAGGAGCTACACCAAAAGATGGACCTTCTGCTGGAATTACTATCGCAACAGCCATAGCTTCTGTGCTATCTGATAAGAGAGTACCTCTAGATCTTGCTATGACTGGAGAGGTTACTCTTAAAGGTTCAATTCTTCCTGTAGGAGGTATTAAGGAGAAGGTTCTTGCAGCTTATAGGAATGGTATAAATAAAATTATTATTCCAAAGGATAATGAGAAAGATTATGTTAAACTTCCAGAAGATATTAGGGATAGTATTGATGTTAAGTATGTGTCTAATTTGGGAGAGGTGTTTAACTATTTAAATATTATTTAAATTATTCTATTTAAATAATTTAGAGTTTTATATGTTAGAATTTATTAAGGAGGAAATATGAAGGATGGAGTTAGAAAACCCTCAGGTAGCAGGGCATCATTTAATTCTCAAGGTTCTGTTAAAAATAGAATTAACAATAATTTTGCATCTTTTACAAATGGCAATTTTGGGAAAGCTTTTGCTAAGAAGAAAAAAAAAAGTAAGTAGTTAAGTGGCATGGCTAATAACCATGCCACTCTTATTGATTTATGCTCTCTTGGAATAGTATTCAACAATCATTTGTTCATTTGCAAGGGTAGGTATTTCATCTCTTGATGGCGGTCGAGTTATTTTTACGTTTAAATCATCGGCATTTACTTCTATCCAAGTTGGTAATTTTCTAAGAGTTGATGTTTTTTCTATGTTGGATCTAACTAATTTTTTTAGACTATCTTTTTCTTTTACTTGTATCATATCGTTTGCTCTTAGAGTAATGGATGGAATTGTAACTCTTCTTCCATTAAGCATAATAATTCCATGTGAAACTATTTGCCTTGCGTGAGCTCTTGAAATAGCAAACCCAGCTCTGTATACAACATTGTCAATTCTTCTCTCAAGTAATGCTAAGAGATTATCGCCTGTAACTCCATGCTGTTTTCTTGCTTCTTTGAAAATATTAGTAAGTTGTCTTTCACTTACACCATAAGTGAATTTTACCTTTTGTTTTTCTATTAGTTGCTTTCCATATTCTGTGATTTTAGCTCTCCTAGATCGTCCGTGCATTCCAGGTGCATTAGGTTTCTTTTTAAGCAATTTATCGTATTTAGGCTGTTCGAAGATATTCACGCCAAATCGCCTTACCAATTTTCCTTTAGCTATGTTTTTTCTATTCATTTATTCCTCGCATCTTTAAATAGCAGGGGCAGGACTCGAACCTACGACCTTCGGGTTATGAGCCCGACGAGCTACCAAACTGCTCCACCCTGCGTCTTGCAACATATTTTAACACAATTGTATTTAAGGTGTCAATTAATTTTATTTGGTTATATTAATATGTATATTTCACATATTTCTTTATGATATTTTTTTATAGTGTATTTTATTTTTTCTGTTTTTTGTATCAAACTTTTTAAGTCATTTTCATAGCTTAAGTCTAGTTTGACATGGAGATTTAAGTCATTTCCTTGATGAAAGAAGTTGAGTTCTTTGAAATTTACATTAATATTTTTTAATGTGTTTTTTATTTTCCTTTTTAAGTCTATGTTTTGTTTTGAAAGGAGCTTATTAGCATTATTTATGATTACGTGTAGTCCTTCTTTGATCATTATAAAACTAATACATATAGATATTATTTTATCAAATCCTGTCCATACATAATTTGCAAGTAATAAACTTAATGTGGTTCCTCCATGAGAGAATATGCAATTCTTATCAGATGATGATAATGCTAAAAGCAAATAGTTGTTATACCTTTTTCCGATTTGAAATTTTACCAAATGTTCGATTATCTTGACTAAGAAAAATATAAAGGGTATTAATGGTATCCAAATGCTTTTTTTTAAAGAATTATTTGAAAATATTTCTAATATATTTTTTTTATCTTCGTGATAATGATCATATTCCTGGTGATCATATCCATGATTATGAATATGTAATCCAGATTCACTTCTGAAGTTCATTAATTTGTTCAGTCCTGTTGTGCTTAGAAATATTGTAAATCCTGAGATTATGATGATTAATCCTATGATAAATGCTATCAAGTTTTCCATTTTTTTATATCCATAAGGATAATAAATTGTTTCAGGCCGATTTGTAATTTTTAAACTAAAATAAGTAATTGTGGATAGGATAAAATCAGATGTAACGTGAAGTGCATCTGCGGTGAGTGCAAACGAGTTAAAAAGAATTCCAACAGTAAGTTTAGATGTTATTGATGCTACTTCTGCTAATACTGAGATAAGTCCTATTCTTATTATAAGTGTATTTTTTTTTATTTCATAAGTTAAGTCTTTTTCGTATATATTATTGTTATTTTCAAATCCTAGGTTTTTAAGTTCTTCTTTTATGTCATTAATTTTGCATAAGATTTTTTGTAATTTATTTTTTTTACCATAATAAATTAGGTTATTAATGAGTACTCTTTCTATTCCCTCTGCTTTAAAATTTTGATCAATATAGAAATTATTAATTTTAATCTCTTTATTTTGTATTTTGGCTTTTAGGTATGAAACCATTTCGACATTATTTTCTGTGTAAGCTATGTAAATTTCATCTTTTTTTAAGCTTGCAAGTTTTAAGTTAGTGCATTTATTGATGTTTTTATTGTTGATTATCTTGATCATGTTTGCACTTTTCCTTTTTTTTATTGCATAATCCTATTATGTGTAAAGATAACATTATTTTTTTTAATGTTCAATTAATTTTGTTAATATCCTAAATGAGGTGGGAGGGATTTTTATGTTACAATCTCAATTTTTTGTTAAAAAGTGTAAAAGAGCCATTTCTAAAGATGAAGTTTTGATAAATAATGTGAACAATGTTGAACATATTTTTTATGATTTTTTTAAAATTTTTGATGAAAAAGCTTTAAAGAGTGTATTCGATTATTATTGTGAGAATTTTGACTTTAATGAGGGAATATACGCTTTTATTGATAAATTTATTCCAATTATTAACTTTTTGTCATTAGAGGTTTTGGATTATGAATTTAGCATTGATGAGAAAAAGCTCATATTAGAAGTGTTTGATTCTTCAGCGTTCACTCTTAAGGATGACACATTGAATGAGCTTGCTAGGGCTATTGTTTCTCTTGGTATCTTAGATTAATGCTTAAGTTTTTTCTTTACACAAATTTTTGATTTATGTTTCCTGATTTGCCTCAAGTATTCTTGATAACTCTTTTTTGTTGAATGGTATTTTAATTAAATCTTTAAGTGTATAAGTTTGTGAGATTGTTTTAGTGGCGTTAAATTGGTTAGGATCTGTCATTAATATTTTGGTATTTTCTTCGAAAAATTCTGACATTACTTGACGACATATTGCACATGGAACACTTGCTGGAGTTGTTGTGATTAATATAAAATCTATTTTTTGTATACCAACAGATGATATCATGTTCATTATTGCGACTTGTTCTGCACAACGAGTTGCTCCAAAACTTGCGTTTTCAACATTTGAACCTTGAAAAAATAAATTGTCTTTAGTTTTAATACAGGCTCCTACTTTAAATTTTGAATATGGTGAATATGCATTATTTCTTGCAGCTTCCGCCAATTGAAATGCTTTTACAATTGCATTTTGTTCATTATCTTTCATTTAATACCTTTAGTTTATGACATTGTCAATTATAGCACAATGATTATAATTTTCTATAAAAATATTGTAAAATATTTAATTATAAGATGTAATTTTTTGATATATGTGGAAGGTTTATTAATATTTTTTATGATAGATGTTATTGAATTTATTAAAAAATATAATAATTTTATTATTATTGGGCATAAGGATCCTGATTTTGATTGTATTGGCTCGTCTTTAGCTTTAGCTTCTTTTTTGTCTAGAATAGGTAAAAGGGTCATCATGTTAAATGAAGGTCCTTTTTTGAGAAAGGAAATAATTCCTTTTAAAGATAAGTTTTTATCTAAATGGCCAGATGTTAATTCTTCAGATTATGCTGTTATTATTTTAGATTGCTCCATATTTGATCGAATTGGAGATGAGTTTGGTTTTTATGTAAAAGATATGCCTATTCTTGTTATTGATCATCATGCATCGGGTGATAAGTTGGATGTTCCTGGATATATTGATCCTTTTTCTCCTTCAACTACTTTTTTGGTTGAGAAATTAATTAGAAAATTTGGGTATGAGGTTACTAAAGAGGAAGCATGGTATATTTTGGTTGGATTTTGTACAGATACAGGATTTTTTAGATTTATTTCAAGAAGTGATCCTGAACCTTTTGAAATGGTGGCTAGACTTATCTCTAAAGGTTTAAGTCTTAAGGATGTTTATAATTATATTGAATCTGTTAAGAGTTTAACCTCAATAGATATTCTTAGTGTGATGTTAAATAATCTTAAAGCTTATTTCGATGGAAAAGTATTGCTTACTATTTTGCCTTTCAATTCTAAGAAGGATAATAATGTTAGTGGTGTTAATGAACTTTTTTATGCGCTTCTTTCTAATGTTGAGGATAATGAAATATTAATTATTTTAAAAGAGACAGAAGATGGTTCTATTTTGGTGGGGCTTCGTTCTAGAGAATATTTTGATGTGGGTGAGCTTGCAAAGTATTTTGGGGGAGGGGGACATAAGCATGCTAGTGGATTTAAGATTAAAAATAGTTCTTTAAATTTTTTAGAGAGTCAAATAATCGCATACATCAAAGATGCTATGAAGGTTTAAAGTTTATTAAGGGGTTTTTTCCTTTTGGATTAAAATCCTCTGTTAAAGTGAGGAATCCAGATTTAAAAGACAGTGTTGTTGTTCCGTATACTATTACTATATTTTGTATCCAGTCTATGTTTTTAATAAGTTGGGGTGTAAGCGATATAATTATACTTATTTTGTCTTTATATTCTTTTAAGTTTTCTATGTATTGTTGACTAGCGGGTGTTGAGAGATTAAATATAACTTGTTCGTGTTTTTCAATTAGCTTTTTTATCTCTTTCAGTTTTGTGGGGCTTATGTTGTTTAAGGGATAATAGTCATAGTAATATCCGGAACTGTTTTGGAATATTTTTTTCCCTTCTTTAATCATTGTGTTATAAGGTGATATTAAAAGTGTTTTTTTGTGCTTTGATACTTGTTTTGATAACTTTATTTTAGTTATTCCTCTTAATGTACTTTGTTCAAAAAAATTTTTAGTTTCCTTGGTAGGTACTGCTTGAACTTTTTTATGATTTGAATAAATTTCAGTTTCATTTTTTCTTTCTTTTAGGTATTCTAGCTTTATTCTAAGTATTCTCTTGTTAGATTTAATGATATTTTCTCTTATTTCACTATTTTTTTGCATGAGACTTAATAGTTTATTGTAAGCGTTGTTTTGTATGTTTTCGTTTAGTGATATTAATAAAATATCAGTTTCAGTTCTGATAATTCTTTCAATTGTGTCATAAATGCTTTCATTGTTATATCTTACTGCATTCATTAATAAATCATCTGTTATTATTAAATTATCATATTTCAACTTTTTTCTAAGTAGTTCCTTTATGATTTTCATTGAAGATGATGCAGGTATTTCTTTGCCATTTGTAATCATTGGATATGCTAGATGTCCGCTCATAATCATTGGAATATCTTCTTGTATTAATATTTTATATGGCAATAATTCATTTGATTGCATTTCTCTTAAATTTGAGTTTATTATTGGCATTTTTATGTGAGAATCAACAACAGTATTTCCATGTCCGGGGAAGTGTTTTGCTGTTGAAATTATTCCTGCTTGTTTTTGTCCTTTGTAAAAGGCTAAAGCAAAAAGAGAGACTATTTGCGGATTATTTGAATATGTCCTTGGTCCTATTGTAAAATTTTCCTCATTGCTGTAAATGTCTGTTATGGGTGCAAAATTTAGATTGATTCCAAGTTGTCTTAGCTCACTTGCTATGTGATATCCTGTAAGGTAAGAATCGTTTGGTGATAGAGTAGCTGTGATTCCAAGATTTCCTATTGTTTTTGATGTTTTGAGTTTTATGTGTTGTGTCCATCCACCTTCTTGATCAGTTGCTATAAATAAAGGTATTTTAAATCTATTGTTTTGGGACATCGATTGTGCTTTATTTATACTTTCTATTAGCATCTGTAAGTTTTTGGCATTCCATCCAAAGATTTTAATTCCCCCTAAATTTCTCTCTTTGATGAAGTTTAGTACAAATTTTGTTATTTGTTCTTTTGGGTAACTTATCATGAACATTTGTCCCAATAATTCTTTATCATCCATTTGACTTACTATGTTGTCTATTAATTTTTCTTTATCTTCTGTAGTCCAAAAGTTGTAGGCGAAACAATTATTATGGATAAAAAAGATAGCTATACAAACAATTTTTTTCATTTAAACCATACCAATCTTTTGTTTTTTTCGATTCATAAGTATAGCATATTGTTTTAAAATTACTCATTCCAGATCTTTTATTGTTTTTAAACCTACTTCAATAAGTGAACGTAATTTAAGTTATAAAATTTTTATTTTCATTCATATTAAGAGATATAATTTATTGTCAGTAATAATTTTATTTTTCATTTAAAAGAAACCAAGTACTTATCTTGTAAGTTTAAGTTCTTATTATATTGATTTTAATCTTTTTAATGAAATGAGTGTGTATTTTAGGAGTATGATTTTATATTGACAAAATATCTTTGAATTTATACACTTTAATGGCTACAAGCTGATGTAGCTCAGTTGGTTAGAGCACTCGGCTCATATCCGAGTTGTCGTGGGTTCAAGTCCCTCCATCAGCATTAAGGAGTTTGTATTATGAGAGTGGCAATTGTGCTTGCGAATGGTTTTGAAGAAATTGAAGCTATAATTCCTATGGATATTTTAAAACGAGGTGGTGTTGATCTAAGAGTTATCAGTTTGAATGATGATAAGGTTGTTTCAGGTTCTAGAGGGTTTACTTTTTATGCTGATGAGAAAATATCAGATTATAGTGAGGACCATTTTGATTTAATAATACTTCCTGGAGGAATGCCTGGTGCTATCAATCTTTTTGAATCTAAAGATTTAGATAAGATTTTAAAAAATATGAACTTACAAGGCAAGTTAATTGCAGCCATTTGTGCATCTCCAGCAATTGTGCTTTCTGCAAAGGGACTTTTAGGTACAAATAAATTTACGTGTTATCCTGGATTTGAAAATGATATTACTGATGGTGAATTTGTGGATGAGAATGTTGTTATTAGTAATAATTTTATTACTTCTAAGGGTATTGGTACAGCTTTTGAATTCGCTTTTACTTTGCTTAAGATTGTTAAGGGAGAGAGGGTTCTTGAAGATATCAAGAAGCAAGTTTTACTTTAATATGATTTGCATTACTGAAGTATTTTGATTAATTTAGTAAGTTTATTTTTAAAGATAAGGTCATTTTGTGATTAATTTTTAAACTTTTTTTATGATTTATTTGTTAAATATACTGAAGATTGAATCTTATATCTTTGTTCTAAACCTTATAAAGGTTTTGTAATTAAATTGTAGGTATCTTCAAGTATGGTTAATTCTTCATTTGTTGGTATTACAAGTATTTTTGTTTTACTTTTTTCACTTGAGATGTCGGATTCTGTATGTTTGTCTCTTGCTAAATTATTCTTTTGAGGATCAATTTCTATGCCAATTTTTTCAAAGCCTTTTAGTGATAACTCTCTTATTCCATAATCTGTAACACCAATGCCGGCTGTGAAAATTATTGCATCAATATTAAAATCAAGTACTGCAAGGTAAGATCCAATGTATTTTTTTATTCTATAAGCCATTATTTCGACTGCAAGTTTAGAGTTATATTCATTATTTTTTACTCCTTCCCAAATGTCTCTTAGATCATTTGACTTAAGAGATATGCCAAGCATACCACTTTTCTTGTTAAGAATTTCTTCGATTTTTTTTGGAGTTTTATTTAAAAGTTTGCTCATTAAAGGGATAATTGCAGGATCTATATCTCCACTTCTTGTTCCCATTACAAGTCCTTCAAGAGGGGTAAGACCCATGCTTGTATCGTAAGATAATCCTTTTTTAACTGCATTGATGCTTGAACCATTGCCTAGGTGTAGTATTATTAAGTTTAGATCCTCTTTAGGTTTGTTAAGTATTGTTGCAACTCTTGTTGTTATATATGAGTATGATAAACCGTGAAATCCATATTTTCTGATATTATAGTCTTTATACCAAGAATATGGTGTGGCGTATAAAAATGCATTTTCCTTTATGGTTTTGTGCCATGATGTGTCAAAACATAAAACTTGTTTTGCATTTGGAAATATTTTAAGTGTTATTTCTATGACTTTTATTGCAGTTGGATTGTGAAGAGGTGCAAACTTGGATAGCTTCTTTAGTTCGCTTAAGGTATTTGTGTTAAGTATTGTTGAATTTTTAAAATTTGGACCTCCATGTACAATTCTGTGTCCTATGCCTTTAATTTCGTCTGGATTTTCTATGATTTTTAATTTTTTGTTTGTTAATATTCTAATCATTTGTTTTAATGCTTCTTTGTGTGATTTGATGTGTTTATCTGTTTTTTCTAGTAAGTCATTTTTGGTCTTAATTTTGATTATTGATTTTTTTGTTTTTATTTTTTCGATTGTTCCAGATACTAGTGTTTGTGTATTTTTATAAAGTGTAAATTTTAATGAAGAACTTCCTGTGTTAATTGTTAATATTTTCATATCTTTTATTATAATAATAGATTCAAATTTTTATATATGCAGTTTATTTTTTCTGATTCTTTAACGTGTTTTAGGTTTAAGAAAACGGAATTTTTGTATTCTGGATTTATTTGCAGTGTAGTAGGATTGTCTTTTATGATTTGCATTATTTTTTCGGCAGGAATACTCTTTGTATTTAAATATTCGATTTCAAGTAATCCATTTTTCTCTGTAAGTCTGGTAATATTGAGTTTTTTTGCAAGTAATTTGAGTTCTGATAATATAAGTAAATTGTTAAGTTCTTTTGGGATTGGTCCAAATTGGTCATAAATGTCAGCCCTTATTTTGTTATTTTCTTCCTCATTTTGAACCCTTGAGATTTTTTTATAAATTGATATTTTGTCTTGTTCATTATTTATATAGCTATCGGGGATGAATCCATTGTAATTGATTTCAATAGTGATTTCGTCTTCCTTAGAATTTTTTCCCATTCGTTTTTCAATTGCTTTGTTTAACATTGTTAAGTAGTAATCTAGTCCAATAGATTCGATATCTCCATGTTGTTCGGGTCCAAGTAAGTTTCCAACACCTCTTATTTCCATATCTTTCATTGCAATTTGAAATCCTGTTCCAAGTTCTGAAAATTCAGATATTGCTCTTAATCTTTCAATGGCACTTTCGTTTAAACTTGAATTTTCTTTATATAGGAAATAAGCGAAGGCTTGCTGTGAACTTCTTCCAACTCTGCCCCTTAGCTGGTATAATTGTGCAAGTCCGAATCTATTCGCATTGTTAATTATTATTGTATTTGCATTTTCAATATCTATTCCATTTTCAATGATTGTTGTTGCTAGTAATACCTGATATGATTTATTTATAAAATCATGCATAATATTTTCAATTTGGTCACCTTGAAGTCTTGCATGGATGGTTGCAATTCTTGCATAAGGAACCATTTTTTCTAGCATTGCTTTTATTAAATCTAGTTCTTGAATATTGTGATGTACAAAAAAAACTTGTCCATCTCGAGAAAGTTCATTTTCTATTGCGTGTTTAATCAATAGCTCGCTAAATTCTTCTACGTAAGTTTCTATTTTGATTCTATTTTGGGGTGGAGTTTTTAAGATAGAAATGTCTCTTAATTTGATTAATGACATATGAAGGGATCTCGGTATTGGAGTTGCTGATAGAGAAAGGCAATCAACAGAGATTTTTATTTCCTTTAATTTTTCTTTTTCTTTTACCCCGAATCTTTGTTCTTCATCGATTATGATGAGTCCTAAATTTTTATATATTATTTTCTTAGAGAGTATTTTATGTGTTCCAATTATTATGTCAATTTTTCCTGTTTCTAGTTTCTTTATAATGTCTCTTTCTTTTGATTTTTTTATAAATCTGCTCATCATTTCAATGTTGATTGGAAAGTTTTTAAATCTTTGTTTAAATGTATTAAAGTGTTGCTCTGTAAGAATTGTTGTTGGAGAGAGTATTGCTACCTGTTTTTTGCCCATGACAGCTTTGAATGCAGCTCTCATTGCGACTTCAGTTTTACCAAATCCAACATCGCCGCATAAAAGTCTATCCATTACTTTTAAACTCATCATGTCTTTTTTGATTTCTGATATTGCTGTTAATTGATCCGGAGTTTCATCGTATGGAAATTCTGATTCAAATAATAATTGCCATTCATTGTCTTGAGGATATTGAAATCCTTTAGTACTTTCTCTTTTCACGTAAAGTTCAACAAGTTTATCGGCAATTGCATCGATTCTTTTATTTGCATAAGCTTTTTTCTTTTCCCAGGTTTTTGAGCTGATTTTATCTAATTTTATATTTTGAGTTTCATTTCCAATATACCTTTGAATGAGGTGTGTTTGTTCGATTGGAATAAATAATTTTTCGTTATCTGCGTATTCAATTTCAATGTAATCTTTTTCAAGAAGACTCGTTTTAATTCTTTTTATCTGCCGAAATATTCCAATTCCATGGTTTATGTGAACAACATGACTGTTTTTTTCTACTTCAGTAAATGAATCAATAATTTTTGTTTTTGATGATTCGAAAGCTTTATTTATTTTTTGTCTTCTATTAAAAATATCTGATTCAAGGATAATGGCTATTTTTTCTTTGTTTATTATAAGTGAGCTTGATATTTTTAAAACTTCAATTTTGATTTTTGTCAGATCTTTGAAGATGTATTTTAATTTTTCTTTTTGTGAATTAGATTCTGCTGCAATGATTACTTTAAATCCATTGTTTAGCCAGTTTTGTATTTCTTCTTTTGCAAGTGTGATATTTGAGAAAAATTTACGCTCACTTTCTATGTTAAATTTTATTAGTTCTTTTGTTGTTATATTTGCAGGGGTTTTCACGATAAAAATATTAGTTTTTAATTTTAAATCGTTCAAATTTATGAAAATTTCTTTTGGTGCAATTGTTTTTTTTCCAGACTTTATTGCTTGGCTATAAAGTTTTTCATACTCTTTATAGATCTTTTTAATCTCTTCTTGTAAATTTGGTATTTCTAAATTTACAATAGGTGTATCTTCATTTATTTCTTGGCTTAGGTATGTGTCTCCTATTAGTGGATAAAATATTTCTTCTGCTCTTGCATTATATTTTGTTTCAATTTGTTCAAATAATTTTTTATATTCATTTTCTTTTAAATGGTGTTTTAGTTTATTTATGTTTTCGTTATTCCAAATGATTTCTTTTTTGGGAATTATATCAAATTTGGAAATTGAATTTCCTTTTTTTAATTGAGTTAGGGGATTAAAATATTTGATTTCTTTTATTTTATCAATTTCCACTGAAATTCTTATTGGTTCTGTCTTATTAAATGAGTGTATGTCTATTATTTCATCCTTTATTGTGAATTCTCCAGGTAATGTAACCCTCATTGTTTTTTCATATCCTAGTTTTATAAGTTTACTTTCAAGATTTTCTATGTTTATTATCGTGTCTGTCTGAATTTTATAAATATTTTTAAATAAATTTTCTTTTGTAGGAATTTTGCTAAGTAGGGATTTTAGTGAAACAATGTAGATCCCAGAATTATTTTCATAAAAATTGATTAAAAATTTTACTCGTTTTATAAAGATTTTACTTTTTGAACCGATGTCTTTATATATAAGGGGACTGAAATAGTTAAGTTCATATATGTTATCTGTAATTTGCATTAAATCATCTTTGAGTTCATCGGAGATACTTTCGTTTTTAACTATTAATATAATTTGATTGCTACTGCTGTATTCCTTTATTTTGTTGATTAAGAAAGCTTTAAAAAATCCTTCATGTCCTACTATTGTAAAGGGTATATTTTTTTCAATAAGTTGTTGTATTTTTTTTAGATTTTGATTGTCATTTAATCTGGCAGTTAATTCTTTTTCTATATTCATTTTTTACCTTTTTGTTTCTGTAGTTTAGTATAATATTATATATTAATAGATATGTTCTGTTTCGTTATGTATAATATTAATTAGATTTTGAGGAGTTTATGAAATTTAGGAATTTATTGTTTGTTATATCTCTTATAGTTGTTCCTTTTATGCTTTTTCCTAGAGATTATAAGGGTCTTGATTTTAAGATAAAGTTTTTCAATCAATCAATTTATCGTGTTAATAGTAATGTTTCTATTGAAGTTTCTCTTAGTAACTCGTCTGATGATTTGCTTATTCTTGAAATAGGAGATGTTAATACTTTTGGTTTTGATTTTGATGTTACGGATACTACTAACATAAAAGTTAAAAGGTCTCTTGAATATGTTAAGGATAGGGCAAAAAATGTTGCGATTCCTGTAAGAACTCTTAGTTTAAGACCTAATGAGAGATTTTCTGTAGTGATGAGCTTAAATCAATTTGTACAATTTGATAAAGATGGAGTTTATTTTGTCAAAGGTATGTTTTTCCCAGATATCTCAGATCCACAAAAGCGTGTAGAGTCTAATGTTATTACTTTGTTTTTAAAACCTAAAATGGATGATGTTGCAGGAAAATTTGACTTTTCTAATTTATCTTCCAATCGTGAAATTCAAAGTATTTTGAAAAGAGAAAATTTGTCCCCTGATAAAGTTGTTGAATATTTATTTTCAGCGTTGCGGCTTGGAGAGAGAGAAAAATTCTTTTTATATATTGATATTGAAAGTCTTATTTTAAGTGATCAAAATAAATCATATCTTTATAAGCAAGAACTTAAATCAGGTTCTAATAATATGCTAGAAGAATATAAAGATTATTTATGGAATAATAGTAATTCTGCTATTTCAAAAGTTCCAAGTAAATTTTCTATTATTGAAACAACTTATACGGATTCTGCAGGGAAAGTTGTATCTGATGTGTATTTTGAAGATGGTCATTTTTATGTAGCCAAACGATATACCTTTTTTTTAAAAAAGTATGATTATTATTGGATCATTTATGATTATACTGTTCAAAATACTGGGATTAAGGAGAAATACTAGGCCTTTTATTTTTAAGATTAAAGGACTTAGTATTGTTTTATGGATAGTAAGTTACTTTAGTTTATATGCTAATTTTAAACATGAAGTTGTTAAAGGTGATACTTTATATTCGATTTCTCTTAAATATAAAATTCCAATAAGAGAACTTAAAAGTGCAAATAATCTGAAGTCTGAGCATATTAGAGTTGGGCGTATATTAGTTATTCCAAATTCTTCTAAGGTTAACAAAATTATTACTAAAGAGAGTAATAGGAAGCCTAAGTTAAGCAAGTTTGATGCCAAAATTCATATTGTTAAACTCGGCGATACTATTGAAGATATATCTAGACAATATGGCATTAAGGAAAAGGAATTGCTTGCTTGGAATAATTTAAGTTCTAAACTTCTTAAAGTTGGTTCTAAATTGAATTTGGATGAGCCTAATTTTTTAAAGCCATATATAGTTAAAAAGGGTGATTCACTCTCCAAGCTTTCTGTAGATTTTGATATTAGTATTGAGGATATTATACGATTTAATTCTCTAGAGAATAAGAGCTTAATAATTGGTCAAAAATTATATTTACAAAGGACTTCTGGGAATGTCAATTTTCATTATGTAAAGCGAGGAGAGACTCTTGGGAAAATTGCATATATTTATGGTGTGACTGCAAAGCATCTTGTCCGTCTTAATGGAGATAAGGCGATAAATTTAAAGGCGGGTTCAATTTTAGATGTTTCAAAAGTTATTGAAGAAGATTTGCCAAGTTCTAAATATTTACAATTAAATAGCGAAAATCGAAGTAGAGAAACGTTTATATCCCACAAAGTATCTGTTGGTGAGACATTATATAGTATTGCTCGTAAATATGGGGTTTTGCTTGAAGATCTTAAAAGTTGGAATAATTTAAATGGGAATAGTATTTTTCATAATCAAGAACTTAAGATTTATGATAAAAGCAAAGGACTAGTTGTTGCAAATAAAGAGCTGAAAGAATTTGTGGATAAAACTTCTAAAACCACAGTTAAAGCTATTGCAAATATTGTTTCTGCTAAGAGTAGAAAATTAAATTTAAATTTTTCCAATGTTTTAGACAATAGAGATGTTTTTGATATTAGTGCTTTAGTTGTATTGGAGCCTAAAATACCTATATTTGAGGCTAATGGAATTTTTTATTATTGGTATAAGCCTAAAAAAGGGAGTCAACCAAGTAAGTTTTATTCAGAAGATTGGTATTCGCCTCTGAATGCCTATAAGAAAGCAAGTCAACTTTTTAAGAGTTTTGAAAGTCTTGTGCAATCTCGGTCAGTGAAAAATAATAGCCTAAAAAATAAGTTAATCATTATTGATCCTGGACATGGAGGTCTTGATCCTGGTGCTATTGTTAAAGCAAGAGACGGACTTAAGAATGAAATTTTTGTTGTTGAGGATGAATATGTTTATGATATTGCTTTAAGGCTTTATGTATATCTTAAAGAATATGGAGCTAATGTTGAGCTTACTATTTTATCCCCTGATCATTTAATCAGAGATAGTGTGTCTGCTAATAATACATTTGTTAATGTTAAGAATGAAGTTTATAATGATTATGATTTAAATAAAACTGATACGGTTGACTCTTGGATAAACGGTACTCAAGAAGGTTTGAGGAAAAGATTGGCAGTTGTGAAGAAATTTATAAATAAGTATAAAAATGTTAAGGAACAAGATATTCTTTATATTAGTTTGCATTCTGATAATAGTGTTGGTGCGCCTCGGTGTATGGGATTTTATTACCAGTCTGAAGATGGAAAGGGTTTTGATGCTCATTCTAAGAGTATGATTGAAAAAATGACAAAAGGTTTTAAGAGAACCCCTTATATTAAGGGCCAAAACCTTTATGTGCTAAAAAATAACGTTGTTAAGACTAAATTGTTGGTTGAGGTTAGGAATTTAGCATTTGATGAGGAAGCTTGGGCTATTAGATCTTCTAAGCTTAGGGACCGGGATTCTAAAATACTTGCTGATGCTATTTTGAAAATCTTATAAGATAAGTAGATTATTTTTTATGGATTATATGACTTGACAAAATAGTTTCAATTTAGCATAATGTTTAGACATTGAGTCCCCTATAGCTCAGCGGTAGAGCAGGTGGCTGTTAACCACTTGGTCGGAGGTTCAATTCCTTCTGGGGGAGTTTTTATTCTTTTGTTAAGATTATTTTTTCTATGTCTTCTCGTTTTATTTTAAAATAATTGAGTCTCTCAAGTAGTTTTTTATTATTACCATTTCCTAAACTGAAGTATTTTTGTATTTGTTCTCTTTTTTTCTTGGATTGAGCCCCTGTGATGCCAAGTTCTATTAAATCATTTAAACTTAGATCTTCTTTTTGTTTTTCATTATAAAAAGTACCTATTTTTTTTAAAATTGTTGTTATTTCAAGTTTAGAAGACATTTCTACCTCTTGATTTTTATTTTTAAGGTGAGCATGTTTAATATTGTCTTGGTCTAAATAGCCCACTTTTTTAAGTATTTGTTTTCTAATTAGATCCCCTGCTTTGTCGCTATCAGTGAAAATAATGATTCCATTTGTTTTTATTGCTTTTTTTAAAACATTAATGGTTGATTGTTTAAGATATAATCCACCAGTTTCAACTATAGTGCACTTAAATAGTTCTTTTATTCTCTTAGCATCATCTTTGCCTTCAACTACAATTATTTCTTTTATTTGTTCCAGTTTTTAATTCCAATTTTCAAAAAATGCTCTGAGAAGTTTGATTGCTTCTATGTGATCTGATATGGCAATAGTTTCTCTTAAAGAGTGCATTCCCCACATTGGGGTTCCAATATCTATAGTTTCAATTCCTGTTTGAGAGTTTAAGATTGGACCAATTGTGGTTCCGGCATTTGTGTTTGCTTTCATTATTATTTCTTGAATTTTAATATTATTTTTCATAGCCAAGGCTTTAAGTTTTGCACATCCATGTGCTGTTGTTGCATATTTAAAATTGGCATTGTTTTTAATGGTTACTCCTTTTCCTAGACTTATTTGATAGTTTGGATCATGTTTACATATGTATCCTGGATGAACTCCATGTGAGCCGTCCATTGAAATATTGAATGATTTGTTTAGTTTGATTAGATGTTCTTCTTTTCCTAGATTTAAAACATGATCAATTCTTTCTAAGACCTCTGTTAATAGTGTTGAGTCAGCTCCTCTGGAAGTTAAAGATCCAATCTCTTCATTGTCAAAAAATACAGCTACTTTATTTTTATTGTTATTTGTATGAACAAATGCATTCATGATTGCATGGCATCCCGATTTGTTATCTAGGTTTTTGGATGCTAAAAATTCACCTTCGCTACCTATAATTTTAGCAGGTTCTGATGCTGTAAATATTAAATCACATGATAGGAAATCTCTTTCAGATATTTGCAGTTTTTCTAGAATTTTTTCTTTAATGCTTTTTTTAAAACCTGTGATGATGACTATGTTCTCATGAGTATCATATGCAAATCCTTCATTTACATTTCGGTTTAAGTGAATGGCAACGTTTGGTATGATCCCAACATTTTCAATTGTTATTAATTCTGAGTTAATTATTTCATTTTTATTAAAGTATACGACTCCTGATAAGCTTAAGTCTCTGTCAGTCCAGGTTGAAATTATTGGACTACCGTAAGTTTCGATGTGGTGAGAGAATACATTGTCTTTGTATTTCCTAGATTCTATTTTGAGCTTTAATCCAGGGCTGTCAGAGTGTGCTGCTGCTATTAGGAATGGTTCATGTATTTTATTAGTGTTAATGTTGAATGTAATAAGGCTTGTTCCTTCCTTTTTTACATAATAATATCCTGTTTCTAGTGTCCATTTATCGTCAAGTTTTAATTCCTTTGCATTAAGATAATATATCAGTTTTTGTTCAATATAGTTTATTAAATGGTATGGTGTTAAGCTTGTATCTAGTAATTTCTGGAAATGTGATATATCTAATGTTTGGTCATGCATGTTTTTTCTCCTATGGTTTTATTGTTTTGATACTTAATATTTTATTATAATAGCTAGTGTATGTATATATGTTTGTTGTATATGCAAGGAGATTGTTAAATGGCTAAATTTTATAATTTGATGCTTGTGTCTTTAATATTTATTGCTTGTACTACGATTTCAGAGGTTAATTTACAAGATGATGCGAGCGGAACAGTTTCATTAATATTTAATGTTAATAAAGAATTTGAAAAGATCAGAAAAGAACTTGTAGCAACTCTTGTAGGAGAGGAAATAGCTAAAATGTCCCTTTTCCCTATTGATAAGATAAAACAATATTTTGGTGATGAAGGGAAAAAATTAGGTCTAAAGCTCTTAAATATTAAGTCTAATGGTGATTCTCTTAATTTGATTGTTCAATTTGATAATCTGGTTAAGGTTCTAAAAGATTATCTTGCAAAGGAGACAATGCCTATATTTAAGATAGCAAATAAGAATGGGAAAAATATTCTTGATATTGATTTTAATTTAAAAACTGTTACCAAGATTATTAATGAAAGTAAGGATCAGGTAAATGATGCTCTTGCAGCACTTTTGCCATCAGAAGAGATACCAATGTCTGAGAAGGAATATAAAGATGTATTAGTTTACTTTTTATCAGACTTTACTTCACGTGCAGATGAGCTTATTGATAATTCTAATGTTACACTCAAAATCAGGACATCGAGAAAAATTCAAGAACAGTTTGGATTTAAACAGCTTAACTCCAATAATTTAGAACTTAAGCTAGATATGATTAGGACTTTAAGTCTTGAAACACCAATAAAATTGAGATTGGTTTATTAAAATTTGTGTAAATATTATTTTAAGAGATAAGAATTATTTCTTATCTCTTTTCATAAATCCTATTAATAGACCTGTTATTAAAGCACCTATGAGGATAGATATTATCCACATTAATGGGTTGGTTATTATTGGGAGAATAAAGATACCGCCATGTGGGGCCATAAGCTCTACTTTAAATAATGCAGACAAAAAACCCCCGATAGATGACCCTATTATGCAAGCAGGTATTACCTTTAAAGGGTTTGATGCTGCAAAAGGAATCACCCCTTCCGTTATGAAACATGCGCCTAAAAAGTAACAAACTTTACCAGCTTCACGTTCTTCTTGTGAAAATTTATTATTGAAAATGCTAGTTGCAAGTGCGATGCCAAGTGGAGGCGTCATTCCTCCTACCATTACGCTTGCATGGGGTATATAATTCCCAGCAGTTATCATTGCAATGCCAAATGCATAAGCAGCTTTGTTTACAGGACCACCCATGTCTATTGCCATCATTCCACCAAGTAGTGCACCCAGTAATGCCATATTTGTTCCGCTTAGTGAATTTAACATATTTGTTATAGATGTATTAATATATTCAATTGGTGCTAGTAAAAAATATGTTAAAAATCCTGATATTAGCACTGAGAAAAGCGGGTAGGTTAAAACGGGATTAATACCACTTATTTTTGGTGGTATTATTTGTTTACTTATTGATTTTATTGCTAAAGTTACGTATCCTGCGATAAATCCTGCTAGAATGCCCCCTAAGAATCCTGCATTTCCTTTGCTCATCATTAATCCTATAATCATTCCAGGTGCAAGGCCGGGACGTTCTGCTATGCTAAATGAAATATATCCAGCAAGTATTGGAATCATTAGAAAAAAAGCATTACCACCGCCGATTTGCATTAAAATATCTGCTATCTTATTATAGCTTGGATCGTTTGGATCAAAAGCTTTGATGCCGAACATGAATGATATTGCAATAATTATTCCCCCAGACACTACAAATGGGAGCATGAAAGATACACCGTTCATTAAATGTTTATATGCACCACCTGGTTTTCGGATTGTTTTGCTTTTTTCTTGTACTGTTTCGCTCTTATAAATTTTTGCTTTGTTATCAAGAATGTTTTGAATGAGTTCTTTTGCTTTATGTATACCATCTTTTACACCAACCTCAATTAGTGGTTTACCATTAAACCTGTCTTTATCGACAGTTTTTCCGGATGCAATAATTATGCCTTTTGCTCTTTTTATCTCCTCTTCTTCTATTAGATTGTCAACTCCACTAGAGCCATTAGTTTCTACTTTGAGCTCTACGTTTAGTTCAGCTGCTGCTCGTTTTAGGCTTTCAGCTGCCATGTATGTATGGGCAATGCCTGTAGGGCAAGCGGTTACTGCTAGAATGAAATTTTTGGAACTAGTGTCATTCATTATTACATCTGTGTTATTCTTTAAAAGAATTTCTAAAAATCTATTTGTATCATTTGTACTCATAATTTCTTGTCTTAAAATTTCATTATTAAATATATTATTAAGGTAAGATATTGTTTTAATATGAGTATTACCTGTAATTTTTTCAGGTACAGCTATCATGAAAAATAATTTTGAAGGTTGTAAGTCAGAAGCGTTAAAATCAAACCCTTCTCCTTTAGTTCGTAATATAGCTATTCCATGTTTTTTAACAAAATTACCTTTTGCATGTGGCATTGCAATATATTCTTCAAGGCCTGTTCCGCTTATTTCTTCTCGTTTTTTAATTTCTTTTATAAAATCTTCTTTGTTATTCAAATATCTGTTTTCATTGAGCATGTCAGCCATTTTTTCAATTACATCATCTTTACTTTTGGCTTCGTAGTTTAATAATATTAATTTTTTAGAAAATAAATCTTGCATAGGAAACTCCTTGCTATACTATAGTTCCATATTATAATTATTATAAATATAATATATTATAATTATAACATATAATAATTACATTATTTAATTATTTAATTATTTTACTTAATTATAAAGGAGATTGGCTTGGTATATACGCTTACTCTTAATCCTGCTATTGATTATAAAATAGTTGTGGAGGGTTTTCAGACAGGATGTCTTAATCATATTGTTAGGAATAATTTTTTTGCTGGTGGGAAGGGAATAAATGTAAGTAATGTACTTAAAAATTTTGAAATTGAAAGTGTTGCTCTTGGATTTTTGGGTGGATTTACAGGTGATTATATAAGGTCCTATCTTGATTTGATGGGTATAAAGCATGATTTTGTTAGCATATCTGACAATACTAGAATCAATATTAAAATGATGTCAGATGGAGAAGAAACAGAGATTAATGGAAAATCACCCGTAATTCTTGAGAGGGATTTTCAGTCTTTGATTTTAAAATTAAAAAATTTAGATAAAGATGTGTTAATCATGTCTGGTAGTGTGCCAAGCTCGCTTGGGTATCAGGTTTATAATGAAATAGCCAAGAGTCTTGCGAGTAATGTTAAGTTAATTATTGATACTAGTGGTCCTGCCTTGCAAGAGATTATAGGGCTTAAACCTTTTTTAATAAAGCCAAATATTAATGAACTTAAAGAACTTTTGGGTATTAATTTGACTTCTAGTAGAGATCTAATTAATGCTGGGTGTGAGCTTATGGAAAGGGGTGTGCAAAATATTATAATCTCAATGGGAAGTAAAGGTGCTGTTTTTATAAATAATAAAGATGCTTGTTTGGCTAATGTCCCGCAAATTAATTCTTTAAGTACTATTGGTGCAGGAGATTCTGTAGTTGCTGGATTTGTGTATGCTTATCAAAATGGGAATTCTCTTCTTGATTCTTTTAGGTTTGGAGTTGCGTCAGGTACCGCAACGGCACTTAGAGGGCAACTTTGTAGTTTGGATGATGCTAAAGATATTTTTGATAAAGTAAAACTTGAATATCTTTCTTTAATGTAACTTAAGCATTTATAAATATTAATGAATTTTCTGTTTTAATGGGGTTTTTGAAGGGTCTTTATTTTATAATGCAACTTTAATAATAGCTTTAATGTGTTTTGCAGTTGATTTATGCTTTCATAGTTACTTTTGAAATAAAGTAAATGCAAATAACAATTCTTGACTTTAAGGATTACTATCGGGAGCGACGGGACTCGAACCCGCGACCTCCTGCGTGACAGGCAGGCGTTCTAACCATCTGAACTACGCCCCCAAATGCAATACCTTAAGATTATATTGTTTTTCTTTTTGTTTGTCAATTTATTTTAATGCATCTATATGATCTGAGATTTTTGAATCTCTTTTTATTGTTTTTAGGCTGACATTTTTAATAATGTCTTTGCTTGATATTATTTTTATGCTTTCTTTAGCTCTTGTTATTGCAGTGTAGAGTAGTTCTTTTGTTAAGAATGGATTATCTTCTATTATTATTTGTACATGTTGATATTCAGAGCCTTGGCTTTTATGTATGGTTGTTGCAAAACTAAGTTCATATTTGTTTATTAAATTAAAGTTGATTCTTTTGTATTTTTCATCTTCTTTTTTGAATAAAGCGTAAATTTTAGAGTTTTCTCTAAAGAGAATACCCCTTTCTCCATTAAATAGATCGTTTTTATAATCATTTTGAGTAATTAAAATTATTTGTCCAATTAAATTGCCATAGATTTTTTTCAAATATAATTTTATTATTTCATTTATTCTTTTTGTTCCAAATTTTCCAAAATTTCTTGAGCATAAAATGACGTTGCTAAGCAAAGCATTAATTATTAATTTAATTTCTTTGTTATTTAGTGAATTGAGATCAAAATTATAGATTTTTTTATATAAGTTTTTTATGTGATTTAATAATTCATTTTCAATATTGACTTTATTTATGTCCTTTAAAATTATATTTTTGTTGGCATTAAGTTGAATATCAATTAGATTTGTGTCCTCTTGATATATTGCTTTGGCTAATAAATTTATCCCATCGTTACTTCTAAAATTTTTTTTAAGTATTTCTATGTTTTCATCATTTATTTCTTTTATTTGCGTTAGACTTGAATATACATTGCCTCCAGCTATTGATGGAAGTTGGTTTTTGTCCCCCGTTATTATGAGTTTTGTGCTTATCTTAACCGCCTTTAGCAATTTTAAGAAAGTGCTTGAATCTATCATAGATGCTTCATCAATTATTATTATTTCAAATTCTAGGGGGTTGGCTTCATCATATTTATTGCCTTTATTGATAAATGACATTTTTAATAATTTTTGTACTGTGCTATATTCTGTTTCAAGATTTTTAAATGATTCTTTTAGACTTGATTTTAGTTTTTGACTTGCTTTTCCAGTTGGTGCTACAAGGGCTACCTTTTGTTTAACATTTGAGTGCATATCAATTGCTTTTAGAATATAATTTATAGTTGTTGTTTTGCCTGTTCCCGGTCCGCCACTGAGTATAAAGAAATTACTTTTTAAAGATTTTTTGATTGCATTGATTTGTTCTTCACTTAGGTCCTTAGTGTTTAAGTTGTTCATGATATTTTGTATTCTTTGAGTAGTTATTTCACTTTTATTATCCTTAAGTCTTTGATCTATTTTTTTTATTAATTCTTCTTCTTCTCTAAAGTTTTTTTGGGTATAGATATTAATATTATTTTCTAATATTAAAGGAGTTATGATTCTTTCATTTTTATTAAGATCTTTCATTATATTATTTTCTTTTAAATGTAAGATTATTTTGTATATTTTTGTTGCTTGTGTAAACTTTTCAAGTTCTTCTAGTATGTTGATTGATTTTTGATAAGATTGATCTTCATCTTCTATTTCAAGGAAAGCACAGTTGATTGTATTTTGAATATCTTTAATTAATAAATTAATATTAGCTCTTAAGTGTCCTTTAGAGAGATAATTAAATAAGAATATTAAAAAAGTAGTAATTTCTTCGTATTTTTCATCTTTGATTTTTTTTGTGAGTAAATGTGCTTTATAGTAATTTTCTATGTTTATGTTTAAAGTTTCTATTATTTCATAAATTTTGAGTTCTGGATTCAAATAGTTTCTCTTATGATCTTTTAAAAACTCTCTTAAGACTAAAAAATTTCTCATATTTTCCTTTTAATATTTTAATTGTAAATATATTTGCTCTAAATCTAATTCTTTGAAATTTGGTATGGTGAAATAAATCCCATTCTGTGTTTTAGATTGTTTTTTGGTATTTTTTTGAAATGCTCTTGTAAAGAGATATATTACTCCTCCAAAGTATTTATTATATTCTTCTGAATTTTTAAAGAGTATTTTTTTTGTTCCTAGTGCGTAAATTTTATATTGTAAGTCATACATTTCTTGTTTCATCTTCTTTTTTAAATTTGTTAAATTATAATCTTTTGAATTTGCTCCAAGATAATTTGTTTTGTAGTCTAAAATGTATACTTTATTATTTATCTTAAATATAAGATCAATGATTCCCTTTATATATCCATTATTGAGTGTTAAATCCAATTTGTTATAATTTTTAAAGAGAGACTTTTGTTCATAAATTTTTGTATCTATCTTGATTAAAAATTCCATTTCTTTTTGCAATTCTTGAATATCACACAGTCTTGCGTCAATAAATTTGATTTTTGTATTTAATATGTTATAGATCATTTTTATTAACATTTCTTGTATCTTTGGTGTATTTAGTTTTGAATTGAAATGTTCAATTCTTTTTTGTATAAGAGCAATATTGATTTTTTGAAAATTGTTGAAATTATCTTTTGCGTCGCTAAAATTTATATCTTTCATTATGACATGTAAAATATTACCAATATCTTTGCCCTTTGGGAGTGTTTCTTCCGTACAATTAGCATGATTGTCATAAGTCTCATCATCTCTTGTTTCTTGATTTGCATGGTAATTAAATTTATAATTTGATGCAAGACTTGTATAGCTATGTATATATTCTCTTCTAAATAAATGTTTGTTTATTGGTGTTGGAGGGATTAATTTTATTTCTTTGTTATCATTTTTTTCTAATTTATTGAATTTATGAGTTTTAATCAGATTATATACATTAAAGTCTAAATTTATTTTATCGATTGTTTTTATTTCCGCTAGCTCTAGCATTTTATTTATTATTGTGCCTTTATTGATAATAAATAGTGCGAATCTTGATCGTGTTGTTCCTACATAAAAAATATTTTTCTCTTCATTTAAAATCTTATGTTTGGCAGATTGTTGATTTTCTTTTAATTTTAAAAAATCATATTCTATCTTATTTTCTAAGCAAAATTTATAAAATGTATCTGATTTTTTCAGTAGGCTATCATTGTTTTGAATATCACCTATGAGAAATACGATATTAACACTTAGTCCTTTTGATTTATGAATTGTCAGTATTTCTATGGATTGACTACCTTGGGTAGTGATTTGCTCTTCATTTTGTTCAGTATCTTTATTGATTATTAGATCTTCTAGAGTGCATATTAATGATTCTATGGTTTTATCTTCATAGTAAATTTTGGAAATAAAGTCTAGACTTATTTCGTAGTTCTTAAGTTCCTCAAATTTTTCCTCATTTATTAGGGTTTCTCTGTAGCTTTTTTTTGATTGTGCAAATTCAGTAAACGTAGTATTATTAAAAATTTTTGCCAAATTGAGCCATAAATCTTTCTTTGATATGATTTCGTCTATTGCTTTTATTAATGTTATTTTTTGATTTTCAAGTAAATATATTATGTCACTAATGGTTTCTTCTATGTGTTTTATTTCATTTTTTTCAAGTAGATTTAGGTATAATTCCCACGGAAGGTTTATTATTTTGCTAGTTAAGATATAGTTTAGAGTTTGAAAATTTTGTTTCCTGTCGAAACATTTTATAAGGTAAAATATTTCGCTGAATTCTTTCGTCTTAAAGAATGGTTCTTCGATCTTATTCGTTTTTATATTTTGATTTTTAAGTTCTTTAGCTATTAAATCTATTTCCTTGCTTGTTCTGCAAAGTACTTTTATGTCTGATTCTTTAATTTGTCTTAGTTTGTTGTTATCATAAATTTTTCCGTTTGTTAGTAGATATTTTATTGTTGTAGCTGTTTTTTGTAAAATATTTTTATCTTCTTCATTTTTTATTATGTTTATTGCTTCTATTTCTTGATCGTTTATAAAAATTTTATTTTTGTCATTCTTAGGTTCTGTTTTTGACTTGATAAATTCTATTTGTTCGATTTTCGTTGTGTGTGTTTTATTATAGATATTATCAAACATGATATTTAAAGGTTCAACTAATTTTTTGTTTGCTCTGTAATTTGTTAATAAGGTTATTCTTGCGTTATCTTTTATTTGATCTTTTATACCTTGGTTATAATATGATATATCAGCATTTCTAAATGTATAAATTATTTGTTTAGGATCGGCTATAAATATTAGCTTTATGCCACAAGAGTTAAGTAGTTTAAATATTTCTATTTGTATTAGGTTTAAATCTTGTGCTTCATCTATTAGTATTATTTTATATCTGCTTTTTATTGAATTTAATAATTTGTTATCATGAGATTCCAGGTGTTTTTTGAAGTTTAGAATTATATGTTTTTGGTCTATTGTGTTTGTTTCATTAATGGTATTTGCAAGTTCTTTTTCTATATATTTAAGTATTTTATATTCGACTTTTAGATTAATAAATCTTTTAAGTGTGTTTTTATCTTCTTTATTTATATTTGTTTCATGACTAAGTTTTCTTAAGGCGGTTTGTATTTTTAGTTCCTTAGGTAAGAGAGTGACATTTTTTTTAAGATTAGATTCTATTATCTTCGAAAGAAATTTGTTGTTTACAAGTATGTCTGTTATTTTTACTATATCTTTTTCATTACTATATTTTATTTCCGATATTTTAATTCCTTGATTATGTTTATTTAGGAAAGTTATTTTTTCTTCCATAGTCATTTTGTTTAATGCTTCGACTATTAAGTTATACTCATTAATTAATCTATCTTGATTTGTAAGCATTTTTTTAAAAATCGTTTGAGTTTTTATCCAATCCCCAAGTTTTTGTGTCTTGTCTATTTTATATCCTTGTCTTATATATTGAATCATGTCTTTTGTAGTTTTAAATTTAGACTTAAAGATTTCAAATTCATCATCTTTGATTGCTAATTCTTTTTTTAATGAATCCGATTTTCTTAAAAATTCATAAACTATTTCGTCTATTTCTGATGTAAAATTTTCTTTTACACTGTATTTGACAAAGTTTTCTGTCTCGATTTGAAAATTGTTTAGAGAATGTAGTGCAAATTTGTTTATGGTTGAGATAAATATTTTATTTGATTGCTCGTAAAAATTTTTTAAAGATTTATCTTTTTGTGAATTTTGATATTCATGTTCAATTGATTTCAATATTCTAGTATGCATCTCTTCTGTTGCTTTTTTTGTGAATGTTAGCACTAAAATCTCGCTTGGAGAGTACATTTTATTTATGAGTAAGTTTGTAATAGTATTCTCAAGTATGTAGGTCTTTCCAGTTCCTGCTGAAGCCTCAATTAATATTTTTTCGTTGTATTTGATTTTATCTATTATTTCTCTCATGGGATTAACTTTCTACCTTGATGAATTTAGCATAAAAATCTTGAAGTAATTTTTCTAAGTTGTCGTTTATGTCTAGATCGTGAGTGTCTTTAAATCTGTTATAATATGGACACCATGTTATATCTCTTTGTTGAAGAATGAATTCCATATCTTTGTTAATATTAATGCTTTTTTGTGGATATTTTATTTGTGTTTTTAGTACTGTTGGAAATTCGTTTATGTCTTTTATTTTAATTAAACTTTTTTGTATTAAATCCTTATAAATGGGAGTAGGATAGCTTGAGATGTATGCTATTTGTTTTAATAAATTTGTAAGGTCTATGTAGTTTATCGTTTCATTTGTATATTGATTCTCAAGTGATAATTTAGAAGTTTTATAAGTTATTCTTATTTCTTGAATTGATTCTATATTTTTAATTGAGCTTTTTAACATTAATCCTATTATGTATAGGTTGATTTTTCTGATAATTTTGTCTTGACCGTAATCTTTTTTCTCTAAATTGACATAAAAATATCGATTATCTATTTTATATATGTTTTTGAGTGTTCCATTTAACTTAAATTCTATTGTTTCACCTTCGAAGTTAATGAATATACTTTTATTTAATGTGATTTCGGTTTTCTGCATTTTGAAAAATTCCTGAAAATTGATAACAATATTATTTTTGATTTCATTGAATTTTTCTATGAATTCTTCTTTGATAGTTGTTTTTTTGATTTTCATGGGAATTATTCCCTTCTGAATCTGATTTTCAATTATATTATCTATTTTCTCTAATATATGTTCATTAGTTTCATCTTTTATATATTCATGTATTGGTATGATATTATTCATTAGCTTATAATTAAAATTATCAATGTCAATAATCTGTTCTTCTTGTTTTTTTTTAATATCACCAATTTGGCTTATATCTTTAATATATACATTTAATATTTCTTCATAAAAGTATTTGTATGGATTGGTTATAGCTTTATTTATGTCTTCTATCCTTAGTGTGATTTGTTTTTTTAATTTAAGTCTTTTCTGTTTGAAGTTTGGATGTTTGCCTTGTTGTAGTGATTTTGCAATATTAAAGGCTTCTGTATCATAGTTAATTAGGTAATTGGCTTTTTTGTATTTGAAATATTCAAAATCGTAATTTTCACTTGGGTGTATTTCAATTTTTAGCTCTTGTCCCATATCTCTTATGTAATTTATTATCTTATTTATTACTTTAGGTTTATTGATATCTGGATTTGGAGATTCGCTTAGTGAGTAATAAAAATAGAATTTGTTTGATGCTGCAAAGATTATTCTAATTAAATTTGAAATGCTATCTTGTTCCAGATTGACATAGTCATAATATTCGTTTAATAAGTTCATGTTATCAAAATGAATATTTGAATTTAATTGATGGATTCCTAAAAAGTGAATTTCAGGTTTTTGTAAATATTCGATTTTATCAGAGCTTGCAACAAGTATACCTGTATTTTGATTGTTTGATTGATATGCTTTTTGTTCGATGCTCTCTTCAAGCATTATTTTGAAGAGAGCAAAATCAACTTTTCTGTCTTTAACTTTTGTCATGTAATCTTTGTAAAGGTTTTCATTAAAATCTTTTGAAAAGTTTTTAAAGTATTGTATTCTTGTGCTTATATATTCATCGATTTTGTTGTTATCTTCAAGTTTGATATATTTATCTATGAAAATATCCATTATTTCTGCCCATTCATATATTGTATATTCTTGTTCTTGAAAGTACATTATGTCTTCGTATAGGCTTTTTATTATACTTATTAATCTTACTATTGAATCTGGATCTTGAAAGCTTATGCTCTCTTGACAATTATTGCATTCATATTTTTCATTAAACATTGTAGATGTGAGAAATCTATCAAAGCCATTTTCCCATGAATTTAAAAAATTCTTGTCATAAGATAAGCTTTCTTTATGAGCATCATTCATTCCAAAATTAATATTCACTGCATCGTTAAATTTTATTAGGTATTCTAATTCACTTATTGAGATGTTGAATTTATTCATTACTTTTGTATTACTTAAAAATTCAATTATTTCTTTTCTATTAAAATTACTAATCGTTCCTTTGTTTGAAACGAAGAATTTCATTAATTGTTTTAATGCTATTACACTTTTACTTTGTGAGATATCTTTAGAATCTAAAATAGTAAATTCAAGTTCATATTTATTTAAAAATTCTTCTATGTATGGTAAGTATATGTCCATATCTTTTGGTAAGTAAGTTATTACGATATCGTTTATTTTTAGATGATTATTTTGTGTTGAATGTAAAATATTATTTACTAAAATTTCTACCTCTCGTTTTTTTGTTGTTGCCTCTGTTATTTTAAAACTATTATCTAAGTTTAATAGGGGAGTACCTTTTATAATATTGTTTTTGAAACTTGCTAAAAAATTTTTCTCTTCAAATGGTTGAATATCAGTTTCTTCTTCTATTTGTGTACTTGAATTGCATTTTTTGATTTTTACCGGCACTAGTTCATCTATGAAGGCAGATTTGATTTGAGTTATATCTTCAAGTATCAATTCGTATACTATAATGTCGAAAATTTTTTGCAAACAATGTAAAATTTTTCTGTCAGTTTCTCTAGTCTCTCCAATTATTATTATTCTTTTTGTTTCAATGCTTTGCTTAGTATCTGTTATTTCTTGTTCAATTTTTTCGTGCAAGTTAAAAAGGCTGATTTGATTTTCAAATAGTTTTTCAAACATTTCCTTTTGCATGGATTCATAGTGAATCTTATTTTGATCTTCAAATAAAAATTTATTTTGTCTCCAATAATCAATTAAATTTGGAAATTTAGAGTAGTATTTATGAAATAAAGTTATTATCTTTGATGCAAAGATATATCTGTTTTTTGTCGATTTAAATTGCTTGATATTTTTTATTTTATTGTCTTTTAACATGTGATACAGAATAAATTTTTCTGTTTCTGAGTAAAGGAGTAATGTATTGTTTTCCAAAAATTTTTTTATATTGTGGTTTTCCATTGAGAGATTATATATCGTTTTTATTATGTTTTGTTTTACATTGAGGTTATATGAGACTTCATTTAGGGTTGCTAGATATTTTTTAATTTCTTCGCTTAAAATGTTACTTTTTAAAATGATGATAGTTTCTTTTTTAAATATGTCATCGTTTTTAATTAATTCTTTAATTTTATTATAAATTTTGCTTACTTTGTTTGTTTTATATATCTTATACATATAATACACATATTATACATAGTATTATGGTTTTTTGTTTTCTTTAATGAGTTTGTTTCTTAGATTTTTTAATTTCTCTGTAATGCTTACTTTATATATGTGTGGATTTATGAGCCTTTTATGTGTATGATCGATCTTTTTAAGATCACTTTGAACCCTTGCTCTTATATGTTCGAGACTTGATTCGCGGGTTTGACAAATTTTGTTGTTTTCAAAAACTGTATTTATTAAAAATTCAAAGCTTTCATATGTTTTTATTTCTTTGAATGTATTGTCTTGTATGGGGTGAAAAATTGTAAATTCCTTTTTTAAGCTTAACATTTTTTTTATTTCTTCTTCTTCTTCTTTTAAAAAAATTAGATCGAAAATCATTTGTTCATTTGAGTATATTCTGACAACCCCTTTTTGAGAGGGTAGTGTTGATTTATGAATGTTATTTGACATTTTCATTTTAGGGATAAATTTGCCGTTTTGTTGAATTGATGTCATTTTGTACACCCCTGAGAGATTGGATTCTCCTTTTGCAGTAACTAGATTGGTTCCTACTCCCCAGAAGTCGATAGGCGCATAAATTGAGTTTAGATACATAATAATTTCTTCATCAAGTTCGTTTGATATAATGATTTTTACTTCAGATAGTCCATTCTCATTAAGTATTCTTCTAACTTGTTTGCTTAAGTATTCAAGATCTCCGCTGTCAATTCTAACGGAAAAATTTTTGCTTCCTTTTTTTTTTAGTGCTTTGAAAACTTTTATTGCATTCTTAAGACCACTGTTAAGTGTATCATAAGTGTCAATTAACAAACTTACATTATTTGGATATATTTTTGCATATTCCCAAAAGGCCTCTTCTTCATTTTTAAAACTCATTATCCAGCTGTGAGCCATTGTGCCAATGACAGGAATATTGTATTTATATCCTGCAAGTACATTGCTTGTAAAATTAGCACCTCCTATGTAAGCAGCTTTACTTGCTGAGAGTGCGCCATTAATTCCTTGCGCTCTTCTAAGACCAAATTCTGCTAGATTTTTAGCCCCGGCTTCTTTAATTCTTGCTGTTTTAGTTGCAATTAGGCTTTCAAAATTTATTGTATTTAATATCAGTCCTTCTATGAGTAAGAGTTCAATTAAATTTCCTTCAATGATTAGTATGGGTTCATGGGGGAAAACGATTCTTCCTTCTTCTATTGAGCTTATTTTTATGTTTAATCTAAATGTCTTTAAGTATTCTAAAAATTTTTTGTCAAAATACTGTAAACTGTCTAGATATTTAATCTCTTCATCTCTGAAATGTAATTCTTTTAAAGCATTAAGTAATGTGTGAATTCCTGCTAAAATTATGTATCCGTTTTTAAATGGCGTTTTTCTGAAAAACATTTCAAATTTGACTTTTGGATTAATACTTCTTATGAAGTAAGCATTCATCATTGAGAGTTCATAAAAATCTGTAAATAGTGATAAGTTTTTCATTTCTTATACATTGTACACTATACTAATTATAACACTATATTTGTATTTGATTTTTATAAATTTTGAGGCATTCGTTTTAAACCGTCATTGCTGTGATTAAATTTAATGTAGGTATAACTATTATTTATAATAAGAATATTATGTCATGGTTTTTGATGTGACAATAATAGTATAATTATCTGTTGGAGATATTTTATGAGTGAAAAGAATGTATCTAATTTTGATGTTGTAATATTTGGTGTTACTGGCAATTTGTCTAGAAGAAAACTTATTCCTTCTCTTTTTAATTTGTATAAGGATGGTCATATTAATAATTTTAGAATTATTGGGTTTGCGAGAAGAAACTTTACTGATTATGAACTTGAGGTTTATATTAAGGATTCTTTGTGGCAAGAAGAGTCTACTGATTTGGTTGATGATTTTTTGAAATTTTTTGTTTATTTATCAGGAGATTTTAGGGCAAAGGATGCTTATGTAAAATTGTCATCTCTTTTAAATAATAGAGAGAGAATATATTATCTTTCAACATCACCTGAGTTTTATGAGGCAATAATTGAAAATTTAAAACCATATTCATTTAGTAATACTTCTTATTTGTCTAAAATAATTCTTGAAAAGCCTTTTGGTAGTAGTCTTGATACAGCTAGGTGTTTAAACACTCTTCTTTATTCTGTGTTTAGGGAAGAACAAATCTACAGAATTGATCATTATTTGGGCAAAGAAACCGTTCAAAATATTTTTACATTTAGGTTTGGGAATTCTATTTTTGAAAATATTTGGAACAATCGTTATGTGGACTTTATTCAAATTACCGTAGCAGAAGAGGCAGGAATTGATGGTAGGGCTGAGTATTATGATTCTGTTGGTGCCTTAAGAGATATGGTTCAAAATCATATCTTACAACTTTTAAGTTTAGTTGCAATGGAACCTCCTATTGGATTTAGTGCTGACTTTATTCATGATGAAAAGGTTAAGGTTTTAAAGAGTTTAAGAAAATTAAGTAGAGAGACTATGCAAAATCATATTATCAAAGGACAATACATGTGTTCTCAGGTACAAGGGATTTTAAAAAAAGGATATAGAGAAGAAGCTAATTTTTTAAGTACTTCAGATACTGAAACTTATTTGGCTATGAAATTGTTTATTGATAACTGGCGTTGGTCTGGGGTGCCTTTTTATATTAGGACGGGGAAAGCGCTTGTGAGGAAATTTTCAGAAATATATATTCAATTTAAAAAGCCTGATTTCACTATTTTTAATACTGGGTTGATTAATCTTTCAAATGCTTTGATTTTTAGAATTCAACCGAGAGATGGCATTGAAATTAAGTTTAATACTAAGCGACCAGGATATAATTATGATATTCAGGAAGCTAATATGGAATTTTCTTATCATGCTTCATTTAACAAATTTTTTAGTGAGTCTTATGAGAGATTACTTTTTGATGCTTTTTTGGGTGATAAAACTTTGTATGCTCGAAATGATGAGATTGATAGTTCTTGGGAATTTGTATCAGATATTCTTGATAAATGGGAAGACATTAAAAATTGGGATTATTGTTATGGATCAGAAGGACCAGTTGAAGCAAATATGATTTTAGAAAATGACCATTTTTGGCGTAAGATGTAGGTATTTGAAATATTAAATTTAGATTTGTTAAGTTAATTAAGATAAAATTTATGCCTACTTTATTTGTTGTTATAGGTGTTTATACTGTCTTAGATGATTTTCTTATTTTGTCTTGTCTGGTTTAAACATAGTATTGTTTCATAGTTTTATTACAAAGTAATTATATGTAAGTATATGATTGTTTTCAAAAAATAATCTTCATGTAATTTATGATTTTCTCTTTTATATTCAATTTTTTATTCAATCTGAATTTATTTTTTTAATAAAATCTTTAAATGTTATATTTTGTGGTATAATATTAAAAATACATATCCATATTTTTAGACTTATAATTAATTAAGGTAATTTATTTTACTGTTTTTTGTTTGTGGAGTTTTGGTGGAAAATGTAATGAGTGTGAGATTAAATTTGATTTTGTTGGATTTTGCCCTTTATTGACAAGAGTTTTTTCTGTTCTTTGTAAAAGGATAAGTAATTTTGAAATCAGTTCAAGTATTAGTCTTAAAATATGTTATTTGTTTTATTGCTTAAACAGAAAAGGTTTCTGTTTAAGGTATTAATCTTATTGAAGTTTTATGCAAATTTGTAAATATTTATATATTATGAAAAAGATTTAGTAAGGGAGAAGATCGAAATGCTTAATTTTTTTCTTGGTACTGAGATGGTAAATTTTTTTGTTGTAGTTATAATGAAGAGTGTTATGAAAAATAAATGGTTAGGGTTGATTGTTAAGATTGAAAATTTAATGCGGAGGTGGGAGTTCTACAGGTTTGATAGTTATATTTCTTACTGTCATAGTTGAGGGTATTTTTTTGCTAGTGATTATGATCCCTATGCTTATTTGTAATAGGTTTTTGCAAAAGAAGTATCTATTTATGATAATATTCCTTCTCATAGAAGTTGTTTGCGTATAGATATGTTTATTTGCCTTTTGGCAGGTCTGTAGGATGTTAAGAGTATTGTTCCTTCCATAAGTAGTTATAGTTTTAATTTATCAACTATTTTTCTATTTTTTGTCTATGATGGTTAGCCTTGATATAAAGGGATTTTTTAGATTATCGCTAAAAATAAATTGATTTTAGATTTCTTAAGTTGAATAAGAGAGCTAAGTAATTAATTCATAAATGCATGAATTGTAAGGGGGTTTAAAATGAACAAAGGTAGTCATATACAGCCAAATTTTTTAGGGCTTATTCCTTTTCTTGTTTTTATTGTTGTTTATGTAGGAACAGGAGTGGCTTTAGAGTTTCAAGGTGTAGAGATGGCTTTTTATCAAATGCCACCAATAATTGCTATGTTATTAGCTGTTGTTACAGCATTCCTTTTATTTAAGGGTTCGTTTATAGATAAGATGAATGACTTTATTGAAGGATGTTCACAGACTGATATTATATTTATATCTTTCATCTTTATGATTTCAGGTGCTTTTTCGGCTGTTTGTAAAGAAATAGGTAGCATTGAAACCGTAGCAACTATTGGACTTAAGTATATACCTGCTAATTTGTTGATAGCAGGCATATTTTTAATATGCCTTTTTCTATCTACTGCAACTGGCAGCTTTCTTGGAACCGTTGTGGCTATTACTCCAATTGGATTTGAAATAGCAAATAAAAGCGGTATCCCATTGCCAATGGTTGCAGGAGCTGTGCTTGGAGGTGGCGCTTTTGGTGATAGCATGTCTTTAATATCAGATACAACTATTATTGCAAGTCGTACGCAAGGAGTTAAAATTATAGATGTTTTTAGAAATGGTGCTTTTTTTACATTTCCTGCATCTATTTTATCAACTGTAGCATTTGCTGTTTTAGGCTCTTATATTGGTGGTATTGGAGTTAATGTTGAGCTTGGTGAGATAAGTTATTTGAAAGTGATTCCTTACCTTTTTGTTATAATTTTTGCGTTTTTAGGAGTAGATGTATTTTTAGTTTTATTTTTTGGAATATTAATTGCTGGTGGTATTGGCATTTTTAATGGTGATTTAACTTTGCTTTTGATGTTTAAAAATATTAATGCTGGACTTTTAGATTTAAGTGAGATGCTTATTCTTGTTATTTTTACAGGAGGAATTTCTTATATGACTATTAGGCATGGGGGTTTTGAGTGGATTTTAACTAAGTTGAAGTATTTTGCTAAGTGCAGAAGGAGTGCCGAGTTTACAATTACTTTTTTAATAATTATGGTGACAGGTTTTCTTTCAAATAGTGGTCTTGCAATTTTAGTTAATGGGACTGTTACTAAAGGTATATCTGAAGCAAATTCTGTATGTCCTAAGCGTTGTGCGGCATTGCTTTCAATTTCTTCTTGTGCGTTAATTGGTGCTTTACCATATGGTATGCATATGATAAGTTTGATAAATATTGCAAAAGGGACCATATCTCCACTTGATATCATGCCATTTTTGTTTTATCAAGTATTTTTAGGTGTCATTATTATTGTGTCCATAGCTTTTTTTGGGTTAAAAAATCAGTTTTTAAATTCTGCTAAAGTTTGATTAAGATAAGGCACCTTTTAAATAAAAGGTGCCTTAGATTTTGTTAGGATGATAATTCTACATATATTCTCATTTGTTCTTCTTTAACTTCTTTAGGCACTGTTTTAAATACTTCGTGGTTTGAAAAATTTGTTGGAAGAAATTTTTCTTCTAAGTATATATTTATTTCAGGATTTACCTTTGCTTCTTCCTGTAATCGATGCAATACATTTTTGTTTGGTGAATTATATTTTGTCTCTTTAAAGTTTGCATAAGATGCTTCATTTTCATAAAGAAAGTTTATGAATTTATAAGCAAGTTCTTTATGAGGTGCGTCTGATGGAATTACCATGACATCAACCCAGATATTTGTACTATTAGGTACATAAAAGTCTAAATTTGGATCTTTAAGCATTGCATCTATTGCTTCTCCGCTCCATGTTAGTTGGATTGATGATTCACCATTGAGTATTAGAGATTTTGCAGCAATATCTGAAAAATAACCTATTACCAAGGGAGATTGTTTTTTGAGTAGTTCTTCGGCTTGTTTGATTATGGATATTTTGTGTTCATTGAAGGAATAGCCAAGTTTTTTAAGTGCAACCCCAATATTTTCTTTTGGCGAGTCTAACATTGCAATTTCTTGTTTATATTTTTCGTTAAATAGTATATCAAATTCATTCATGTCATTTATATCAACTTTGGTTTTGTTATAAAGTATTCCCATTACTCCCCAAAAGAGAGGTACAGAATAGAAATTATCAAAGTCATGTTCTAGATTATAAAATCTATCTAATATATTATTTTTTACATTTTGCAGTTTTGAATAATCTAACTTTTCAATTTTGTTTTCACTTATTAATTCTCCAATCAAATATTCTGATGGAACTATAATGTCATAATAACCTTTTGTGTTATTAAATTTTGCCATCATTTCTTCATTGTTATTGAAACATTCATAATTGATTTTTACATTATTTTCTTTTTCAAATTGAGCTAGTAATTTTTCGTCAATATATTCTGCCCAGTTAAGGACATTAAGAGTATTTTGTGTTTTTCGAGGAGAACAAGAGATGACTGTCAAAATTATTGTTAATATTAAAAATTTTTTCAAAATTAAACTCCTTATTATTAAATTTCTGTATCTACTGTTAATTTTTTGATTCCTACGCATTTATTTATAATAAATAGAAGGCTAAGTATTACAAAAAATAGTATAGAAGAAATGGCATTGATTATGGGCTTTATTCCTCTCTTAGTTAAAGAGTTTATGAGTATTGATAAATTATTAAACCCTTGGCCTGTCGTGAAAAATGATATTAAAAAGTCATCAACCGATAATGTAAATGCAATGAGACCTCCTGTTGCCACACTTCCAATTATTTCTGGACATATTATGTTTTTAAAAATTTGGCTTTCTGATGCTCCAAGATCTCGAGCTGCATCAATAACGTTTTCTGAGAGAGAATATAATTTAGGCAAAATTATTATTATTATGTAAGGTGTTGAGAAGATTATGTGTGACATTAGCATTGTAGAAAAACCCAGCTGTATTTTTATCAAAGAAAAAAAAGTCATTAAACTAATTCCTGTTACGATGTCAGGATTAATTATTGGTATTTTATTGATTGATAACAGGATGGTTTTTATTTTTTTGTTTTTTGTTTTGTAAATACTGTAAGCGCCCAGAACACCAATTACAATAGAAATTAAGGATGATACTATTGCTACTAATAAAGTATTATATATGACTATTTTTATTTGCTGTGATTCAAAGACTTCCTTATACCATTTTAGGCTAAATCCTTGAAAAAAAAATCCATTGTTTCCTGCATTAAAAGAGTAAATTATTAAAATTAATATGGGTGCATAAACGAATCCAAGTGTCAGGAATAGAAAAGTGTTTTTTAGTATTTTAAGCATATTAATATCCTTATTTTACGTTGTTTTTTGCATTAATTTAAGTATTATTAAGTTGAATATCAATATTACTATCATTACAATAAATGAAATAGCAGCGCCAGTATGCCAATCTTCTACGAATAAGAATTGTTTTTCAATTAAATTGCCGATTAAAATTTGTTTAGCGCCACCTAATAGATCTGATATGATCAACACTGTGATTGATGGTATGAATACCATTATTATTCCTGTGGCAAGATATGATAATGTTAATGGTAGCTTGATATATAATAATATTTGCCACATTCTTGCACCAAGGTCCTTTGCAGCTTCAATATATTCATATTTTATTTTTGAAAGTCCTGTATATATTGGTAAGACCATAAATGGTAAAAAATTATATACCATACCGATTATTACAGCTTTTTCATTGTAGAGCAGTTCGATAGTTTCAAGTCCCATGGCTTTAAGCAAATTATTAATAATCCCATTTTTTCCTAATATTCTGATCCAAGCATAAGTTCTAAGTAAGGTATTGATCCACATAGGGAGTATTATCATTATTATGAGCATATTTTGAACACTTTTTTTTGACATGGAAATAAACCATGCGGTGGGATATCCAATTAGCATACAAAATATGGTTGTAATTAAGGCAAAGTTTATGCTTCTTGAAAAAATTCTTAAGTAGCTTGGTTCTAATAATCTTATGAAATTTGCAAATGTGAGTTCATTTTGTTCATTGAAAAATCCTAAACCTATTATTATTACTAATGGGAAGATAATAAAGATTGATAAGAATAGAGTATATAGTACTAGAATTATTCTATGCATATTTGTTATTCCTTGCACATTACATGAATATCATCAGGACCTAATGAGATATCAACTTCTTCACCAACTTTTGTCAGTTTTGTGCTTTGAACTAACCAATGAGATTTTTGAATTTCTAGTGTCATTTCGTAGTGTACACCCTGGAATACTGCTGAAGTAATTATTCCACTTAAATTTCCCTGGCCTTTTGGTAATATTTTTACGTCTTCTGGTCGTATTACAAGGTCAACGGGTTCTTTATTTTTAAACCCTTTGTCAAGGCATTTGAAATCTTTACCAAACATTTTGACTACAAATTTTTTTTCATATGTTCCTTCAAAAATATTGCTTTCGCCAATAAAACTAGCTACAAATCTTGTTTTGGGTTCATTATAAATTTCTTCCGGTGTTCCAATTTGAAGGATTATTCCTTCATTCATTACTACTATTCTGTCGCTCATTGTTAATGCTTCTTCTTGATCGTGTGTGACATAGATAAATGTTATTCCAAGCTTTCTTTGTATTTTTTTAAGTTCTTTTTGCATTTCTTGTCTCATCTTTAAGTCAAGAGCTGATAGTGGTTCATCTAATAATAAAAGTTTAGGTTCCATAATTATTGCTCTTGCAATTGCGACTCTTTGTTTTTGTCCACCTGATAGTTCATTAATATTTCTGTAAGCGTATTTTTGCATGCCAATTAAGGAAAGTGCAGCTTTTACTTTTTCTTGAATTAAATTTTTGTTTATCTTTTTCATCCTAAGTCCGAATGAGATATTGTCGAAAACATTCATGTGTGGGAAGAGAGCATAGTTTTGAAATACAGTGTTAATTTCTCTTTTATTAGGTGTAATTTTTGAAATCTCTTTTGATAGGAAATGAATTTCTCCTTTGTTTTGATTTAAAAAACCCCCTATGATTTTTATCAGTGTTGTTTTACCGCATCCTGATGGACCAAGTAGGGTAATAAATTCATTTTTTTTAATTTTTAAATTAATTGTGTCTAGAGTTTTATTATTATTATCAGTATAATAATGACTTAAGTCTTTAATCTCTAGGATGTAATTATTCAACTAATGAGACCCCCCTTTTTTGCATGTGTCGACTGAATCACATGAAACTAGATTATACTTTATATTAATGCTTATGTAAATGACTTGTATTTATTGTTATTATGACGTTTTATGTCAAGTATAATTTTTCCAAATTTTCCTTCCCTATATTCTTTTATTAATATTTTTGACGCCCGTTCAATGTCTATTATATGTTTTTTATTTATAAATCCTCTTATTTTTGCAAATTCTTCTAAAATTTCAATTGAATTTGTTGATATTATATTATATTTGTTTAGTAATTTGGTTTTGTTATTTATGTGCATTTCTTTAAGTAGATATAGTGCTAGTTCTGTATTATCTATTATTTCATTTTTTATCATGTCTAATATTGCAAGTTTTTTTGCAATTTCTTGATCTTCGAAGTTGTGCCATAAGATTCCCGGCATGTCAAAGATATTAATTCTTTCATTTATTTTTAATATTTGTATATTTTTTGTGTGTCCTGGTTTATTTGCAACACTTGTGCTTTTTTTTCCTACTAATAGGTTAATTATTGATGATTTTCCAACATTTGGCACCCCTATTATTAATACTTTTATTTTTTCTTCGTAAGTTTTAATTTTTTTCACATTAGCTATTTTTGTTATGTTGTCTATTATTTGTTTTCTCATTCCTTTTTTGTATATGTTTGTGATTAGTACATTATTTCCAAGTATTTTAAAATATTCTTTCCATTTCAGAATTTCTCCTTCTTGTGCAAGATCTGATTTGTTTAAAAGTATTATTTTATCCCTATTTGAGTTTTTAATTATTTTTTCAGTTAGTGGATTTTTGCTACTAAGTGGGGCTCTAGCGTCAAGTATTTCTAATACAATATTTGTTTTTTGAAGATTTGCTTGGATTAAGTCTAATGCTCTTTTCATATGACCAGGGAACCAGTTGATTTTGTTTGACATTGTTAAATTATAGCTTAATTTAAGCAGATATGAAATTTGTATTTTATGCACTTAATTTTATGATGAATTGCATCTTTTTCAAAAATGGTATATTTTGTAAATTTAAGATTGCTTTAAATGATTAAATCATAGGGGGTTGTATATCATTGAAAAAATAAAAAAAGGTTTAATTGTATCTTGCCAAGCTCTTGAAGGAGAGCCTTTACATAGTAGTTTTATTATGTCTAAGATGGCCTTAGCAGCAAAAATGGGTGGGGCAGTTGGAATTAGGGCTAATAGTGTTCTAGATATTCGTCAAATCAAATCAGAGGTTGATTTACCCATAATAGGTATTGTTAAGAGAGTTTATAATGGTTCTTCTGTTTTTATTACACCTACTATTAAAGAAGTCGATGAACTTTGTAGTGAAGGAGTTGATGTGATTGCTCTTGATGCTACTCTTAGAGAGCGTCCCGATGGTCTTTTGTTGTTTGAGTTTTTTAATAAGATTAAACAAAAATATCCAAGTCAGCTCTTGATGGCAGATATTGCTTCTTTAGAAGAGGCTGTTAATGCAGATAAACTTGGATTTGATTTTATTGGTACGACTTTACATGGATATACCAAGAATACTGAAGGGTGCAATATTGCAGATAATGATTTTGCCTTTTTAAAAAATTTACTTAAGTGTAATTTCAAATCAAAGTTAATAGTTGAGGGAAAAATTGATACTCCTCTTAAGGCTAAGAGAAGTTTTGAACTTGGGGTTTCTTTAGTTGTTGTAGGTGGCGCTATTACACGGCCTATGGAAATTACAAGAAAATTTGTTGATAAAATAAATGAGGTTAAAGAAATTTGGGAGTGTTTATAATATCTAATATGTTTCTTTTATAGACATATAGGAGGGTTTTATGGGAAAATTTTTTGAAAATGCCCAAAAATTTGGACGTTCTTTTATGTTGCCTATTGCTATTCTTCCTGCAGCAGGATTATTTTTGGGTATTGGAGGTTCTTTATCTAATCCGGCAACTATCAACTCATATTCTTTTTTGAATGTGTTTTTTCTTCAGTCAGTGTTTAATATAATGCGTACTGCCGGTGCTATTATTTTTGTTAATTTGCCACCTATATTTGCCATTGGAGTTGCCGTTGGACTTGCAAAATCAGACAAGGGAACAGCAGGACTTGCTGCCTTTATTGGATATCTTGTTTTGAATTCTACTATTGGTATTTTAATTGATATGTTTGGTAACTCTAAAGAGATCTCAAAAGGAGCTGTTGGGTTAATACTTGGAATTAGGACTTTAGAAACAGGTGTTTTTGGAGGAATTATAGTTGGTATTTTAACTTATTATCTTCATAATAAGTTAAATAAAATTGAATTTCCAAAAGTTCTTGGATTTTTTTCAGGTTCTAGATTTATACCAATAATAGTTTCTTTTTCAAATATTCTTCTTGCTGTATGTATGTTTATATTTTGGCCATTCATGCAAGCTGGGATTAGCAAAATGGGTGTATTAGTAGATGCAACAGGATATGTTGGTACCCTTATTTATGGAATTTTTTTACGAATGCTTGGTCCTTTTGGACTGCATCATATATTTTATTTGCCTTTCTGGACAACAGGTCTTGGTGGTTCTGAAATTATTAATGGTAAGTTAGTTGAAGGAACTCAGAATATCTTTTTTGCTGAACTTGCCTCTCATAGTACTGATAAATTTTTTGTTGGAACTAGTCGTTTTATGAGTGGAAGATTTATTACTATGATGTTTGGGTTGCCAGGTGCTGCTCTTGCGCTTTATCGCCTTGCAAAACCAAATCAAAAGACAAAGGTTTTTGGTCTTTTATTTTCATCAGCTTTAACTTCTTTTTTGACAGGAATTACAGAACCCCTTGAGTTTTCTTTTCTCTTTGTAGCACCAGTTCTTTATGTAATTCATGCAGTATTTGATGGTTTTGCATTTATGTTTGCTCATATTTTACAAATCACAATAGGACAGACTTTCTCTGGAGGATTTATTGATTTTATTCTTTTTGGAATTTTACAGGGAAATGCAAGAACAAATTGGGTTTTAGTTCCATTGGTAGGTGTTTTTTGGTTTTTCCTATATTATTTTAGTTTTGCTTTTTTAATATCTAAATTTAACTATAAAACCCCTGGAAGAGAAGATGCTATAAATTATAATGACACATTTCTTTCTGATGCAAATGTCAAGGGAAATAATATTGCATCTCAAGTAATTATGGGGCTTGGGGGTGGTGATAATATTATTGAACTTGATTGTTGTGCTACAAGGCTTAGAGTTACTGTTAGAGATTCTCTTAAAGTTTTAAAAAAGACCTTGGATAATACAGGCGCAAAGGGAATTCTTATTAAAGATAGTGGTGTTCAGGTGATTTATGGTCCTGGTGTTAGTGTGCTTAAGAATGAAATTGAAGAAATTCTTGGTAATTAATTCCGGGTTAAATTTTTTAAGCAAGTGTATGTTTTTGTATATCACTTGCTTTTTATATTTTTAATAAAATCAACCGCATATTTTGTTAAATAAGATGTATTTTGAGCACTTCTGTAACTATGATTTCCTGCAGGAACATGAGAGTGAATGCTTTCAACAAGGATCATTGGTATTGTTTTTTTATGTCCTCCATATTCACTTATGAATTTATTTATTGTTGGAGAATCTACTGTAGGATCATTTGGGGAATAAACTATTGTTAGTGGAGTTTTTATTTCATTGAAACCATTATTATTAATTAATTTAACAAGACCCATCATTGCAATTATTGAATCGACTTGTCGTATTGGTGAATGGAATGGTGTGACCTCTGCATGTTCTATTCTTTTATTTTGTCTTATTTCAAGTTCGTTATATCCACCTGTTATAAGGTAAGCAATTTGACGTCCCCAAGGATAGTAAATTAAGTTTGTTCTTTTGTCTTTAGGATAAATATTAGGTGATATTAAAATGGCAGAATATATTTTCTCTGGGTAGTTTTTTAATGCCCAAATAACACAAGCGCCACCATTTGAGGTGCCAATGAGTATTAATTTTTCCCCTATTGATTGTCCAATTTGAATGGCTTCATCAATATCTCTTAACCAGTCTTTGGTTTTGACGTCTTTGAATGCGTTTTTGTCGTTAATTCCGTGTCCTTTGAGTCTTGTAAAGAATATATTTGCGTTTAATGCTTTTGTTATGTTATTTGGTATAGGATAAATCTCATTTTTAGATGCTCCAAATCCATGAATATATATTACTGCATATTCTGTTCTTTTTTTATCCCCGTTCCATATGATTTCTTTTTTTGTATTTGATTCTAGATTGAACTTGGATTCTTCACTTAGTAAATATTGATCAATATCTCCAAGATTATTGGGAATTTTGGTTTTTTCAAATTCATTTCTAAATTTAATTCTTGGTCCTACTACTATTAAAAGAAGTAAGAATATCAAGATAAAAATTGTGTTTTTTATATTCATATATTGCTTTCCTTTAATTATTTTCATAATCAATATTAGATTTTTCTTTTTTAGATTGTTGATAACAATTGTTACATGAGCCTGAGTAAATAATTTCAATAGATTTGGTTTTCCATTCTTCTCCAAGTTTGTCTTTCAGAATATCTTTAATGTCATCAAGTTGGATGGGATAGACTTGATTGCATTTGTTGCATTTAAAGTGAGCTATTGTAGAAGTCAAACTTAGATAAAATCTTGTTTCTTTTTGATCGGTTGTTTTTATATCTTTAAGAATATTACGTTCTTTTAAGATGTTTAATGTGTTATACACTGTTGCTTTTGATAAACTTGGTATTTCTTTTATTAATTTATTGTAAATCTCTTTTGCTGTAAAATACTCTTTTGGATTTGAGGCAATGTGTAGAATGATTCTATTTCTTGAATGTGAGGCTTTCATGCCCAACTCTGTTGTTAATGATTTTAGCAAGATAGGGTCATTAGTAATTCCGACTTTTTCTAAAGTGGAATGTACCTCTATTGTATTGTTGTTCATATATAATACCCTTTATTATTTAAGATTAAGTACTTTAATGTCCTTATAGAAATAATTTTATAACGGTTTATTAATATTTTGCTACTGATAGCTATTTATTTTCATTTTTTTTTATATTTGGGTAAAAAAGTAAGGTTTTTATTTTTGAGTTTATCTTGATTTTATTATCGAAATTGTTATTAATTGGGAGTAATAGCAAATTTAAAGTCAAAGAATAATTTTTTAAATCTTCAGCTTTTATTGTATTGTAAGATCCTCCTATATTTAAGATAAACCATCTCTTAAAACCTCTTTTTGCGATTTTATAATTAATCGTGTATATAATATGTTTTTCAATATTTAAAAAACTTATGAAAAAATTACTGTTTTGATTGTTTCCTTTAGATATTAAGAATTCTGTGCCATTAATGTATCCTTTTATGTCTTTTTTTGTTTCAATGATTTTTTCATAAGTATCAAAGTCATTGTATTTTGCAGTAATTTTTAAGTTTGTTCCTTTCTCAACTTCAAAAATGGGTATCTCTAGACTTGAATATTCAAGTAAATAATTTGTGTTACTGAGCTTTAGGCTTTTATTATTACAAATTATAACAGAAGGCCATGCTATTTTAATCGATATAAAAAAGCTTGCAAGGTTTTCGTCTAGGAAGAAATCAATTATTGATTTTTCTTTTGTATTGAAATTTAAATATTGCCTAATTCCTACAATTTTTTCATTTGAAAATGAAAATGAACTTTCAATAGTTGGTTCTATAATTATCTCTTTTTGTGATAAGATCTTAATGTAAGTTCTGCAAGAATCTAAAAATTCAGCTTTTCTCTCTTTATATTTGATTTTATTTAGTTTGCCTTCTTCAAACTTTACATGGTATTTTTCATGCGATAGTGTAAAATTGCCTTCCATGTTATATTCAATATTTTTACTTGTAATAGGTTCTAGATTGGTCGAATTATATTCAAAATTTTTATTAACTAAAAATTCTTTTAAAGAAATTTCATTTATTTGATATTCTTTTAATCTTTTGTTTTGAAATTGTAGTATTATTGCTTGTTCTTTTAATGAATTAAATTCTGGGATTTCTAAAAGCTCTGTGGTTATTTTTTTGCCTTCTAAATTTTGTATTTTAATACTGTAAAAATTTGCATCTAGTTCTTTTAAAGATAGTAAAAAGTTTTTTAATTCTTGATTGTTATAGATGTCTTTAATTTCATGAAAGTAAATAAGCGTATCAATATTTTGTTTTTGTGTTTCGGGTTCTTTAATTTCTGATAAAAATTGACAGTTATTTTTATAGAAAACTAAATACTTTTTATTATTTTTTGCAATTCTTATTCCTTCTATATAGTTAAAATTAAGCTTTCTATATAGTTCAAGTACTCTCTTTCTTAATTTTTCCATGTTGTATACGTAAAATGTATGTGGATTATCCTTAAATAAGTCTTTATATCCACTTTTAAATGGGTTTTTTAAAGCCCAGTATAGATCTACGTGTATTTCATCATGTAACATGTATTCATGGGGACTGCCGCTGTATGTACTTGGAATATAAATATCTTCATTATTTTTAAGTCTATTAAAGAACCATTCATTTAATTCTGGATTTAATTTTAAAATTTCAAAAAAATATGTTGGAAATGTCCAATGTATCTTATAACTGAGATTTTTGTTTTCAATTAAATATTTGGTGTTTGATAAAATGGAATATAATTTATTCTCAGCAAATGCAGTTATTGAAATGATAACAATGTAAGTTCTTGAATTTCTAAATTTTCTAAACATCATAAAAAATCTTTACATAAGTATATATTAGATTAGTATAACTGGTATTGATTTTACAGTAAATTGCTGCAAAGAGGTTTCTTGATTTTTATGTTATTTTGTCTTGATTAATGAGTAAAAAAAATTTATATTTTTATAGTAATATGTATGAAGTTCATACTAACTTTATAATGTGATATTTAATTTTAAATTTTATACTTAAAAGGAGTCAAATTTATGGCTAAGGACATATATTTTAATGAAGATGCTAGAAAAAGTCTACTAAGCGGTATTGAGAAATTATCAAATGCTGTAAAAGTAACCCTTGGTCCTAAGGGGAGAAATGTTTTAATTGATAAAAAATTTGGTTCTCCTACTGTTACAAAAGATGGAGTGAGTGTTGCTCGTGAGATTGAGCTTGATAATGCGCTTGAAAATATGGGAGCACAACTTTTAAAAGAAGTTGCAATTAAAACAAATGATCTAGCTGGTGATGGAACTACAACTGCTACTGTACTTGCTTATGCAATTGCAAGAGAGGGACTTAAGAATGTTTCTTCTGGGATTAATCCAATTGGAATAAAAAAAGGTATAGAGCATGCTGTGGTTTTAGCTTCTGAGAAAATTCGTAAATCAGCTAAAAAAATCACTACTAAGGAAGAAATTGCACAGGTAGCATCTATTTCTGCAAACAATGATACTTCTATAGGTGAAAAAATTGCTGAAGCAATGGATAGAGTTGGAAAAGATGGGGTTATTACTGTTGAGGAGTCAAAGACTTTTGATACTACAATCTCTTATGTTGAGGGCATGCAATTTGATAGAGGATATTTATCTCCTTATTTTTCTACAAATAAAGAAAATATGAGTGTAAGCTTTGATGATGCCTATATCTTAATATGTGAGAAGAAGATTAGTACGATTAAAGAACTTTTGCCAGTGCTAGAAAAAGTTTTAAATACAAATAAACCTTTGTTAATTATAGCTGAAGATATTGAGGGAGATGCTCTTGCTGCACTTGTTCTAAATAGTGTTCGTGGAGCTTTGAAGGTTTGTGCAATTAAAGCTCCTGGATTTGGTGACAGACGTAAGGCAATGCTTGAAGACATTGCAATACTTACTGGAGGAGTATTTGTTAGTGAAGAATTGGGACTTACTCTTGAGAATGTTGAACTTGAGCAGCTTGGTCAGGCTAAATCAGTAAAAGTTGATAAAGATAATACTACAATTATTAATACTGGAAATAAAGAGCAAATCAAAGAGCGTGCAGAGCTTATTAAAAAACAAATTGAAGAGACAAGCTCTGAATATGATAAAGAAAAACTCCAAGAACGTCTTGCAAAACTTGTTGGTGGAGTTGCTGTTATTAATGTTGGTGCTGTTACTGAGTTAGAACTTAAAGAGAAAAAACATAGGGTTGAGGATGCTTTATCTGCAACTCGTGCTGCTGTTGAAGAAGGTGTTGTTCCTGGTGGTGGATCAACTCTTATTGAAGTTGCTATGTATCTTGATACAGTTGATACAAGTAAACTTAGCTATGAGGAGAAGCAAGGTTTTGAGATTGTGAAGAGAAGTCTTGAAGAACCAATGAGACAAATAATTGCTAATGCTGGATTTGAGAGTTCTATTTATATTCATCAGATTAAAACTGACAAAAAAGGACTTGGTTTTGATGCAGCGAGTTTTAAATGGGTGAATATGATTGAGAGTGGTATAATTGACCCTGCTAAGGTTACAAGAAGTGCTCTTCAAAATGCGGCTTCAATTGCAGGATTGCTTTTGACAACAGAGTGTGCTATTACTGAAGTTAAAGAGGAGAAGAGTAATGCTGGTGGTGGGTATCCTATGGATCCTGGCATGGGAATGATGTAAGTTAATTTTACACAAATTTCTCCTTGATTAGGATGTTTATTGCAGTAAGGATCTAGATTTGAGTGAAAATGAATTTGTCTTTTGTATAGGTTATGATGGTTCTAAGGCAATAGTAGATAAAGAGCTTTTAAGTCAGCATAAAAATAAGAGTGTCGAGGAGCTTTTCGAGCTTGGGTTTTATAGAAGTGCTTTTAGCAAGGCTCTTTATAAAAATGATGATACTCTTATTGGGTATTTAATTGACAAGTATAATAATATTAGCAAATCTAGTTATAGTAAGAGAGAGGAGCTTGAGCTCCTCTTTGGGGTAATTTATCCAGATAATATTTCTAGTATAAAAGTTACTTATGTTTAAAAGTTAGGAAAGTTTATGTTTTTATTGCAAGATTTTAGTCATAGCAGTAGTTTTTTTAGGAGTTTATTGGTTTTTATTCCTGTAATTGCTATATTTTGGTTTTTGGTAATATCGCCTCAGCGTAAAGAAGAGAAGAAAAAAAAGGATATGATCAAAAACCTTAAAAAGGGTGATAAGGTCTTAACTATAGGTGGAATTTTTGGGATTGTTAAAAAGGTTAATGATTCTGAAGTTGTGCTTGAACTTAGTCCAACTTCAGAGGTAAGGTTTATAAAAAATTCAGTTGAAAGAGTTATTCTTGACGAAGTTAAAGATAAAAATTAAGGCGTTAGAAGCGGTTTAATATATAATATTAATTTGAATATTCATTTAACATGATATTTAAGTTAAATTAGTGTAATAAGGGTGTTATTTATGAATAAAGTCTCTAAATTTATATTAATACTATGTGTTACGTCATTTGCTTATCTTTTAATATTTCCTACTCTAAAGTGGTATTTTTTTACTAACGATGAGGATAAAAAAATTAGTTCATATTCAAAAGAGGCTTTAAGGGATTATTCTAAAAATAAGGCATTGAGTTCACTTATTGAACTTAAAAAGTTGTATCAAAATAATCCTAATGCTCAAATTCCAGATGATTTGAAGTATTTAATTCCAATTGCTCAAAATAACTATAAAATTTATGGAAAAGAGTTTCCCAAATTTTTTGATAATGTCAAAGTCTTAAGAGATGGGTTTTTAACAGATGCTGATATTGAAGAACTTAGTCTTGAAATTTATAGGTATTATGAAGAGATAAAGAGGAATAAGAACAGAATAATACAACTTGGGCTTGATTTGTCTGGAGGAATGAGTGTTACTATTTCTCTTGATTATTCAAGTCTTGAACAAAAATTGGGAAGAACTTTGAGTTTTCAAGAAAAGGAAGAAGCTTTTGAACGTACAATGCAAATACTTAAAGAGAGAGTAGACACCTTTGGACTTACAGAACCTAAGATTACGAGGGAAGCAAGTGGAAATAAGATTTTCTTAGATGTTCCAGGAGAAAGGGATGAGAAGCGTGTTGATTCTCTCTTAAGTGGTAGAGGAAATTTGATCTTTTATGTGGTTGATAATGAGGCTACTTCTGTTCTTAATACTAAAATACTAGAAGCCGGACCTCTTTACTCAATTTCTGATATTAAAAATAGCATGGGACTTGGAGATAATAAGAAAATTTTTCCTTGGTATGTTAAGGATTCTTATGGTATTGATGATGAATCTACAGTTCGTTATTATGTTGTTGATTCTAGTGTTGAAAATTCATTTGATGGATTCCATATTAGTGATGCTGGTGTGTTAAACGATTACAAAACAGGTAGAGATATGGTTACATTTAATCTGGATAATGAGGGAAGTGAAAAATTTTTTGAATTTACCAAAAAAAATATTGGTAAGGCTTTAGCTGTAGTTATGGAAGGAAAAATTAAATCAGTGGCTAATATTAGTCATGCTATTGCTGGTGGAAGTGTTTCAATTCAGGGGGATTCTTTTGATAAGCGCGAAGCTAATGAGCTTGCACTTGTTTTTAAAACAGCAGCTTTTCCAGTTGAAATAAAGATAGATGATTTAAGAGTTATTGGACCTACTATTGGAGAGAAAACAGTTAAACTTGGAATAAAAGCATCTCTTCTTGCGCTTGTTTTAGTTTTCTTATTTATGTTGGTATATTACAAGATAAGTGGTTTTGTAGCGGGTTTTTCATTGGTTATTTATAATCTATTTTTAATATTGGCAATTTTATCAGCATTTAACTTTACTTTGACTCTTACAAGTATTGCAGGTCTTGTATTAACTATGGGTATGGCTGTTGATATTAACATAATTATTTATGAGCGGATTAAGGAAGAGATTAGAAATGGTCGAAAATTTGAGAGAGCATTTGATGATGGATTTAAAAGAGCTTTTTGGGCAATAATGGATTCAAATATTACAACATTTATTGCTGTGTTTTTTTTAACTCTTCTTGGAACCGGAACTATTCAAGGTTTTGCTTGGACTTTGTCTATAGGGATTGTAGCATCACTTTTTAGTAGTTTAATCTTTTCAAGGTTTATTTTGGAATTTATTATGTCTTTTAGTAAAAGCAAATGTTTAAGTATCTCTTGGAGTTCAAATTATGCAAAAGGGGTTTAATTTTTTAAAATATGGAAATAAAGTTATTATAGTTAGTTTTTGTATGATTTTATCAGGCTTTATTTATACTTTTATGTGTCATGGTGGTTATAATTGGGGAATAGACTTTTCTTCAGGAGTTAATATTAATTTTGTAATAGATAAATCAGGTATTAAAGATTATGATATACAAAGAATACTTTCTTCGGTTTATAAAACATTTGATGTTAATAAAATCATTTCAAGTGATGAGTCTAAGAGTCAGTTCTCTATTATAGTGAAGTCAGATGTTACTGATTATGCTTTAAAAAGAGAGATTCATAGTACATTAATTGATAAATTGAATACCGAATTTGGTGCTAATGTTGAAATTCTTGATTCTTATTTTATTGATTCAAATTTTTCATCTATTTTAAGGATGAAATCAATGTTATTGGTTTGTTTAACATTTACGCTTATTTTATTTTATGTGGCGTTGAGATTTAGGTTGAGTTATGCTGTTGCATCAATATTTGCAACGATACATGATATACTTTTTGTAATTGCTTTTTTAGGGATATTTAGGATAGAAATAAATAGTTCAATAATCGTTTCTATATTGACAATTATTGGGTATTCTTTAAATGACACGATAATTATTTTTGATAGAATTAGGGAAAATTTTAGGGGTATGACAGATACTTTATTTTTAAATATTTTAAATGTAAGTATTAAGCAAACTTTATCAAGGACTATTTTGACATCTATGACTACATTTGTTGCTGTACTATCTATTTATGTGTTTACTGAGGGAGCTATTAAAGATTTTTCTCTAATATTTATGGTAGGTGTTGTTGTTGGTACTTATTCTTCAATTTTTATAGCTTCTCCTATTCTTTTAAGTTGTTATAAAAAATTTAAATAGATGTTTTGTTATAGTATTATGATATGAAGTTTCTTGATTTTGGTTCATTAGGGTTTTATAGGTTTTTTGATTTTCAAAAACATTTAAATTTTAGTATTTTTAGATATAGTTTAATAAACTATTATTCTTATAAGGAACAGTCAAGTCTTATTAATGATGCCGATTTGCTTAAAAGTAAGATTATCTTTTTAGATAAGGTTCATAAAGATATTGCTAAAGTTGTTAGTACTTCTTCAAGATTAAATGATAATTTAAATCTTAATAAAAAAATATTTTGTGATGCTTTGGTCACTATTAAAAATTTGATAAAAAAATATTATCCGTCATCAGAATTTTTAAATTTAGAGTGTGATGTACTTTTAAGTAATGAAGATGTTTTTAATAAATTTTTAGATAAACTTAGATATTTAAATTTTAGGGTAGATCTTAAGAAGAAGATTGAAGAATTTGATAAAAAAAATAAAACCCCATACTCTTGCATAAAAATTGCCACTTTTTTTATTAAAGAAGAGTTTTTGGGAAGATTGGCAAATACTATTGATTTCTTTTCTAATGAGGCTAATAATAATAGTCTAGATTTGATCAATAAGGAGATTGATGAGTATTGTGAAAAGGTGGAGCAGGTTAAGGTAAGCGAATATATTAAAGATACACATAAAAAATTTGTTATAGAGTATGCAAAAGAAAGAATATCAAAAATTATGAAAGATCATAGTCTTGATGTATCTAAGTTGCTTGTTAAAATTTCTTTATTAGATATTACTATTCAGTGTTTTGAGAGTTATTATTTGAATTTATTAGAGACTCTTAATATCCTTTTGTCTATAAGTAATATTATTGAGATTGGTCTAGATGAGTTACCAGGTGCTATTTTTAATGAGTGGAATGAGTTTATTTATTTGCGTAGAAAAGAGTTTCAGAAACTTGTTTTAGTATCAGATTGTGTTTTTCAGAAAAGGATAATATCTATTATAAATTCTGGAGGTTGGAAGTTTACTTTCTTTAGTCTTTCTCCTCGTCAAGGTGATATTATTCAATTTGCAGTAGATATTAATAAAAGTTTTAATAATATTGAAGATGGAATTAAGGAATATGAACTTAAAATAAACAGGCTTAATGATTTTAAGCTTGACTGGGAGAAAAGCTTGAAAAATTTTGAGCATTTATTTGTTTAAAATTTCTAATTATATATTTCTTTTAGTCGTTCATATATTTTTTTTACTTCATCGTTAATGATTTTAGGAACATATACTATTAGTTTGACTCTGAGGTCCCCTTTATTTGTATTTCCAAGTGCAGGCATGCCAAGACCTTTTAAACTTAGTATCTCTTCATTTTTTGTATCTTTTGGAATTTTTATCTTTATTTTTTTACCTTCAATTGTTTCAAAGACTTTTTCACTACCCAAAGCCATTTCCCATGGATATACATTAATTTTTGTTTCTAAATTTCGTTCCTTTAAAGTAAAATTTTTATAACTTGATATTTCAAATTTGATAATTAAGTTACTTCTTTTCCCAGAAATTGGATTTATCTTTCCCTTGCCATTAAACTTTAATTTAGTAGTCTCAATTGTTCCCTTTGGAATATTAATGTCAATTTTTTCGTTGTTTATTAATATTGATTTTTTACCCCCCATATAAGCGTCATATAGTGAAATTTTAATAGTTATCTCTGTATCTTTAAGTGTGCCTCTTGTAGTTCCTCCAAAAATATCAGAGAATAAATCGAAGCTTTCAAAATTATGAAAGTCAGTATTCTTAAATCCTTTACTAAACCCCTCTGTGTTGAAATTATTATTAAAATTTGCACTTCCAAAATTATCATAATTGGCTTTTTTTTGAGGAGATGAAAGAATTTCATAAGCCTCATTTATTTCTTTAAATTTTTCTTCGGCAAATTTGTTTCCTTTATTTTTGTCAGGGTGATATTTTATAGCTAGTTTTTTATAGGCTTTTTTGATTTCTTCTGTTGTAGCGTTTTTGTGTATTCCAAGTATGTTGTAATAGTCTTTAGACATTCAAACCTCTTGTTTTTATTTTTCGTGTTATATTGAAGTTATTTAAATTCATTATAATTGATGTTATCATTATATATATTATAATTAAACTTAAATTTTTTAAAGGTTGTTTATAAAGTAGTGAATTTTTTGCATTTAACGGATTTAAGTATTTATATTGATCTCACCAAGTGTTTTAATTATGTTTTTTTTGATAAAATATTGCATGAATTGTCTTATTATTTAAAGGTTTTGGGTTCTCCACAAATTAAGACTCTTTATATTAAATATGAAACTTCAGAGCTTGGTGATGATTTTGATTTAGAATCTTTTTTAACTTCTCTATCTCAAAATTTTGATTTCGTTACATTGGATGAAGTTACCTTTGAATTACATCCTTTAGAGATTACACCTTCACTGTTAGCGATTTTAAATGATTTTTCTGTTAGTAGAATTAGTCTTAATATAAAGAGTTTTTCTTCAAACTTTTTAAAAGTGATGGGTGTTTATGAGATATCTGTAGCTGAAATAAATAACGCAGTAAATGATATTCGTAAATTTGATTTTGATTTGAATATTGACTTAAATGTTAATATTCCTTATCAAGAAAAAAGACATCTTAGGAATGATTTAATAAAGTTAGTTGCATGTGCTCCTGAACATATTTGTCTTTCAGAAATTCTAGTTGATGAGGAAAATTGTATTATTGATCTTTTTAAGGATGTTTCTTTCAATTATAATGCTGCTAAGGCTGAAGATTTTTGGTTTTATGCTTTTGATTTTTTGGAATCTAATGGCTATATGAATTATGAGATTTCAAATTTTGCCTTAAGGGGGCATGAGAGTAAACATAATTTGAGATATTGGGAGCTTAAACCATATTTAGGTTTTGGATTAAATTCTGTTAGTTTGCTTGTTATTTCCAAAGGTGATGGTCTTCAGGCTATAATTAAGATGGATGATAAATTTTTAGGTGGTGAGAAATTTACATCAGCTTTTGAGATTTTAAGTGATTTAGATTTTTTTATTTGTCATTTTATTACAAATCTTGGGACTAAGAAGGGGCTTGAGGTTTCTGTTTTGAAGCATAGGTTTGTATATAATCAGGAAGATTTTTGTAATTTTATTAATTATCTTTTGAGATTAAGTAAAGGAGTTGTTTTTAGTAATGATATTCTTTACTTGAATGGACATGAGAGATTTAAATTGGATTTTTATCTTCGGTTGATTAGAGAATATTTAGTTAGCAATTCTTTTAAAGTGAATTTTAAGTTTCTTTAATCTGTCCATTTTGATAGTATATGATCTTAGTGTTTTGATGGTTAAAAATACCAATTTCAAGTATTCCTGGGAATAATTTAAAGTATTTTTCAGCCCCTTTAGGGTTTGTGATATTCATTTTTACATCTAAGATGTAGTTATTATTATCAGTGATTATTGGTCCTGCTTTAGACTTGCAAGTTCTTAAAACAGGATTAAAGTTCATGTTTTCTAAGTTTGCTGTAATAAATGCAAGAGCCTCTGGAATAATTTCAATTGGTATAGATGCTCTTGTTCCTAAAGTTTGTACAATTTTTGTTTCATCTGCAATAATCAATAATTGATGAGAATTGTATGCCACTATTTTTTCCATTAGATGAGCTGCTCCACCACCCTTTATTAGGGCTTTTGTTTCTAATAAAATTTCATCAGCTCCGTCGATTGTTATGTCTATATTTTTGCTGAGTTTTGTAAATTTGGACTCATATGTAATATTTTCTCTTGCAAGTAAATATTTTGTATCACTACTTGTTGGGTAAAGTTTTAGGTTTTTTAAGTCTCCAGATTTTATTTTTTCGCTTAAATATTTAATTGCATAAAAGACCGTTGTTCCTGTTCCAATTCCAAGGTGCATGTCGCTTTTTACATAATGATCAATTGCGTATTGTGAAACTAATTTTTTTTGTTCTTCCATTATGTATTATCCTTAATCATATAGATTTACTTATAGGGTACAATTATATCATTAAGAATAAATAATCAATAGTGTTATTTATTAAAATTTTGTGATAGCTGATTGTATTTATATCTGTGAGGGAATTTTTGAGTATTAACATTAGTTAGGTTTTGTGTTAATTTATAATTGATAAAGTGTTATTAAAGTAATAAAAACATTTCTTAGGAGATTTTATGTATAAATTAGTTTTAGTGCGTCATGGTGAGAGTGAATGGAATAAAGAAAATCTTTTTACAGGCTGGACTGATGTTAAGCTTTCTGAGAAGGGTATTTCTGAGGCTTTAGAGGGCGGTAGAGTTCTTAAACAAGAAAACTATTCTTTTGATATTGCTTTTAGTTCGGTATTGGTAAGAGCTAATGATACTTTAAATATTATTTTGCGTGAGTTAGGTCAATCTTATATTGATGTAGAGAAATCTTGGCGACTCAATGAGAGGCATTATGGCGCTTTGCAAGGGTTAAATAAGGCTGAAACAGCTGAAAAATATGGAGAGGATAAGGTTTTAATGTGGAGACGTAGTTACGATATCCCTCCTATGCCTTTAGAAGAATCTGATAAACGTCATCCAATTCATGACTTAAGATATAGAGGCATTCCTAAAAGTGAACTTCCTTCAACAGAATGTTTAAAGGATACTGTTGCAAGAGTTATACCGTATTGGACAGATAGAATTGCTAGAGCTATTATTGAGGGAAAAAAGGTTATTATTGCTGCTCATGGAAATTCTTTAAGAGCTCTTATTAAATATCTTGATAATATGAGTGATGATGATATTTTAAAGCTTAATATTCCTACTGGTATTCCTTTAGTTTATGAGCTTGATATTGATTTAAAACCTATTAAACATTACTATTTAGGTGATGAGGATAAGATTAAAGCGGCCATGGAATCTGTTGCTAATCAAGGAAAGAAAAAATAAGGAAGTTATAAAAAACCATTGATAAAAAGAGATTGTTTAAATTAATAATCTCTTTTTATTTTATTTGTAAGTCATTTATTATTGAAGCTAAATATAGTGTTTTGCAATTTCTTCAAATTTTTGAATACCAATTGCTTTAATAAATCCTGCTAATTTCGGTCCTTTGTCTTTATTAATTAATATGTTGTAAATTTGTTTAAAGAATAATGGGGGTTCAATGTTATTGCTTCTTGCGATATTATAAATTTCATCTTGAATTTCTTTTTCAGTGATATTGTTGAAATCTTTTTTTAAAAAATTTAGTAATTGTGTTACTCCTTGTTTGTTGCTATCCTTTAAGGATTCAGTGTTATCGAATGTGGTTCTTAGTGAAAATTTAAATTCTTCAGGTGCAAATTTTTTGATCCAGTTAATGCAACATTCAATTTTGTTTATAAGTTTTTCTTTTTGGTTTTCTTTTACATCATTTAGAAGTTTAAAAATTTTGTCTTTGTCCCCTTCAAAAATTTGACAAATTACACTTAAATGTCTAAAACCAATTTGATATGGAATTTCTTTATCTGGTGCTTTTGGTTGAGAGAGTTCATAAATTCTTTTAAAAGCTTCTTTTTTGTTTTCTTTAATATCGTCAATTCCATAATATACTCTTTCAAATTTGTCGTAATCTTCATAAATTTTTATTACATCAAGATCAAATGATATTGAAAATTCTGTGTTGGGTTTTGTTGATGCAAATAAGAATCTTGTAACTTCAGGAGTGTATATTTCAAGGACATCTTTTAATGACACGACATCTCCAGATGATGAAGATATTTTTCCACCACGTCCTTTGATTGATATGAAATCATACTGAAATGTTATGGGCGGAGTTCCTCCAAAAATTTTTACAATTTCTATTGAAGTGTCAAAACTTCCTCCACTACTATGATGATCTTTTCCAGCAGGTTCAAAATCAACGTTTTCGTATTTCCATCGCATTGGCCAGTCGATTCTCCATGGAAGTTTTGCAGCCCATGTTTTTCTTAAATCGAGTGATTCCTTATTACCGCATTCGCAATGGTATTCAATAGAATAGCAATGATTATAATTTTTTACTGTTGTAGTATCTTTGTTGCATTTGGTGCAAAAAATGCTAATAGGGTACCAGTTGTCAGCTAGTTTTGTTGTTCTATGTTGATTAAGGACTTTTGCTATTTCATCTTTATGATCTAGTGCAAACTTAATTTGCTTTGAGTAATCACTTGACATGTATTTTAGACTTTGATTTATAAATTCTGGCTTAATACCTACAATAGGTAGATATTTTTCGAATTCCACTTCGTTTGCTCTTGCATAGCTTGATTGATTGGTTTTGGTGTCAGGAACCCTTGTGATTGCTTGTCTTAAATGAGTGGTCAGTAATTCTTGATCAGGCATGTTCTTAGGTACTTTTCTAAATACATCATAGTTATCCCATGAGTATATAAATCTTACATTTTTGTTTGCATCTTTTAATGCTCTTGCTACAAGGTCAACGGAAATTACTTCTCTAAAGTTTCCAATATGCACAGTGCCTGATGGAGTAATGCCTGATGCGACTGTATATTTTTCCTTTTCACCTTTTTCTTCTATGATTTTTTTTGCATAAAAATCTGCCCAGTGTGCTGTTTTCATAAATATTACCCCTATTTAAAACTTGATTGTAGCATTCTATGTTTTTTGTTTCAAGATTTTAAAGAGGTGTTTTAAGATGTTGTTGTGTTAATTGATTAAATTTTTAATTAGTTTAGGGTTTTTGTTCCAATTTTTTCTTAATTTTACTTGTAAGAATAAATCACATTTTTTTTCAAATATTTCTGATATTATCTTTCTTGCTTCTTCTCCAATTGTTTTTATTCCTTTGCCTCCTTTGCCGACTATTATGCCTTTTTGACTCTCTACGGCTACAATAATATTTGCTTTAATAAAAAGTTTGTTTTTTCTATCTTCTAAGATTTCGATCTCTATATATAAGGAATATGGTAGTTCTTCTTTGAGTTTTTTAATCGTCATGCCTCTAATTATTTCACTAATTCTTAAGTTCATTTCTTGATCTGTATAATATTCTTCTGGATAATAAAGAGGTCCTTCTTGGAGATTTTCATAAATCTTATCTTTGATTTCTTCAATATTGATTTTTTGTTCAGCAGAGATTTTTATAATATTGTCTTTTTTTATTCCTTTTTTTTCTAAAAATATCATTATTTCTCTTTCTTTTGTTTTTTGAATATCAATTTTATTGATGACTACTAAGAAATTAATTTTGGATTTACTGATAATTGTTAATATTTCATTCTCTTCAATACCAGGTTCATCTTGAATATCAATTACATAAAGAATTAATTCTGTTTCTTTTATTGCAGAATGTACGTTATGCATCAGTGCTATATTGAATTGCTTTTTACTTAGGTGAAATCCCGGTGTATCTATGAAAATAATTTGACCCCTTTTATCTGTAAATATTCCTTTTATTTTGTTTCTAGTTGTTTGTGGTATGGAGGAAATGATTGATATTTGGTGTTCACATATTGAATTTAGAAGTGTAGATTTCCCTGTTGAAGGTCTACCTATTATTGATACAAATCCTGATTTCATTTTAGTCTTCCTATTTAAATATATTAATATATTTTATATGATAATTAATATATAAAATGTTTAAGTATTGTGTTTAAAGGATTATAGTTTGAAAAAAGTCAATTTTGAGGTTTTTTGTGAACATTGTGGGGGAAAGGTTGAGCTTAATAAGTCTGTGTGTTTAAATTGTCACTCTAAATTAGGTGATCTTGAATGTCCAAATTGTGGATATGTAGGAATTGTTTCTGCATTTGAGAATGGTTGTCCAAAATGTAATTATAGTCCTTTCGAGGAACAGTCTCAAGAGCGTATTTTTAGAATGAGACAGAGAGCAAGATTTAAGGGAGCTAGAACTAATAATGATTTTTTAAAGTCGAGATTTTGTTTTGGATTTAATGTTAGTGTCATGCTTTATTTATTTGTGAGTTTTTTGCTAGTTTTGCTTTTTGTTTACATTCTTTTTTTCTAAGGATGAAGTCATATGGGAATTACAGTTTTTTATTTGTTTTCTGTTTTTTTATCTTTTAAGCTTGGAGAGAATGTTAAATTTGTTGAGGATAATGTTCGTCAAGCCTCTATTTTCTATTCTGATATTGAAGAAGTTGAATTTCCTTATGCTAAAACACAAATTTTAAAATTTAAAGGTAAGGTTCCTATAAGGTATGCTTACTTTAGTTTTGATAACGATAGGCTTTATTCATATACTTTTGTTTTTGATAGAAAGTTGATTTCTCAATACTCTATTGTTCTTAGTGTCAGAGAAAAATTTGGCGATGCTACGGTTGTAACTCCTTTCAATTATATTTGGGATGTTGGTGATTCTATTATTGCTTTGAATAGTAATATTTTAAGGATGACATTAAAGTCTTATGTTAATAAGGATCGTTGATCTTGAGAGCTCTTTTTGCATTAATTTTTTATATATCGTGTGCCAATCATGTATATGATAAAGAGATTATTATTAATGATACTAAATTTTTTGTTAAGCTTGCTCTTGATGAAGTTACTAGATCTAAAGGGTATATGGGAACTGAGAGTATAAATGAAAGTAATGGTATGCTTTTTGTTTTTAAAGAAGAGAAGAATTTATCTTTTTGGATGAAAGATACCTCTGTATCACTTGAAATTGCTTATATTAATTCTGTAGGTGTTATTAAGGAAATTTATAGTTTAGTTCCTTTTTCACAAAGGGTTATAAATTCTAGGTATAAGGTCAAGTATGCTCTTGAGGTTCCGGAAGGTTCTTTTTCTAAATTTAAAATTAAGGTAGGTGACAGAGTGAAATTTAATTTTGATGTTAATTCTTTAAATGTAGAATAGTTACTCGGCTTTTATTTTTTGAAGTTCTTCTTCTGCATGGTCTTTCATTTTTTCTTCATTGTGTAAGGTATCATTATCAATTTCATTATATGTAGTTTTATTGACTTCTATGTCATTATCCTTTATTACCTTTTTAAAGATGGATATTGTTGCTGCGACTTCTTCAAGGGCATCGAGTAGAAAAGTTTCTTTTGCATTTTCTTCAGCTTTGATAATATATACTAAAGAATTATTGCCCCTTTCAGGATCATGAATGATTTCCCATGATCCTAAAACTCGGTTATTGTAGCTGTCACTCATTAGAGATTCTGATATTTCTTGAATTTTGTTTGAATTGACATCGAATATTTCTACAATTCCAAATATTTCTCTTGTTTTTGAATTTTGATATGAATTTAGTTTTGATCTGACTATTATTTCTATTTTTGTGTCATTGATGATTTTTGATACAATAAAATCATTTTCTTTGTCTATTCTGTATTCAATTTTGTTATTGTCAAGTATTTTTTTTATTTTTTTATCGTAGTTTACGTTTTTATCTTTGCAACTTATCAATGTTATGAGTATTAAAACGACAATAACTATGCTATATTTTAATTGATCGATGTTTAAAATACTTATTTTTAACATTTTAGTACTTATCATGTAGTTATTATAGTTTAATTATAAGGATTTTTGAAGTAAGTTTATGTATTTTAAGAGTAATGATTATTCTTATACAGTTATTCAGTCTAAAAATAATTATGTGCAAAGGTCAACTTTTGGAATCTCTTTTGTAATTTTAAATAGGGGTACAAAAATTTTTAGAGAAGATTTATTTGGCTCTCTCTCTAATTTTGATTTTATCAGAGAAATTATTTCTATTGAAAAGCAAAGTAATAGAAGTTCTCTTCAATTTATTTCAGAGAGTTATGATAAATTGAAGTTTATTTTACTTTCTGATGATTTGAATTCTGGCGAAAAGGTCAACTTAGCTATGAAAGAATCCATTTGTAGTTTTGTTTTTGTGTTGCAAAGTGATATGTATTTGTTAAATCCTTTTTGGATTCCTAATATATTTGATGAAATAGTTAAAAAGAATGTGCTTCTTGTTGGTGGAGAGTTTTTTGACAAAGAAGAGGAAGTTGTTCCATCAGTTTTTATTCCCACTATTGATGAACAGTGGAAATTGAAGGTAATTTTGATAAATTCTGAGAGGGATTATGAGAAAAGTTTAATTACTATGGATTATTGTGGTCTTTACTCTAAAGAGAGATTTGTTCAACTAGGGGGGTTTGATAGAAGAATTAAAAATGAATATTTTCAAAGACTGGATTTTGGACTTAGGGCTATTTATTTCGGGGAAAGTGTCCATATCTATAGGAAACTTCGCATACAATATACCGCTTTAAATGTTCCAGAAGATTTGACAAAAAATAGAAGTTTTTTGATCTTTTTGCTTAAAAATTATGTTCCTATTTTTGTTGGAAATGGAATAAAATTTTCGTTCTTTAGATTTTTGAAACTATGCTTAAGATATGGCATTAACCCTTTTAAATTTGGCAGAGAATTTAAAGAAATCAAACATGAAATTACTAAAAATAGTTTAAGGTTTAAAGGTGACTTAAAGAGTGCAATTGAACTTTGGGAAAATAATATTATTGATTAATTTAATCTCTGTTTATCTGTTTTTAGAGGCTCAGGAAGTTGATTACGTTAACATTCTGGATTCACTTGATAGTAAATTTTTTAAGTTTAACTTTAATATTGCAAATGATATTCTTACAATTGAACATGAGAAGGGACATCTTAAGCTTAAAGTAGGTTTTGAATATGGTCTCTCATCTGTTGGTTATTATCTTTATGTAGATCCTATCCTTTTAAAGAATGGAGAGATTTTGATAACCAAGAGGGCTTTGATGCAGATTGAAAATCATTTTAGAGCTTTGCAAAGTTATAGTAAACCACGAATAACGTCGATAGTAATTGATCCTGGTCATGGCGGACATGATAGAGGAGCTGTTGTAACTCATAAAATCAATGAACATGATATTACCCTTTTAGAAAAAGATTTTGCTTTAACTTATTCTATGCATGTATATAAAATCTTGAGTAATTATTTTTTAGACAGGAACATTTTATTAACACGTGTAGATGATGTTTTTGTGCCATTGCAAGATAGGTCTGAGCTTGCGAATGCAATTAAGCCAGATTTTCCACATAATGTTATATTTTTATCAATACATGTGAATAATGCGCCAAATCCTGAAGCTAGGGGAATTGAATTTTGGTATCTTCCCCAAGATTCTAAAAGAGAAGTTGTAAGAAATTTTAAAGGATATGATATTAGAGGTAATAGATACTTGAGGGAGCTTAATGATATACTAGATATTAAGTATAAGTATGAGTCAAAAAAATTAGCTGAGATTTTATATGAGACTTTTATTGATGTTTTATGTGAGACCAAAATTCGATCAATTAGAGAAGAGCAGTGGTTTGTGATTAAAAATAGTAGTATGCCTGCTGTGTTAATTGAAATTGGGTTTTTATCTAACATTGCTGATGCTATGTTAATTTTGGATTACAATTATATGAGTAAGATAAGTATATTAGTGCTTAAATCTTTAATTAGGTTTATTGAATTTTATGAAAAATAATTCTATTTATTATAGTTTTTTTAGTCGTAATGGGGCAAAATATTCATTTGAGATATTAATTGCACTTTTATTGTTAAGTTTTCTATTTTCTTTATGTATGATTTTTTTAAATTATGAGAATATCTTCTTTAGGAAAGTTTTCTATTTTTATTGTGAAAATGAATTGATTGCTGATTTAAGATATTTAAAGGAGAAGAAAACCCTTAAAGAGAATTTGGATTTTTTAGTTAAAGATTTTCTATTGGGTAATAGTAGGGGTTTTTCTTTGCAATTTGGCACAAGAAATGTAAAATTTTTGTATTCTTTTATAAGTAATGATGTTTATTTTATAAATCTTTCAAAAGAGTTTTATAATTCTTTTGAAAATGGTGGTTATAATGACTCTGGTAAACTGAAAGTAAATTTGTTTGTTAAATCTTTAAAAGAAACGATTGATTTTAATTATCCTGGAAATGTTAGAAAAGTTGTTATTTTTATTGAGGGTTATGTTTTAAATGTTTAAGGCATTTTTAGGCAATCTCGGGTATACTGTAAGTAAAAATTAAAAATAAAAAGCTATAAATTATTTTATAGAAGGAGTTGATTTTATGTCTAAAGTAAAAAATATTGTTTTTGTTTTATTTTTTCTTCTTTTCTTAACTTCTCTTTTTGGACAAGAAGTACCTGGAGCATTATCAGGTGATAATGCTGTTAAAAATGAGCCTGGTGAGTTGGTTCTTGATTTTGCGGAACTTGCAAGAGATCCAAGCCCAACTAAACTTGATCTTACAGATTATGTTGAACTTGTGTATTCTGGGGCTTCAAATATTGTGAAGGCAGAAGATATGGTCTTAGATCTTGGAATAAGTAATTGGAATGTTCTTTTAACCCCTTCATCTAGAATGCAGGCTTATGTAAAAAATTCTGTTGTTGCTCCAGCTGTTGTTAAGGGTGAATCTAAAAGATATGCAGGAGATACAATCTTAGGTGTGAGAGTATTATTTCCAAGTCATTCTCAATCTTCTGCAATGATTTTACCTCCATTTAAGATTCCTTTTTATTCTGGAGAAGACGGCAATCAATTTTTAGGTAAAGGTTTAATTGACAATGTTAAGACTATGAGAGAAGTTAAGGTTACTGTTTACAGTTTGGGTCATGAAGTTGATCTTGAAGTTTTGTTTGAAGATATGAGTGGGATGGAATATGTTTATCCTTTGGGTACCTTAAGATTTAAAGGTTGGGCAGATTTGGTGTGGTCAAATCCTAATTATCTTCCAGGTATAAGTGCTATAACAGGTAAAGATAATATTCCTAACTATCCTCTTCCTTCAAGTAAGATGAGATTTAAGGCGTTTAGAGTTTCAAAGTCTCATAGCTCAAAAGATCAGAATTTGATTTTTTATGTTAAAGATGTAAGAGTTATTTATGATAAGTTAAGTGTTTCTTTGGATTCTGATATTGATAATGAATCTGTATTTAAGATTTATGAAACACGTGGTGCAGAATCACTTCGAAAATTAAAAGCACAGGAAGCTCTTAAGAAAGTTTTAAAGATTAAAGAAAATGTGTCAATGCCAGATGAGTCTTTTCAAGATTTCTTAGAAAAGGGTAGTAATGATGAATCTGGAGCACCACGTACTAAAGAACAATAAATTTAATTCGTTAATAGGGCTGAATCTTTAAGATTTAGCCTCTATTAAGATAAAGTAGGAAAAATAAGCTAATGCTAGATTCAGAAAACAAAGAGCTTTTAGAGATTTTTTTTGAGGAAGCTCAGAATCTTGTAGATACTCTTGAAGAGAATATTCTGTCATTAGAGGATGACCCTAATAATTCAGAAACTATTGATGAGATATTTAGGGCTGCACATACTCTTAAGGGCGGTTCAGCTTCTGTTGATATGATGGAACTTTCAGGTTTTACCCATGTTGTTGAGGATGTATTTGATGCTATTAGAGATAATAAATTAAAGATATGTAATGACCTTGTTGATTTACTTTTAAATGCACTTGATGTAATAAAAGACATGCTTGATGCACGTCTTAATGGAGATGTTTATTTAAAAGATGTAAGCGATCTTAAAAATAAATTAAGAAGGTTTTTAGGGAATGATCATCAGACAGTTCCCGAGATATCTTTAGAGAATATAGATGATGAATTTTTGCTTTCTTCCTATGACCTTAGTGATATGCGTGAAGTTGTTGGACTTGGGCAAAAAGTTTTAAAGGTGAGTATTTATTTTGATAAAGATAATCCTATGGCTACAATTGCTGGTATACAGATGTTTCAAGCTTTAAAAGATTTAGGACCAATTTTGTATACGGTTCCTAATTATGAACAGCTTATTGCAGATAAGTTTTTAAGAAGAGTAGATTATTATTTAATTTCTTTAAATAATAATAATATTGAGGAAAAAATCAAGTTGTCTGGTGTTGCTTTGAGTTATGCAATTGATGAATTTGATATTGATAATGAGTTGGCAAAAACAGAATCAAGTGAGAGAAATTTTGTTGTTCATGATATTTTGTCTGAAGGAAAAGTTCGACTTTCTAATGATGAGCTTATAAGTTTAAGAGAGCGTATTGGTGATGCTAAGTTATTTGAGGTAAAGTTAAATTTCAATAAAGATAATCCTATGTCAACAATTTCTGGACTTCAGATGTTGCAGGCGTTAAAAAGTTTAGGGGAAGTTTATAAATCTATTCCTGAAGATTTATTAGCTGATAAGTTTTTTGATTTTATTGTATATTATTTAATATCAGATACCTCAGTTGATAGTATTTCTAAAAAGGTGAATTTGTCAGATGTTGTTGTTAGTTTTGATATTAACGAAATTGATTTAAAAAATATTAAAGATGTAAATTTAAATATCGAAGTTGGTAGTTATGCCTCTTCTAAGGAATCTAAGAAGACGGCTGTAAATGTCAATTTGATTAGAATTGATAGTAAAAGAATAGATTCCATATTAAACCTTGTGAGTGAAGCCGTTATAAGTAAGTCAACTTATAATCAAATAAATTCTGATATGATATCTTTTCTCTATAATTTTAATTATTTTTATGATTATCAAGAAAATTTTCGCAATAGTTTTTTGGTAGATTTAAAGATGATTTTTAAGGATATGGGTTTAGAATTGGAAAGTTCTCTTGAGGAGCAAATAGCAAATTTGGTGGAGCATAAGCTTGATAGAAGTTTACAAGATATGGTAGGTTTAAGAGATTTATTATTTAAAATTCTTCAAGATTCTAGATTTGCCTCTAATAGACTCTCTAGGATAATTACTGATTTGCATGAGAGTGTTTTAAAGACAAGAATGTTACCGGTGTCTAGTATCTTTTCAAGATTTGCAAGAGTTATAAGAGACCTTTCAAAGAAGCTAGGCAAGATTGTAGAGCTTAGTACTGAAGGGGAAGATACGGAAGTTGATAAATCTGTTATAGATGATCTTGTAGATCCTTTAATTCATTGTGTTAGAAATTCTATTGATCATGGTCTTGAAACTGCTGATGAGAGACTTAGCAAGGGTAAAGATAAAGCTGGTCATATAATTTTGCGTGCCAAGAATGAAGGTAATGTGATATCAATTGAGATTGAGGATGATGGAAGAGGTATAGATCCAGATATTATTAGGCAGAAATCAATTGAGAAAGGTTTAATAAAAGAAGATACGGTTTTATCTGAGAGTGAGATTTTGAACTTAATTTTTGAACCAGGATTTTCAACAGCTAGTCAGATTACAGATGTTTCTGGCAGAGGCGTAGGACTTGATGTTGTTAAAAATAATATTAAGAAATTAAATGGAACTATTGTTATAGATTCAAAAGTTAATATTGGTACTACTTTTAAAATAAAGCTTCCTTTAACATTAGTGATTGTGCAAGGTCTTCTTGTAAAGTCAGGCAGTGAGATTTATGTTGTTCCTTTAAATAGTGTTCTTGAAACACATAGAGTTAGTGAAGAAAATATTAAGCTTCTTGAAAATGATCATGAAGTGTATAATTTAAGGGAAGAAGTTATATCTGTCCTTAGACTTGATGAGCTTTTTAATATAAAGAACGATCAAAATCTGTATGAGAAGTTTTTAATAGTTATTAGCGTTAATGATAAAAAGGCTGGGATAGTTGTGGATTCTATTCTTGGAGAAGAAGATTTTGTTGTAAAACCTATAAAAGATAAGTATGCTTCAAGTCCTGGAATAGTTGGAGCTACTACACTTGGGAATGGCAAAGTTGTTTTAATTATTGATGTGTTTAGGCTTTTTGACTTGAGAGATATGAAAGGATAGTCTTATGATGGAAATAAAAGAGATATGTTTAGGTGATCATAATGTAAGTAATCAGATTAAAGGACCTATTCCTATTAATTTAGATTTTAAAGTGGTTTCTTTTAATATTGGAAATGATAATTATCTTGTAGATATTATGCAAGTTAAGGAGATTAGGAAATCTAGTAATTTTACATATGTCCCAAATGCTAAAAAATATGTGGTTGGTCTTGATAATTTAAGAGGAGAAATAATCTCTATTATTGATTTGAGAATAATGTTTAATTTGGAAGTCCTTAAGAGAGATCTTGAAGATATTATGGTTCTTAGGAATGGTGATTTATTAATAGGAGTTATTGTTGATAAGGTTAATAATGTTTTTTCAATTGATTCTTCTTTAATTCAAGATCCTCATCCTGTTCTGTCCCAAGAAGCACTTATACGTTACATAAGCGGAGTAGTTGAGTATGGTGAAAAATTGTATATTCTTCTTGATGTTGATAGAATTTTTGATTATGATAGGGAAGAAGAAATTTCATTGGAAGATAGCAGAAATGATGATAAGATAGATGCTTCTGGGAATGAGGATAAGTCATTTTCTTATAGCAATAATTTTTTAGAATTGTTAGAATCATCTGTTAGTGATCTTACAACATCATCTGAGGGTATTTTAGATGATTTAAAGGTTATTAAAGAAAATCTTTTTAAATATTCTTTCAATGCATCTTTAGTAAATGATGAATTTTTAAAGAAAATTGGTATGCAATTAGATATTGTAAATATTAATGATTTGTCTTATGATAATTTTTTAGGTGAATTTTATTCAAAATCATCAGGACGCTTATGGGATGATAGATATTTAAAAGAATTTCAGGATGAAATTGTTAAGCCATATGTTAATGATATAAGTGGTGTTGGTACTGTTTTAAATGTTTTTGAGATTGGATGTGGTGATGGAAAGGAGACAATGTCTTTTGTGAATGTTTTATATGAGTCTTATAAAAATCCTTTTAGGGTAACAGCTATTGACAATGATTTAGTTAAAGTAATTAGTACTTCTAATTTGATTTTCTCAGAGTCTGATGTTAATTTAAGCGAGATTTATAGAAAGAATTCCTTTGAGCAGAGTCCAGGGGTTTATAAATTCAAGCCAGAGATTATGAATAATATTTTATTTGAATATTCAGATGCTATTTTATCAGAGTTTCCAGAAAATTTGGGAATTGTTTTTTTAAGGGATATTTTATGTTTCTTGAATGATGATTGGCAGAATTTAATTCTGGATGCGATTGCAGAAAAATCTGTTAGTGGTGCTCTTTTAATTTTAGGAGATAATGAAGAACTTAAAAACAATGATATTTTTGTGAAAGATAGATCTGTAAAATGTTTTAATTTGTATAAAAGGATCTAAAGGAGAAATTAATGAGAATAGATTATATAGAGCCATTTTTAGATGCTGCTTCTTCAGTTTTAAGGGATATGTTGCTTGTTGAAGATATTCAGATGGGCAGTCCTGGGCTTAAGTCGATAAATCAAAAAATAAGAGGTGTGTCTGTAATTGTAGGACTTGCAGGTTCTGTTGAAGGTAGTATTATTATTGATATGGATATTGATACCGCGCTTTTTGTTGCTTCGAAGTTGAATTTTGAGGAGTATGTTGATTTTGATGATGAAGAGACTAGAGAGATGGTAGCAGCAACTCTTACGGAAGTTGGTAATATTATTGCTGGCAATTTTGTTACTACTTTGCATGCTAAGGGTTTTGTGTTTGATATAACCCCACCAGCTTTTATTTATGGAGAAAATATGAAAATAAGTAATAAGGGTTCTGAAGCATTAATAGTGCCCTTTACTTTACCAGATGGTAAAATTATAGAAGTTAATATTGCAATAAGAGAGAGGGTTTGATATGATTATGAAGTTGAAAGTACTTATCATGAAAGAAGAGGGTTTAATATGATCCAGAAAACTACAATTGCTGTGGATTCTTCAAATAAACCAAAGGGGATCAATTATGACACTGGAGTTCCTTTTAATGTTTTGATTGTGGATGATTCAGTTTTTACTGTAAAACAACTTACACAAATTTTTACTTCTGAAGGATTCAATATTATTGATACTGCTGGTGATGGTGAGGAAGCTGTGATTAAATATAAAAACCATTATCCTAATATTGATGTTGTTACTCTTGATATTACTATGCCCAAGATGGACGGGATAACTTGTCTTTCTAATATTATGGAATTTGATAAAAATGCTAAAGTAATAATGATTTCTGCTTTAGGAAAAGAACAGTTGGTTAAGGATTGTTTAATTAAAGGTGCAAAGACATTTATTGTGAAGCCTCTTGATAGAGCTAAGGTTCTTCAAAGAGTGATGTCTGTATTTGTTAAATGAAATAGTATATGCTTAGTAGCTTAGTATTTTTTGTAAAAAATCATTGCATTATTTATTTCATTTAGTTGTTTTGTGAAATATGACATGTTAAGATTGAAAATTTCTAGTTTATTTTTGTTATTGTTGCCTATATGTAACTCTAGCTTATAAAAGCCCTTTTTGGTATATATTAATGCTGAACTTTTAAAAATTGAATTTATGGCTTTGATTTTAAATATTTTATATTTTGAAAAATCTTTGTCAATAATTTCGCTTTGTAGTAAATATTTGTTTGCTCCTTTATAGGTTGGAGTTAGTGCTGTATAATTAATTTTATCTTTTAAAATGCTCTTTATAAAATTTTCTGTTAATTCATATATTTGCATTTCATGTGTGTCTTTTGGATGTTTGGTATAATATTCTTCTTCTATTATTAAATTAAAAGCAGAATATTTTTTAGTTGCTTCTGATGATCGTTTTTCAATTGAAGTTGTTATTAATCTTGAGTGAATTGATGTGTTAATAATTAATAACAAAAATATTTTTTTTATCATACATGTTCCTTATTGCTATTTATTATTCTTTTCACTTTTTCAATTTCTAAGGGAAGTTTGCTTCTTCTTTTTGCGTTTAGTTTGTCTTTTAATAAAACATTATTAAATGTTTTTGCCATTTCATATACTTTTTCTTCGCTAAAATGGGATGGAATTTGAATTTTTCTATACTCAATTGGGTTTTGTAATACTTTTTGCATTAGTATAATTGGATTTAGGAAACTTGCTTTAAAAAATTTATAAAAATTTGTTAAAAACAGTGCAAAAGATATAAAAAGTGTAAATAAAAATATCCCAATTACAGAATCATTTTTTCTTTGCAGATACTTATCTATATAAAATTTTGTTTGATCTATTTCTATAATTTTGTATTCGCTGGGACTATAGTAGAAAAATATATCATCAGATTTAGAATATATCGTTTTATTTGTATCTTTAATTATTAGTATAAAAGGATATTTTTCTTTGATATAGTTTTTTTCAGTTGTTATTGAAATGTTTTTTATGATATTGAATTCTTGCTTTTCTGGGATTGTATTTGCAAAACCTGAACTTGAAAATATTATAAAAAATATGAATGGAATTAGTAAACTTATTGAAAATGTTCTTGCAAATGCAACTAAGATTAGATTTTTTTCTTTTGGATTATAATAAATTTCAATCATTAAGTCGTTAAATCTAAGGAGTCTTAAGAATCTTAATTTGAAAAGTGAAAGTACAATTGGACTTAGAATTGTTTCGTGAGGATTAATTATATTTTGGATTTGATGAGAGCTATAAAATATTAAGGGAATTAGGCAATGAATTAGATCAAAAAATAAATTATTTCTTATATATATTTGTAGTTTTTGTGAAAAATAAGCTTTTGAAATTTTGTATAAAAAAATCAATATCAATATTGCATCGAATAAAAATCCAATGAATATTAGGGCAAATCGGATCTTGTATGGCAAAAAAAGTATTATTGATAATTCTTCTATTAGGAATGCAAGTATTGATGCGATTAAAGTGGCCTTAAAAAAATTTGAAAGTATTTTTACCATTTATTTTTCCTAGCTATTTCTAGAAGTTCTTTAATAATTCTTGGATCATGTTCCTTTGAGCTTAATTGTTTTATAGAAAACCAGCTCTCGTCATAACCTATAAATCCCTTTATTCTATTGTTTTTAATATTTGGTATTCTGGTTCTGTTTGAAAAAATGGATATTAATGTTGCAATTGGCGATATGTTACTTAGATTTTCATACTTAAAGAGACTTTGAGTTATCAGGCTAACTGTATTGTTATCTAAAAATTCAATTTCTCTGCTAATTAATTTTGCTATATTTTCAATATTTCTTGGAATTAATTTTATTTCTTTTTCTAAATAAAACTTAATTATTAATACTCTTAATAAGAGTAGAATTTTTATGTAGTTTTTTACAATTTTTGAAGAATCTAGCATGTCATTTTCTTTTTTGATTAGATGTATTGTGTAAGAATTTTTGTCTTCAAAAAGTTTGTTTATATAAAATGTTATATGTCCGTTACTTATAGCATTGAAATCGTATAAAAATTCTTTTCTTAAGTAAGGATTTGCTTTAATAGAACTAAATATTAATTCTAGGTTATTTTTATTAAGCTCTTTGTTAAAGAGGTCTTTTACAATATTTAGATCAATAGATTCGATGTTTGATAAAACAATAGGAGTAATTATTATGTCAGTTTTTTCTTTAACGTATTGAATAAGTAAGTCAGTATCAGATTTAAAATTTTCGTCTATAAATGTTGAAATGGTTTTTTTATTTTCTTCTAGATATTTGATTATTTCAATTTCTTTTTCAAAAATTGATAATCCCTTTATGTTTTCATGATTAAATAAATAATGATACAGATGTGGAAAATATACTTTTGAATTCATTTGATTATGTCTAAAAGTTCGGATGGACTACTTAAAATGTATTTTGCTCCGCTTTCTTTTAATTCTTTTATTGTTCTAAATCCCCATGCAACCCCTATAGGTAAAAATCCTGCATTCTGAGCAGTGAGCATATCAACATCGCTGTCTCCGATGTATGCTATTTCCTTTGGCATGAGATTTAATTCTATTATCATGTCAAGTGCATTTGCAGGATCTGGTTTTGCTTCAAATCTTGGTGAGTAGCCCCTCACTTCAAAAAAGTTTATGTCTTTGAATATATTTTGTGATATTATTAATAGTTCTTCATGGTTTTTATTGCTTAAGATTCCAACAGGAATGTTAAGTGAATTGAGTTTTCTTAAAAGTTCTGGTATACCATCGTATGCTCTTGTTAGGGAAGAAAGATTTTGATTGTATGCTTGTACAAATTCTTGATAAAGATTATCTTTGATTTGTTTATTGTTTAATTTTACGTTAAGATGCTTTAAAGTGTTCTCTACTAATTTGGAATATCCTCTGCCAACAAGAGTGTTAAATTCATCTGTTTTAATTTTTGTGTATCCTAAATTTTTTAGTGCCAAGTTCATTGAAAATGCAATATCCATGATGCTGTTTATTAAAGTTCCATCCATATCGAAAATGCAGGCTTTAATTCTCATATTTTAATCCTTTTGTCATTATCATAATGTGCCTTCATTTTATCATTATTTTTTGCCTTTTATTAAATTTATTGCATGATTTTTGATATTTTACATTGTTTTTGATTTTTTTTCTGAAAATCTCTTGAAAATATTTGTTTTTAGTTTTAACATACCTGGTTAGGGTATAAATAAATGTTATTTACCTTTGTTAAATTTCAGGTTATCTTTAATGCAAGACATATTAGTTTTAGATAAAGTTACTAAGCGATATGGTGATTTTATTGCTAATGATAATATTTGTATAAGATTTAAAAAGGGAGAAATACATGCAATTCTTGGTGAAAATGGTGCTGGCAAAACCACTTTAATGAAAACTATTTATGGAATTCACAAGCCCGATAGCGGGCAGATTTTTTTAAGAGGAAATGAACTAAAATTTAAAGATTCAAGCGAATCTATTCGAAGTGGTATTGGGATGGTTTTTCAACATTTTATGTTAATTCCAAAATTTACGGCTGTACAAAATATTATTTTAGGATATGAAGATTCAAAATTTGGATTTATTAATTATGATCATGCAAAGAGGAGGATACTTAAACTTTCTGAAAGATATGGTTTAAAAATAGATACTGATAAGCCAATTGAGGATTTAAGTGTTGGGATGGGACAAAAAGTAGAAATACTCAAAGTTCTCTATAGAAATGCAGATATTATTATTTTTGATGAACCTACAGCGGTACTTACGCCTAATGAGATTGATGAATTTATGAATGTTTTAAAAATATTGGCTGTAGAGGAGCATACTGTAATACTTATTACACATAAAATAAAAGAAATAAAGTCTGTGGCACAAAGATGTACAATTATGCGTCTTGGGAAAGTAGTTGGGACTTTTGATATTACTAAGACTGATGAGGGAATGCTTACTAAATTAATGATAGGCAAAGAAACTTCTCTTGATATTTCTAAGAGACGGATTGTTAATCACACAAATGTTCTTGAGATTAAGGATTTAAGTGTTAAAGATGAGCGGGGTGTTTTTAAAGTTAAGAATATTAGTTTAAATCTTAGAGAAGGTGAAATTTTTGGGATAGCTGGAGTTGAAGGTAGTGGTCAAGAAGAATTAGTTGAAGCAATTCTTGGGGTTAGAGATATCTTTAGCGGAGATATAGTTAAGAGAGTTGATGGCAAATTTGAATCAATCAAGGGTCTTAGTGTTAAACAAATAATAGATAGGAAAATAGGCCATATTCCATCTGATAGACAAAAGCATGGTCTTATTTTAGACTTTAATATTTTGCAAAATATTGGAATTAAAAGTTTTGATGATGTGAATTATTTAAAAATGAAGAGTAGTGGTATATGTAATGGTAAATTAAAGGTTAATTTTTTAAATACTGTTAAAAAACAGTTTGTTAATTTTAATTTAACTCTTCTTAAGGAAATAAGCGAACAACTTGCAGCTTCATTTGATATTATACCAAGAGATATTTTGAGCAAAGTTAAAAATCTATCTGGAGGTAATCAACAAAAGGTCGTTGTTGCACGTGAAATTAATTTGAAACCTGAGGTTCTCTTGGCAGTTCAACCTACAAGGGGACTTGATGTGGGTGCTATTGAAAATATTTATAAAAAATTTTTAGAGCAAAGAGATGAGGGTATGACAGTTCTTCTTGTGTCTCTTGAACTTGATGAGCTTGTGAGTGTTTGTGATAGAATAGCTGTAATGTACAATGGTGGAATTGTAGGTATTTTAGAGCATAATTTTGATTCTGTTGTTATTGGAAAAATGATGATGGGTATAGTTTAAATGAAAGTTGATAATTATAAATATAAAGAGACAATTGCAGTTTTTTTAAATTCATCGATATTTATTAATTTTTTTGCATTTTTTTTAGGGATTTTAATTCTTGGGTTAATAGTATTAATTCTTGGGTATTCTCCTTTGAGAATGTACTATATAATGATAGAGGTTGTATTTTCTTCTCCTAAACATTTTGCGTATATTGTAAGCTATGCCACGCCATTGATTTTTACAGGCCTTTCGATTGGCATCGCTTTAAGAGTGGGACTTTTTAATATTGGTGTTGAGAGTCAATTTATGCTTGGTTCGATTTCAGCTTTAATAGCTGGAATTTTTTTGGATTTCCCCCCTGTATTACACGTAATTTGCATTTTCCTTTTTGCATCTTTAGCGTCAGGAATTTTAAGTGTTTTCATTGGATATTTAAAGATTAAATTTAACATAAATGAAGTAATTTCAGGGATAATGTTTAATTGGATTTTATTTCATTTGAATAATATAATCATAGATTTGCCCACTATTAAAAAGGATAATAGTGATTTATCTAAGTCTATTCGAGAAAGCGCTTTTATTGATTTTTTTGGTTCTTGGAAACTTTCATCTGAGGGACTTGCTTATAGAGCAAAAAATCCATTTATTAATGATTTATTAAAGGCCCCTCTTAATTTTGGGATAATTGTTGGGATTATTATTGCTATTTTAATGTGGGTTTTATTGAATAAGACGATGCTTGGGTTTAAGATAAGCTCTGTTGGACGTAATATTGTCGCTTCTTATCGTGTTGGAATTGATATTAAAAAGATTTTGATGTTTACTATGTTTATTGCAGGTGCACTTGCGGGACTTGCAGGTGCTATACAGGTTATGGGTGTTAATAAGGCAATATTTAAGCTTACTTATATGGAAGGAACAGGTCTTAATGGTATAGCTGTTGCTTTGATAGGAAATAATTCTCCAATAGGAATAATATTTTCAAGTATTTTATTCTCAATTTTGTTTTATGGTAGTAGCAGAGTGCAAAGTTTAATGGGGTTGTCATCTTCAATAGTGTCTTTGATGATAGGGATAGTGGTGATTATGATTTCTGCTAGTCATTTCTTAAATAAGATGTTTTTGAGGAGTATAAAAAGTGTCAAACGCACTAATATTTCTAATTAGTGAAACGCTCATAAATTCTCAGACCTTAATTTTGGCTGGTCTTGGAGGACTTATAAGTGAGAGATGTGGAATAATCAATATTGGTCTTGAGGGCACAATGGCTCTTGGGGCATTTGTTGGTGCTACAGTTGCATATTGTTATGGTAGTCCGTTATTTGCAATTATTGCGGGGGGGCTTTCAGGACTTGTTCTTTCAATTCTTCATGCTATTTTTACTGTTTTTCTTAAATCAGATCAGATAATAACTGGGATTGCTATTAATTTTTTAGGACCATCTGTAGCGATGTTGTTTGGAACTTTTATTTTTGGTTCTGCTTCAACTCCCCCAATAGATATTAAGCTGCCCATACTTTTTGACGGAGTTTTGGATAAAAAGTCTCTTGTATTTCAGATTTTTGGTAAGAGATATTCACTCTATATTGCAATAACATGTGTTGTGCTTTTTCATGTTATGTTTAAATATACTAAAATTGGACTTAGGATTAAAGCTAGTGGTGAGGAACCAGAAGTTTTAGAATCTCTTGGAGTTAATGTATTTATGATTAGGTTTTTTTGTGTCCTGCTAAGTGGCTTATTTGCGGGAATTGCTGGAGCAGTTCTCTCTACTGTGATTGCTTCAAGTTATATGCAAGGAATTATTGGTGGGCAAGGTTTTATTGCCATCGTTATGGTGATTTTTGGGAATTGGCAACCTTTTGGAATTTTGATGGGTAGCTTTTTGTTTTCTTTTATAAGAACTTTAGTTGTTATGATGTCTCAAGTTTCTTTTTTGTCTTTCATAGTTCCTCTTAAAATATTAATCATTTTACCTTATGTTGTAGTGATTTTGAGTCTTTTGTTTTTTTCAAAAAGGAATTATGCCCCTAAAGCTTTAGGTTTACCTTATAAAAAAGATTGATTTTTATGTTTATTTCTTTTAATATACAGGTGGAATTATTTAGGGTTTATTTGAGAATTATATTTTTTGATATAAAGTTATGAAAAGTATCTACTTAATTCTTATGTTTGTTAAATTAATTAAGTGAGTGATTAATTTACGAGGTAGGTTTATGTTAAAAATTAAGCACAGGTTTATTGGTTTTTTATTTTTATGTTTGTTGATAACTGTATTGTTTTTTTCTTTAATTTTTAAGTTTATGTTGGGTAGTTATTTAGAACGTTATTATAAACAACTTACAAGAGCTCAAGTAAGACGAGCTGCTTTTGCTGTGCAGGCTTTGTTAGATACATTTTATATCATAATTGATGGTGCAAGTTCTAATTTAGCTCTTGAGACTATGAGTGAATATTCGTTTATTAAGAATGGTGGTCATATTTTTTCAGAGGTTGAATTAGACAGATTTAGGGAAAATTCTAAAATAGTTCTTGATGCTGTAAAGGGTAATAGAAAATATCGAAATCGGGTATATGAGATATTGTTCAATTTAAAACTTGATACTTTTTATGAAGAATTTGCATTTCTTGATTTGGAAGGTAAAATAATTGTTTCTACAAGACATGCCAATAATATAGATTTTGGTCAGTCTGAGTCAAATACTGAGTATTTTAAAAAATCTGTAGAAGAATATAAAAAAAGTGAATTAAATTTTATTGGTTGGTATCCTGGTCTTACTGAAGGGATAGCAGGAGAGGTTGCTATTCGATCTCACTATAAAGATAAAAAAACTTCTGCCATAGTTGTTCCTGTATATTCAGCAGAAGATAAAGTGTTTCTTGGTTATTTGGTAGGTTATTTACTTGACGATGTGATAAGAGATAAGTTAGATAGATCTAGATTTGGTTTTTATAACAGAGGAAATTTATTTTATTTAGACCCATATAATAATCTTGTTAATCCTTTAATGGAATATAATGAGAGCTCTAAAGTTAGTGCTAAATTTATTAGTGTTTTAAAGGATGTATTGTCCAAAGCCCCTATGAAACCTATTGTACCAGGCCAGATACCAATTTATCAGATTGAAAGAGCGTATTTTCCTGAGATGAAGTTGTATAATTATTATGCCATATTGCCTATTAGCAGTGAGCTTGGAGATAATAGTGGAATTCTTGTTGCCAGAATTCCTTATGAAGATATTTATGGGGTTATTTACAGTTTGGCTTTTAAATTTATTGTATGTGCTATTTTAGGCATTATTATATTGGTTGTTATTCTCTCAGTGATGTTAGAGTCAATTATTAGCTTTAGATTAAATTTGGTTAGAAATTTGGTAAAGGAAATAGTCCAAGGAAATTTAGATAAAGATTATGTTATTAATGATAATTATTCTGATGAGCTTGGTTCATTGGGCTTACAAATTGTTAAAATGAGAGATGCTATTTCGGATGCTATTGCAAGTGTTCTTAAAAACATTAGTTATGTTAATAAGGCAAGTGTTGAAGTTGCTGATTCAAGTCAAAATTTAAGTTCTAGTGCGTTGCAGCAAGCTTCAACACTTGAAGAGATGTCAGCTAATATTGAACAGATATCATCTGGAGTTGAGATGAGTGTGAATAATTCCCGAGAAACAGAGCAAATTGCCTTAATTACTAATGAGAATGCTCAAATAGGGGGTAAGGCTGTTGAAGAATCTGTTGTGGCTATGCAGTCTATTGTTGAGAAAGTCAGTGTTATTGAAGAGATAGCTAGAAAAACTAATTTGCTTGCTTTAAATGCGGCTATTGAGGCTGCAAGAGCTGGTGATGAAGGCAAGGGTTTTGCTGTTGTAGCAAGTGAAATTAGAAAACTTGCTGATCTTAGCAAAGAGTCTGCACTTGAAATTGGTGAATTAGTTGAAGAGAATTCTAGATTGGCAACGGAAGCTGGGTTGATATTTAAGGATATGTTACCTGAAATAGAAAAGACTACCAATCTTGTGAAGAAGATTTTTGAGGGAAGCTATAAGCAGAATGATCAAATTATACAGTTTAAAGAAGCTCTTGATCAGGTTGGAGAAGTAGTTCAAGCTTCAGCATCAAGCAGTGAAGAGCTTTCAAGTATGGCTGATAGGATGCTTGAAAAGGCTAAAGAGCTTAGACAAGTGATATCTTTTTTCAAAGTTAAAGATTTTGAGGTTGATGCTTGTGATAAACTTAATGCTGGTGATGATGTTTTGATGACTGAAAATCTTACTTCTTTGAATATGGAGAGTAAGTCATCTTTAGGAGATAGTCAAGATGATATACATGGTGATTCAAAGGTAAGTTATGAGTCTGTTAATAAGAGGGTAGATCCTACGAAAGCCATTGATGTTGTTGATAAAGATTTGGATTTTGATGAGGACTTTTCAGATTTTTAGAATTTATTTTTGTAAGAGGTAGTTAGCGTATGAAACTGAAGCTGAAAGTTAGGATATTACTTATTGTTAGTATTCTTATAGCAATCTTTATTTCTATATTGTTTTTCGTATTTGGTGTTTTGATTAATTCTAATTTAGTAGCTCAGCAGTTAGATCTTATGCAAAATCTTATTAGAAATGTCAAAAATTCTTTAACCATTTATCTTTCTTCAATGGAAGAGAGGGTGAAAATTAATTCAATGTATTTAGACTCTTCATCTGTATTTGAATCCATTGCTAGAAGTAAGCCTAAGAGAATAGAAGCTATTTTAGATCAAATTGAGATCTTGGTTAAAACAGGCAGAGGTAATAACCTTATGATAACCAATAGAAAAGGTGAAATAATATTTACTACTGCTGTCAAAGATAATAGTGATTATGGCATTTCTGTTGCAGATAAAGAATACTTTCTTAAGTTAAGGGGCACTAGTTCTATTTATAACTCTTCTGTGCTTTTGGCAGATTCTGGGTCTGTTGAAGAAGTTTTGATGAGGGATATTTCTAAGATTAGGAATCAATCAGGACAAATTCCTTATTTGTTAATAGGTGTTCCTTTAAGAGATCATGATACTGGTGATGTTTTTGGTTATTTTATGATCTTTTATGCTATCGATTATCTTTATAATTCATTTAAAGGTATTAGTTTTGGAGCATTGGGTAGCGGTCGTGTTATGGTATTTGACCAAACGGGATCATTTCTCATTCACCATACTTGGTTGCCTGGGGATAACTTAGTTGATGTTAATTCTTATTATAGTAGTGTCGTTAAGAGTATTTCTGAGGATTTAATTCAGAAAAATCAAGAAATTAGCTTTAGGACTTATGTTGACCCTCATGGGCAAAAATTTGTTGGGTTTGCTCAGAGAGTAACATGTAATTTGTCTAATTTTTCGTTTATGGTATATCTCAGAGCTAATGTTAATGATTTTTATTATATGACTAGACTTACTACTTTTATTTTGGGAATAAGTTTTGTAGTGACTTTAGTTATTCTTGGATTAGTTACTATTTATCTTGTAGGTAAACTCAGTGCTGTTTTAAATGGAATTTTGAGTTATTCTGGGAGACTTGCTTCTGGAGATTTTACTGTTTCAAGTTATTCTTTAGAATGGGAAACGTTAGAACTTCATGGGTTATATGAAGATTTGGAGCGTTTAAGGTCTAATTTTTCATCTGTTGTCAGAGGAGTTATTGAAAACCTTGATTACCTTTATGAAAATGCAATTCAGATAGCAAATGCGAGTCAAAATTTAAGTTCTGGAGCAGTTGAACAAGCGTCTACATTAGAAGAAATGACAGCAAATATTGAGCAGATATCTCAAGGTGTTACTGAGAATACCGATAATGCTTCTACTACTGAGAGTATTGCTGTTAACACTAATGAGAAGACCAGGGAGGGACATGAATCTGTTACTAAAGCCATTGAGGCGATGGAGGTTATTACAGATAAAATAGGTGTTATTGATGAGATAACAAGGCAAACTAATTTGCTTGCTCTAAATGCTTCTATTGAAGCTGCTAGAGTAGGGGATAAGGGTAAGGGATTTGAAGTTGTTGCTGCTGAGGTTAGAAAGCTTGCTGATCAAAGCAAGGAGTCTGCTAGAGAAATTATTGATATTGCAAATAAAAGTTTTACTGTTGCAAGTAAAGCAGGTAATAATTTTGAGCAGATTGTTCCTGGAATGGAAAAAACGGCTGGACTTGTTAAGAATATTACTCGTGAAAGTTATAACCAAAGTAATCAAATTGAACAATTTAAGAATGCAATAGAACAAGTTAGTCAATTGGTTCAAACAACAGCATCAAGTAGTGAGGAACTCTCAGCAATGTCTGAGAGAATGTTAGATAGCGTTAAACATTTGAAGGAATCAGTAGATTACTTTAAGATTGATAAGTAATTTATAGGGATAATTTAAATTATCCCTATAAATAATGATTTTAAAAATATATTATATTAGTGTTTTAAGGATTTTAGCTCCTCCTAAGCATTCGTCTTCTTGATAAAATATGCAAAATTGTCCCGGTGAAATTCCATAATCTTTTTCTTCTAGATCAACTTTTATAATATCATTTTTTAATATTTCTATTTTGCATTTTATTTTTTTCTCTCCATGTCTTATTTTGGCACTTAAGTCACTATTGTTTAATGGCTTTTTTATCCAGTTTGTTTTGTGAACTAAAAATTGTTGCTTTCCTTGTTTTAGGTAATTTGTACTATTTGAGATGTAAATGATGTTATTTTGAATATCCTTTTCTGTGACAAACCATGGGCCATGGCTGAGTTTGATACCTTTTCTTTGTCCAATTGTAAAGAACCAATATCCATTATGTGTTCCAAGTATTTTGCCTGTTTCTTGTTCGATGATATTACCTTTAAGTTCTCCTAAATGATATTTTATAAATTCATTATATTTGATTTTGCCAAGAAAACAGATTCCCTGACTGTCTTTTCTGTTTTTATTGGGCAAATCTATTGTTTGTGCTATTTGTCTTATTTCAGTTTTAAATAGGTTTCCTAATGGGAAATGAAGTTTTGATATTTGTTCTCTAGAGAGGTGAGACAGAAAATAGCTTTGATCTTTTATTTTATCTTTGGCTTGTTTAAGTATGTAGTGATCATTTTTGTTTTCTATTTTAGCATAGTGTCCTGTGACAATTAAATCATAATGTTCGTTTATCTTATCAAAGAATGCACCAAATTTTATTCTTTGATTACAAAATATATCTGGACTTGGGGTATTACCAATTTTTAATTCTTCGATAGCATAAGTTACTACTCTCTTGTAATACTCGTCTTGTAAGCTGATGATTTCATATGGTACGTTAAATTTTTTACACACAGCCTCTACATAATTGATATCTTCTTTCCAAGGGCATTCTCCTATGTAGAAAAGTTCGTCTTCAAGCCAAATTTTTAGATAATAACACTTTATATTTTTATATCCTTTTTGTATCATTGTGTAAAGAGCCACAGAGCTGTCTACTCCACCGGATAGAAGTACTGCTATTTGCATAATTTGTTTCTCCTTTCATCATAGCATATTGAACTTTGATGTTTTTATGATCTATAGTATATTACTTGGTAATTATTTTTTTAATCGGGGGTAATTGATGAAAGTGGGTATTAGTGATATTAGAGTTTTTTTGCCTTTAAATTGTTTAAACTTACATGTTCTTTTAAACAATTCTTTATATAATTCTGATGAAAATTTTTTTAAGAAATTTAATAGAGCAATTGATGCAACCCTTCAGAAAGCGTTTAGATTTACAAGTCCTAATGAAGACAGTGTTACAATGGCAAGCTCCGCTGTTAAGCTAATTTTTGATAATAATAATCTTGATTTAGATAAAATGAGAGTATTTTTAGGTGGCACTGAGACGGGTGTAGATTATTCAAAGTCAATTTCATCTTATGTCTATGGAGCTTTGAAGTTAGCTGGTATTAATTTATCAAATAATTTCTTAACTTTTCAGGTTCAACATGCATGTGCAGCTTCTGTACTGTCTTTGCACAGTACTGCAAGTATTTTAAGTCATTCAGATAAATCTGAATATGGAATAGTATTTTCTAGTGATATTGCACATTATAGTAATCTTACTACAGCAGAGATTACTCAAGGGGCTGGAGCAACAGCAGTCCTTATTGAGCAAAATCCAAAAGTTTTATCTATTAATTTGTCTGAGTTTGGGGTTTATACTGATGATGTTGATGATTTTTTTAGACCATTTGGCAGTCTTGAGGCTAAGGTAAAGGGACGTTATTCTATTGAATGTTATAATAAGGCAAATGAAGAGGCTTTAGCAAATTTTGCATATAAGAAAAATATGAGTATTAAGGATTTATTTTCTAAATATAGGTTTATTTTACATGTACCTTTTGCACAAATGCCTATAGACTCAATGCATTATGTTTTAAAGAAATATTATAGTGAAGATGAATTTGAGAGGAATGCTTATTTAGAATCAATAGACTTTTATGATTCTGTTGAGGCTTCTAAGGAGGTAGGAAATTTATATACAGGATCAATATTTTTATCTTTAATGTCTTATTTGAAGCGAGTATTTGCAAAAAAGGATATTAGTGGTGAGAGAATACTTTTTTGTTCTTATGGATCTGGTAATATTATGGTTATTTATGAGCTTACAGTTGAAGAGAATGCTCATCGTGTTGTTAGGACTTGGGATATTGATAAAATGTTTTCAGTGAGACATGATGCAAATTTTGATGAGTATAGAGATTTTTTTGAAAATAGGATCGTTCCAGGTGAATCCCAAGGGTTTTATTTAAAGGAAATTAGAGAAGATGGATACCGGGTTTATGGGTATCGAACCTAATATATTAAATAATAAAAAACGACAAATTGAAATTTGTTTAAATAAAGAGGATGTTAATAAAAGTGATAATCTTTTAAATTTTGTTAATTTAAAGCATGATGCACTTAGTGAGCTTGATTTTTGTGAGATAAATACAAGAGAGAGTATATTTGGTTATGATATTGCCATGCCTATTTTTATCTCATCAATGACAGGAGGCGTTAAAGAGGGTAATAATCTGAATAAGTCTCTTGTTAAGATTGCAAATGATTTAAGAATTCCAATGAGTTTGGGATCCTTTAAGCTTGTATTTAAATATCCTGAATATATTAAAGATTTTTCTTTAAGGAAGTATGCTCATAATATTCCTTTATTTTCAAATATTGGTGCTACTCAGTTAAGAGAATTTGGGATTTTTGAAATAGTTGAAATGAATAAGAGATTTGAGGTTGATGCCATAATTGTACATTTGAATTCAGGTCAAGAATTAATGAATTTAAGAGGCGAGAGAAATTTTAGAGGAATTAAAGACTCAATTGCTAGCCTTTGCTCTGTATCAAATATTCCAGTTATTGTTAAAGAGACTGGCTTTGGGATTTCTCCCGATTCTGTTATCAGTTTGCTAGATCTTGGAGTTTCTTATGTTGATCTTGCTGGTAGTGGTGGAACTAATTGGGTTTTGGTTGAAGGAATTAAAGAAGAAAATTTGGATGTTGCGTCTTGTTTTGCTAACTGGGGCATATCGTCGGTTTTAACATTACTTAGTATTAAGGATTTTTTTAAAGATAGAGTTTTTGCATCAGGAGGATATGAGACTGGAATGGATATTGCCAAGGGCATTGCGCTTGGGGCTAAATTGGTAGGTATTGCAGCATCTATTCTAAGGGCTTTTTATTCGGGAGGGGAGAGTGCTTTATATAACCTTTTAAAAGGTTATGAATATGTTTTAAAGATGTCTATGCTTTTAAGTAATAGTAAGGATTTGGCACAGTTTAGGTTAAATAAATATTTTTTAAGTTATCCGTTGCCGTTTAATGTTAAGAGCTTTAAAGATTTTTATGAGACTTAGTGAGAATTTTAGAAGTAAAAGTATTTTAGATAAAAAACGAGAGATAAAGAGTCTTTTGAAATTGAATCTTTGTGATTTTTTTTATGATTCTGCTGATGAAGATTTTCTTTGTCACATGATAGAGAATTATGTTGGTTATTTATCTTTGCCCATTGGCATTGTAAAGAATTTAAAGGTAAATGGCAAGTATTATACTGTACCTATTGCTACAGAAGAACCCTCAGTTATTGCTGCATTAAATTTGTCAGCTAAGATTCTTGAGCATGCTAATTTAAGTTATTCTGTGGGTGAGGTGTTAGGAATTGCTCAAATTTATATAAAAACAGATAAAGATTTAAGTGATATGTTTTTTGGTCTTTTTGAAAAGATTGATTTTTGGTCTAAGCCTCTTTTGCATAATATGGAACGTAGAGGCGGTGGATTTAGAAAACTTTCAACTAAGTTTATTAAGGAAATTGGTATTCAGAAATTAAATATCTATGTAGATGTTTGTGATGTTATGGGTTCAAATTTGCTAAATTCAATAGCTGAGAGAGTGGCTCATCATATTACTCTAGAGTTTGGGTATGAGTGTATTTTAAAAATTTTAAGTAATGATTCGAATGATTTTGCTATAAAAGCTAATTTTAAATTAAATGTTAATGATTTGCTTAAAGATAATGAAGAATCTTTAGTTTTGGCTAAAAATATTTCACTTATTTCTAAGATAGGGTTTTTTGAAGAAGAACGTGCTGTTACTAATAACAAAGGTATTATGAATGGCATAACAGGTTTATGTGTTGCTACACTTAATGATACAAGGGCTCTTGAGGCATGCATACATAAATTTGCTTCAAAAAGTGGTATATATTTGCCTCTTAGTAAATTTTATATTTCTGATGAAAATTTGATTGGAGAGATTGAATTGCCTTTACAGGTTGGTATTAAAGGAGGTTCGGCTGGTTCTCATAAAGCGGCTATATTGAGCTTTAAGATTATGGGTATTGATTGCAAAAAAGAGTTTATGGGTGTTCTCTCTTGTATTGGTCTTGCAAGTAATTTTGCGGCTCTAAGAGCACTTGCTTTTGATGGAATTCAGCGAGGACATATGAAGTTGCATGTTAATAAGATTTTATATTTTCTTGAAAGAGATTATACTATTTCTAGTGATGAGAGAGAAAAAATATTATTTAAAATGAGTGAGAGTGGAATTTATTCCCTTGATTTTGCTCTTAAAATTTTAGAGGATTTGAGAGCATAGTGTGAAGATTAGATGTAAGGTAAATCCTAGTCTGGCATTAATTAAGTATTGGGGAAAAAGAGATAAATTTTTAAATATTCCAGCTACTTCAAGCATTGCTATAAGTGTTGATAAATTTTATTCAATAAGTGAACTTGAATTGTCATGTAAGGATGAAATAATTTTAAATTCACGGGCTGTTGTGTTGAGAGAGAGAGAAATAAATTTTTTTAACTATGCAAGAAAAATCTTAAATAAGCCAAATGTTGGGTTTAGGGTAATTAGTGAAAATAATTTTCCAACAGCCGCAGGACTTGCAAGTTCAAGCTCTGGTTTTGCATCTATTGCTGCTTGTATTTTAAGATATTTTAATCAATATTCTCATCAAAAAGCTTCACAGCTTGCAAGAATAGGTTCAGCATCAGCATCAAGAGCTATTTATGGTGGATTTACCTTTTTAAAGGAAGGTGCAAGGAGTGCATTTCAGTTGGATAGTTTTAATTGTTTTAGTGATTTATGCATAATATTTGCTATAGTTGATAGCAGGAAAAAAGAGATTTCTTCAAGGGTTGCCATGGAGATTTGCAAGCAAGAAAAATTTTATTGGAATGCGTGGATTGAATCAAGTCGGAATATATTTAAGGAAGCTTTGTATTTCCTTTTAAAAGGAGATTTTAATGGATTTGGCCTTAAAATTGTAAAGAGTTATCAGTGTATGTTTGCTTTAATGTTATCATCTTCCATTATTTATTTTAAGAGTAATACTATAGAATTAATCAAGTATATTGCCGATCTTAGAAGTAAAGGTATTCCTGTTTTTGAAACAATGGATGCTGGGCCGCAGGTTAAGGTGTTGTGTTTAAAGAAAGATTTGGAATTAATTTTGACTAAACTTACTAGCAATTTTAGAGATGTTAATTTTGTTGTTTCAAAAATTGGAAATGGTTTAGAATGGATATAATTAGTTTTTCAGTACCTGGTAATTTACTTTTGATGGGTGAATATTTTATTTTGGAAGAAGATGGTTTTGGTCTTGCAGTTGCAATAAAAGAAAGAGCTTATTTTTCTTTTAAACGAAGTGATACTTGGCGTTTTTTTGCTAAAAAAACCAAAATTGATGATTTTACTTTAATAGAAAATAATGATGATTTTGTTTTTAGGATGTTTAGGTATTTAAAACAGAAATATTTTACTAATTTAGAAGATTTTTCCTTTAATGTTTATATTGATACAAGTAATTTTTTTTTAAATAGTGGTGTAAAGAAAGGATTTGGTTCGAGTGCTGTTGTTGCTGTTGGGATTGTATGTGGAATTTTTTTGATTTTGAATAATGATAATTATTTTGTTAAAGATAAAATTTTTATGTATTGTCTAGAATCTTATAGGTATGCTCAAGGATGTATGGGTAGTGGATATGATATTGCTACTAGTCTTTTTGGTGGGGTTATTCAGTTTAAGGGCGGAGATCTTCCTTCGTATGAGCGTTTAGAGAATATATGTTTTAATAATTTTTATTTAATGCGAGGTCCTAGTCCAGTTAAAACTACTAGTTCGATTATTAAGTATTATGAACATAAAAATTCTTTAATGAGTTTTATAAAAGATATTAATATTGTAATGAAAAAAATTATTCTTAATATTAACAATTCTTCTGATTGTTTATTATCTGGTTTGAAATTGGCAAAAAATATAGGATTAGACATTGGGGAAAAGATAGGCATTTCTGCTAATTTGCCTTTAAATCTTGCTTATCTTGAAAATGAATGTACTTTAATTAAGGCTTTGGGTGCTGGAAATGAGACTTTTTTAGTATATGAGCCAAATTTTGAAGTTTTTGAACAATTTAATATTGAACCAATAGAGCTAGATTTAGATGGTGTTAAATTTCAGTAAATGTTTATAATAAAAAAGCCTTCTAAAATACTATTTTTAGGAGAACATAGTGCTGTATATGGTTTTCCAGTGATTGGTGCTACGATACCTTTTTATATGTACTTGGTTTATACGTTTTCTGATTCTTGGAAATATTTGGGAGTTCCTTCTTTAAAAATAGACGAGGTAATACATTTTATTAATAAGAGGTTTAATAAAGTTCGACCTATTGAATTTTTAATATTTTCCCAGATTCCAGTTGGATTGGGTTTTGGTTCTTCTGCTAGTCTTAGTTTATGTTTTGCTGAATATATTGTAAGTCATGATGAATATCGTACTTATGATAAAATTTTGTTGGCAAGGGAAATTGAAAATATTTTTCATGGAAGATCTTCTGGGATGGATGTTTTGCTTGTTGAGTTAGATGGAACTTTTTATTTAGAGAGAAAAAATGGGTCTTTCAGTTATCGAAGAATAGCATTTTGTAATTTTTATTTTTTGATTGGAGCAATCAGAAGGGAATGTACAACAAATAAAATCATATCTGATTTGAATTACAGAATTTCTCTTGATAATAGTCAATTTGAAATTATTGAAAAGCTTGGTTGTATTGTTAAGAATTCTTATGTTGCTTTTAATAAACGTGATATTCTTTTATTGACGAATAATATTGATATTGCGAATAATTATTTAAATTCTTTGGGTTTATCTTCAGGTACGCTTGATTATGTAATAGAAAAAGGTAGACAATTTAAGGCTCTTTCTGGCAAATTGAGTGGTGCTGGCAGAGGTGGGGCTTTTATTTTGCTTTTTCAGGATAAAAATGATGCTAGCTTATGCTTGGAGGAGTTAAGTAAAGATTTAGATAAGAATAATATTAACTTGATTTTTCCACTTAGAATATTCAAGTGTTAAATATATAAAGGCATATACGAAAAACGTTTTGATAAGCTAATAAATTACATGCTGTGTGGTGTTTTTTTAGTAGCTTTATAGAAAACAGCATGTTTTAAACCCAATTTAATAAAGTAATTTTGGGTTCAGAGGGATTCGAACCCCCGACATCCTGCTTGTAAGGCAGGCGCTCTGACCATCTGAGCTATGAACCCTTTTGATACTGAAAGACATTATATAAAATAAGTTTGATTTATGTCAATTTATTCAGAATTTTTCTCCGAAAAGAACTACAAATATGTTTTTTTTATCTTTTGTTCGTAATACATATCCTCCTATTTTACTTGTGTTTTTATTTAAAAGAGCTTCTTTGTGTTTTTTGCTTGTAAGCCAGGCTCCAGTTACATCTTTGACATCCATCCCTGCTGCTAAAATTTCTATTATTCTACAAAAGTATTTATCATATTTTTTGACTCTTTGCATTGGAGTTGTGCCAAAGAGTGTATGAGTTAATACTTTATTTTCATTAAGATTTATTGCATATTCTTTTGCCACTATTTCAAGAGTTTTATCTATTTCTAGCTTTTCTAAGTGTAGATCATTTCTTAATTGGTGAATTGATGAATAAAGAAATTCTAAGTCTTCATTTATACCTAAGAGTGTAAATTGACTTGTAAAAATTAAAATAATAGAAATAAAATTTTTTTGCATAATAAGCCTACTTATACTAAAATAGTATCATTATAACATATATTTAATTATTTTAAGTAGGAGAATGATATGTCAAATCATTTAAATTATTTGAAGGCGGATGATTTAGATAAAATAAATTTAAAACTTCAAGAATTATTAGCAGGACTCCATGTTTTTTATGCTAATTTGAGAGGTATTCATTGGAACATAAAAGATGTTAATTTTTTTGTAATTCATAAAAAAACCGAAAAACTTTATGATTATGTTGCAGAGGTTATCGATATTCTAGCTGAGCGAACTAGAGCACTTGGGTATGATTCTGAGTTTAGATGTTCTGAATTCATTAAAAAATCATTCATTAATGAAATTAGTTTAGATATCACTTCAAGTTTTGAACCTTCAATTAGAAGTATTGTTTGTAATCTTAATGACATTCTTAAAAATATGTCTAAGATAAGGTGTTTTGTTGATAGCACATCTGATTATGGAACGGCTAATATTTTGGATGATATTATTGTTTCTTTTGAAAAGTATTTATGGATGTACAGATCTTTGTTATGTGATTGTGAGTCTTCATGTCATGATAAAGGGTTGGTGTAGTGAAAAACATTAATCTTGTGCTTTGATGTAAAAAATACTTTTTAATATTTGTTTTGTATGTCTTAATTAAATATAATTATGATTTAATTGAAGAAAGCTATAGCTATGATCTATAGCTTTTATAGTGTTTGAGGGCTTTATGGAAATTAGAAATATTGGGATTATGGCACATATTGATGCTGGTAAAACTACTACTACAGAAAGAATTATATATTATACTGGTAGAACTCATAAGATAGGTGATGTTGATTCTGGCAATACTATTACTGATTGGATGGCACAAGAACAAGATAGGGGTATTACAATTAGCTCTGCTGCTATTACTTGCTATTGGAAGAATCATCAGATAAATATTATTGATACTCCTGGGCATGTGGATTTTACAGCTGAGGTTGAAAGATCCCTTCGTGTTCTTGATGGAGGGATTGTTGTTTTTAGTGCTGTTGATGGAATTCAGGCACAAACCGAAACGGTTTGGAAACAGGCATCAAAGTATGATATTCCAAGACTTGCTTACGTTAACAAGATGGATCGTGTAGGAGCGAATTTTTTTAAAGTAGTTGAGGACATCAAAAATAAATTTGGCATAGTTCCGATAGTTTTACAAATTCCAATTGGGAGTGAGAATAATTTTGAAGGAATCATAGATATTATTCGCAATAAAGAATTGTATTTTGAACTTAGGGATGGCAAACCTATTGTGCTTGAGAGTGTGGTTCGTGAAGAATTTATTGAAAATGTTAAAATTTTCAGGAAAAATTTAATAGATTCTATTAGTAATTTTAGTGACAAAATTACTAAACTTTTTCTTGAAAATTCTGTTATTGATGATTCACTTATAATTGAAGAGATTAGAAGATGCACTATTAGTGGTTTTATTATTCCTGTTTTGATGGGAACTAGTCTTAAAAATATTGGTATAGAACCTTTAATAGATGCAGTTGTGGATTATCTTCCAAGTCCTTTTGAAAAAAAAATTAGTTCTTATTCTTTAAAAACAGATAGAAGTGTATTAATTGATCCTAGAGATGAAAAAAGGTTATCTGCACTTGTGTTTAAGGTTCAATATTGTAGTGCAATTGCTGCACATCTTTATTTTATTAGGGTATATTCAGGAGCACTTAATTCGTCTAAAAGGGTTGTTAATATTGCTAAAAATAAACGTGAAAAATTTACAAGGATTTTTCGGGTTTTTTCAAATAAAAATGAGCAAATTGATGAAGTCAAAGCAGGAGATATTGGTGCAATTATTGGGCTTAAATATTCTACAACGGGAGATACTCTTGTTGAGGAAGGTAATGAGGTTGTGCTTGAGCCTTTAGTATTTCCAGAACCAGTTGTCTTAATATCTATTGAGCCAGAGAAAGCATCTGATGATGTTAGGCTTAAAGAAGCTCTTGAAATTATTGCTAAAGAAGATCCTACTTTTAGTTATAAAGAGAGCAAAGAAACAGGACAATTATTGGTGTCTGGAATGGGAGAACTACATCTTGAGATTATTATTATGAGAATTAGAGATGATTTTAAGCTTAATGTTTATACAGGTAAACCCCAAGTAAGCTATAGGGAGAGTTTAAGTTCGACAGTTAATGATATATTTGAGTTTGTTAATATATTTGCAGGTAAGGAACTGAATTTGAAAATTGGGATGATTGTTAGTCCTTTGGTACGAGGTGAAGGAAATAAAATAGAATTTGAGTGCGATATTGAGCCTTTGTTTAAGGCTGCGATATTAAGGGGTATAACTTCTTCCTTTTCAAGTGGCATTATTGGATATCCTATTATTGATGCGGGAATTAAGATTATTTCATTGGATTATGATAAGTCCAAGGTTAATGAGTCTGTCATTGAGTCAGTATCGGGTTTTGCTTTTAATGAATTTTTTAAAAGGGCAAATCCTATTAAGCTTGAGCCAGTAATGATGTTAGACATTAGAACTCCTATTGAGTATACTGGAGAGGTTATTTCTACATTGAATTTTATTGGTGGAATGATTCATTCTATTAGTAACATTGAGGATTATGAGATAATTAAAGCCGAAGCGGCTTTTGAAAAACTTTTTGGGTATACTTCTATTTTAAGAAGTGCTACTAAAGGCAGAGGGGTTTTTACCATGGAATTTTCATACTTTAAAGAAAAATGTGAGTGATCATTTTTCTTTAAATATTTGTAAGTCAATTTATGCACAAGTTTATGTCTTTAAATTATAAGGTACATGTTTGTTTGATATTTTATTTTTTTCTATTTTTTTTGAAGTTTTAGCAGTTATGTCTTTTTTTTATGAGCTTTAAAATTTGTATTTTAATATTTTGTTGAATTATTTCAATTATTAAAAAATATTTTTTTTGTCTTGTAAGTGCTACTAGAATATTATGGTAATTTTTTGATATTATGTCTTATTATTAATATTTTTTTATTTTAAAAATAAAGGAGGTTTTGTTATGCAGGGTGAGAACATGGTTTCAATTAGAGGTGGTAATAGAAAAAAAATACTCCTTAGCTTAAAGAATATGCAATATTCAAGGACAGATTTGGCACGTAAATTATCATTGACAAATGCGGCTGTGACGATTCTTACTAATCATATGATCAAGGAGAATATTTTAGTTGAAGTTGGTTCAAAGGAATCAGGAATCAAAAAGCATGGACGAAAAGAAATACTTCTTGATATTAATAAAGATTTTGCATATTCGATGGGAGTAATTATTTCAAGTAATTATTTTCAAATAGGAATTGCAAACCTTAAATGTGAGGTTTTAATAAGTGAGACTTATTCTTTTGAACCACCAGTTAGCGCTTATGAGATCTTGGAAAAAATTAAAGATCATATGATTGAAATTATCTGGAAACATAATTTTTCAAGGGATAAATTTATTGGGTTGGGATTTAGTATTACTGGTATAATTAAGGATAAGGAATCTGGCATTGTTAATGATAGTCATGGTGCATGGATTGAGAAAGATGTGCCTGTTAAGGCTATATTAGAAGAATATTTTTCGCTTACAGTGTATCTTGAGAGTTATGTTAAAAATCTTTCTCTTGCTGAATTTATGGGTAAGAATGTAGATAACATCATGTTTTTCGATTATACAGATACCGCTGAGCTTTCTATTTGGTCTGGTGGTAATGTTTATGCTGGATTTAATAATAAATCTGGTATGGTTAGTCATATGGTAATTGATTATGGAGGAGAGAAAAATTGTCCTACATGTGGAAATAAGGGGTGTGTTAATATGTTGATATCTAATTTTGCACTTCAGCGTTTGATTTCAAAAGAGTTTATGAATGGAGAAATTCCTGAGCTTTATGACAAGTATGAGAGTAGGCTTAAAAAAGTTACGATATATGACATTTTTGCTCTTCATGATAAATATGAGTTTATACATAGAATAATGGAAAATACGGTAAAATACTTGGCAATAGTTATTATTAATATTCAAAGGGTTCTTGATTTTAATTATTTAGTGCTTTATGGACAAAGTTTTAAACTTAAGAGTTTTTTTGATTTATTAAAAAAAGAGATAAAAAGGTTGAATAAAGAGAGCATAATATTAAAGCTTAGTTCTCTAGATACTGAAGTATCTGTTGTTGGACCTGCTTCTAGTGTTATATTCAATAAATTCTATTTGACTGGAGGAGATATTGATTAATATTTCCTTTTTTTGTATTGTATATTTTGTGGGATTTTTTACAAATGAAGGTGATTTTTAGTGTTTGAGAATTTAGGTACGGGTTTTAGAGATTTTGTAAAGTATATCTCTGGAAAATCTGTGATAAATGAGAAAAATATTGAAGCAGCCGTTGACACTATTAAGAGGGCCTTAATTGAAGCTGATGTTAATTTAAGAGTTGTAAGACGTTTTATAAATTCTGTAGTCGAAGATGCAAAGGGGATTAAAGTTTTAAGAAATATTGATCCTAAGTCTCAGTTTATTAAGATTGTTAATGATAAACTTATAAATTTCTTGGGCGATAAGCATTCTGAGCTCGTTTTAGGTCCTGTTAACAAATTATCATGTATTCTTATGCTTGGCCTTCAGGGTTCTGGGAAAACTACAACATGTGCAAAACTTGCAATACGACTTAAATCAGAGAATCGGAAAGTTCTTCTTGTAGCTGCAGATACTTTTAGAGCGGCGGCGATTAATCAGTTAAAGATTTTGGGTATGCAAGTTGGTGTTTCTGTGTTTTCTCTTGAGGGTGAGAGTGATCCTATTAAAGTTGTGAAAAAATCCATTGAATATGCTAAAATAGAGCTTTTTGATACTGTAATAATAGATACTAGAGGGCGTCTTGAGGTTGAAGATTTATTATTAAGAGAGATAATAGAGATAAGGGATATTGTGTCTCCTACGGAGACAATATTAGTTGCAGATGCAATGACGGGTCAGAGTGCTGTAAATATTGCTAAAGAATTTAATGATAGTGTTGGGATTACGGGTGTAATTTTTACAAAATTTGATTCTGATGCTAGAGGTGGTGCTATATTATCACTTAAGACTATTTGTGGAGCACCTATTAAATTTGTTGGAGTTGGAGAAAAACCTGAGGATCTTGATGTTTTTTATCCAGATAGAGTTGCTTCACGAATTCTTGGTATGGGAGATGTTGTTAGTCTTGTTGAAAAGGCTCAAAGTGTTATAGATAAAGAAGAGGCCTTACGACTTGAAGAAAAATTTAGGAAAGCCAACTTTAATTTTGAGGATTATTTAAATCAGTTTAAATATATGCGTAATATGGGTGGAATTTCTAGTTTGATAGGGATGTTTCCGGGTGTTTCATTAGAAATGTTAAATGGTAGTATTGATGAAAGAGAACTTAAAAGGGAAGAGGCAATCATTTTGTCTATGACTAAAAAAGAGAGGCTAAATCCTGTGATTTTAAATAATCCTTCAAGAAAGAAAAGAATAGCTTTGGGAAGTGGAACAACAATTTTTGAGGTAAACAAGTTTATGAAAAAATTTAGTCAGTCTGTTTTGATGATGAAAAAAATGAAAAATAAGAGTTTTCAAAGTAAGATAGCATCTCTTTTTGGAGATAAAGGAGGAATGGTAAATTGAGTGTTAGGATAAGATTAAAGAGGATGGGGGCAAAAAAGAGGCCTTATTATCGAATTGTGGTCATAGATTCTGCTTCGCCTAGAGATGGACGAGCCATTGAAGAGCTTGGGTATTATCATCCTGTTGAAAAGCAAAGTCAAGTCAAAATCAATGAGAATAAGTTTAGAGATTGGATAGGCAAAGGAGCTATTCCAAGTGATACGGTTAAAAAAATTTTGAATAAAAATAATTTTAAAGTTGAGAGTTAGGAGGACTTAATGAAAGAGTACGGTAATGAAATTGAGCTTATAGAATTTGTAGTCAAATCTCTTGTAGATAAAAGAGATGAGGTTAAGTTAAATATAGTTGAAGGTGAGAAGTCGACTATTTTAGAATTAAGAGTTTCTGCGAATGATGTTGGAAAAATAATTGGGAGGAGAGGACGCATTGCAAGGGCTATTAGGACACTTCTTAGTGCTTGTGCTGCAAAAACAAATAGGAGAGTTCAACTAGAAATTTTGGACTAATTTATGTTTGTAAAAGGCATAATATTGTCATCTTATGGAATTAATGGATATGCTAAAATCAAGAGCATATCCAATGGTTTTGATGATTTTTTTGATTTAAAGGGTAATAAATTAGTTTTAAAAAAGGAATGTTGCTCTTCAATTGAGGTTAAAGTTGAAGATGTATCTTTAATGAATCATTCATTATTATTGAAATTTGAAGAATTTAGTACTCCTGAGCCTATCAAAGATTTAATCGGCTTCGAGTTATGGGTCAATGATGAATTTGCATCTAAATTGGAAGAGGATGAGTATTACTTTGGTGATCTTATTGGTTATAAGCTTGTTAATAATGGAAAAGAATTGGGAGTTGTTGTATCTTTTTTTGAGTGTGTTGCGTCAATTCTTCTTGAAGTTAAAGTTGGAAGTAAATTATTTTTTGTTCCCTTTTTAAATATTTATCTTGGAGATATTGATCAAGAATTGAAAACTATTGAGCTTAAGGTCTTAGATCTCTTAAAATGAAAATCACTATTCTCTCTTTATTTCCTTCAATCATTACTCCATTTTTTGAAAATTCAATAATGAAAAAAGTTATAACTAAAGGCATCATCAGTTGTGAAGTCATATCTATTCGTGATTTTTCTGATGATAAACATAAAAGGTGCGATGATATTCCTTATGGTGGGGGTGTGGGTATGGTTTTAAAAGCTCAGCCTATCTCTGCTGCTCTTGATTATGTAAATGCAAGAGCAAAAACCACGATATTTGTAAGTCCGTCTGGGTTGAAATATAATCAAAAATTGGCTTATGACTTGTCAAAGAAGAATGAACTTGTTATAATTTGTGGGAGATACGAAGGGCTTGATCAACGTATAATTGATTTGTATGTTGATTTTGAAATTTCAGTTGGAGATTATGTATTATCTTCAGGTGAGGTTGCTGCTCTTGTCATAATAGATAGTGTATATAGATTGTTAGAGGGTGTAATAAATCCGAATTCCTTGCTTGAGGAATCTTTCAGTTGTGAGTGTGGCTTGCTTGAGTATCCTCACTATACTAGACCTTATGAATTTAAGGGATTAGAAGTTCCTAATGTGCTTCTTTCAGGTCATCACGAGGAAATAAGAAAATGGCGATTTATGAAGTCTATTGAAAAAACAAAGAAAAATAGATATGATTTGTACCTTAAATATTTGGAAATGAGAGGAGAAAATGATGGATTTAATAAGAAAAATTGAGGCTAAAGGAAAGAGAGCAGAAAGTTTTGATTTTAGGGTAGGAGATACTATACGTGTTAGTTATAAAATAATTGAAGGCACTAACGAGAGAATTCAAAATTTTGAGGGTCTTGTTATATCTATTCAAAATAAAGGTATTGGACAAACTTTTTTAGTTAGAAAAATTTCTTCAGGAATTGGAGTTGAGAAAATTTTTCCTATGCATTCACCTATTATAGAAAAGGTTCAAGTGTTAAAGCGAGGTAAGGTAAGGCGAGCAAAACTTTACTATATGAGAGATAGAATTGGTAAAGCCGCTATGAAGGTGAAAGAGCGTCTTGATATTAAGAAGCTTAAATAATATTCAAGTATCTAAAATTACTTTAAACAAAAAGTTTCCTTTAAATGGAAAATTGGAAATTATTAAGTTCCTTGGTGTTAATAAATGGCTTGTATCTTTTTTAGGCAATTATTTTGAAGTAGAGAGTAGTTTGCCATTAAAAGTTGGTTTTAAGTATTTTGCTAAGATGGTTAGTACTTCGGGTAATTTTTTGATTCATGTTAATTATGCATCTATATTTAGAGATTTAGATTTATTTGAAATTAATGATAAGTTTGTATTTAAACTAAGAGGTAATTCTTTAGATCAAAACACTAAAAAATTGTTTAGGAATATTTTTGCTGATATAAAAGATGAGTTTGTTTTAAAGTTTCTTTTAACTTTGTATGATCAAATTATAACAGAACAGGATTTTATGCAAATTTATAATTATTTTGGTAATAAATTAAGAATAAGAGAACATGATAATAAACTGCCAATTTTTATTGAAAACGATAATAATTTTATTATTTCAATTCCCTTTAAATTTATGGAAGGTAGTGGTTTGTTATTTTTATTTTCTTATAAAGATTTAGAAATGGTTTATAAGTGGAGTTTTGTTTATTTTTTTAATGAACAAGAAAAAATTATTTGTGAGGTTAATCATTTCGGATCTGATTTTAAATTAAGAATATATGCAGATTTTGATTTCAAAAATATTGTTAGAGAGCTGAGAAGTTTTCTTTTTTGTTATAATATAACTGATATAAAAATATTAGATTCAATTCAAGAATTTGAAGATTTTGATTGTGAAGTAATAGTAGCTAAAAGTATTGATTATAAGATATGAGTGGAGAAAAATTAGCTTTATTGGTTAAATATGATACTAAATTTCCAGCGCCTTTTATTTTGGCTAAGGCCAGGGGAGAGAAGGTTTTACGTATAAAGGAGCTTGCGAAGTGAGAGGGTATTCCTATTGTAGAGGATAAATATTTATCTGAGAGCTTGTTTTTAGTTAATGAGGGTGATTTTATTGATTCTAAATATTTTAAAGTAATTGCATATGTTTTATCTGTTGTTTATAAATTGAAGAGTGAGAAATTATGAATAGTAGACAAATTGGAAATCGTGGGGGGTACTTAGAAATATTTGCTTGAAAATCTTAATAATTTTTATTTTATAGAGGTAAAATCTTGAAATGTTTATCCATTAAAAATTTAGGATATTCAATTAATGGAAAAAATGACAAGTATGGTAAGTACAGTATTAGGGTATATCACATTTAGTGATTTGAGGTCATTTGTAATGTTTTTTTGACATTGTGTTTAATTTTAAGAGATTACTTATTTGTCTTATATAGTTTAGGGAGATAGCATTGAAGTCTGATCAAAATAAAGCTTATGGTAATTATTTTAGAAAGGTAAAGAAGGTTCCTTATTGGAAAGTAAGAAAAGTAAAATCTGAGCTTAAGAAACAAAATGCTGTGGATTTGAATGCTAATGATAATAAATCTGTGGATACTAACTCTAATAACCAAAAGAATTATAAGGGTAATAAACAAAAATGTTTTGGTAAAGATCGAAGATTGCGTATAAGGTTTAAAGAAGTATGTCCTATTTGTGAAAAACCTATCAGGGATATTCTTTCTTGTATATCTATGAAGTTGAGTGGTGAAGATAAACCTATACATTTTGAATGTGCTATTGATAAATTGAAGTCTGAGAATGAGCTTTTTAAGAATGAAAGTTTATTGTATAGGGGTGTTGGTAAATTTTTTGTTATTGATAAGTCTGTTAGAGGAAACAGTTTGGCTTTTAAGATAGTCAGGGAAATTGATTTTGAAAATTTAGAGAGTTGTCCTAGTTGGCGAAAAAAAATTCTTCAAGATATGAATAAAGGATTTAAATTTTATTAATTATGAGGGTAGCATTATTTCCTGGGTCATTTGATCCTATTACTTGGGGACATATTGATTTAGTGAAAAGAGCATCATTAATTTTTGATAAGGTTATTGTTCTTGTTGCTAATAATAGTGCTAAGAGTTATTTGCTTAGTGATATTGAGAGATATGAACTTACTTTTGATGTTATTGCATCTTTAGGATGGTCAAAAATTTTTGTAGATAAGTATGATGGAATTATTTTGGATTATGCTTTAAAAAATGATATTGGTTTTATTGTTAGGGGTGTTAGGGCTTTTCATGATTTTGAATATGAATTTGAAAGATATGTTGTTAGTAACAAGCTTAGTCCTTCAATAGACATAGTATTTTTACCAAGTAGTGATAAATATCTGTTTGTAAGGTCAGATCTTGTTAAAGAATTGATAAAGAATAAGAATTTTGATCTCTCAAGTTTTATTCCGGATTTAGTGCAAAAAAAGTTGAAATCTAAATTTATTGACAAATTATCTTAATAATATATATATTATTAAGATATGTTTGTTTATGTTTAAGGAGACAAAGAGATGGCTGTTCCAAAATTTAAGCCTTCAAAGTCTAGAAGTAGGACGAGGCGTAGTATAAATATGAGGAAAAAAATACCTCAATTTCAAGAGTGTTCAAATTGTGGTAATCTTGCATTAAGACACAGAGTATGTGTGAAGTGTGGTTATTATAGAAATAGTCAATATTTAGAATTAGGATTGTAGTTTGAACGAGGAATGTTTATTTATGGAGCAAAGTGAGATTTTTAAAAAAGTTAGGTCTATCATATCCGAGCAGCTTGATAAAAAAGAGGATGAAATTACTATGGAATCTAGGTTTGTTGAGGATCTCGGTGCAGACAGTCTTGATATTTATGAACTTTTATATTTACTTGAGGAAGCATTTGATGATAAAATTCCAGAAAATGAGGCTAGTGAATTTGAGACTGTAGGAGATGTTGTTGCCTTTATTGAGAAAAAAAAGGATTAGATATCATGAGTTCTGCTGTAATGAAGTTGGATACAGATCGAAGAAAAAAATTAGATGCGTTTTTAATGGGTTTGCATATTGATTTTAATGATATTAATTTGCTAAATATGTCTTTAAGTCATTCGTCATATGCAAATGAATTTGACCAAAAATATGCTAATAATGAAAGATTAGAGTTTTTAGGAGATTCTGTTCTTAATCTTATTATTACAGATTATTTATATAGATTTTATCCTGAAAAGAGTGAAGGTGAACTTAGTAAAGCCAGATCTTATATTGTTAGTGAAGAATCTCTATCTAGTATCGCTCGAGAACTTAACCTTGGTAGCTATATTTTGCTTGGTAGGGGCGAAGAGAATAATGATGGACGCAATAAGAAGGGTATTCTTGCAGATGCTATTGAGGCTTTTGTTGGTGCACTTTATCTTGATGGTGGGTTTTTAAAGGCTTTGAATTTTGTTATAGAGCTTTTTGAGGTTCACATAAGGTTGATGTTTAATCGTGGTGATTTTAAAGATTATAAAAGTCTTTTGCAAGAATATGTTCAAAAGAAATATAAAATTTCTCCCACTTATAAGTTGGCTAAAGAATTAGGTCCTGATCATAATAAGATTTTTTGTGTTGAACTTTATGTTAATGATAAATTTATATCTAATGGTAAGGGAAAGTCTAAAAAAGAGGCTGAGATGATAGCAGCTGAGATGGCACTTAAAAATATTGCAAATATTGCTCTGTAATTTTTTTGATTAAAATCTCTTTTTTGTTTAATTTGGGATTGGTTAATACTTCTCTTAATAGGTAGTCAAGAATTTTTCCAATATTTTTGTTTTCTGTTAATTTAAGGTTTTTGATATCGTTACCATTTATTTTTAGTTCTTTTAAGGATAAGGGATCTTTTAGTAGTTTTTTGCTTCTTATTTTATTTATTATAAATTTAATTTTTTGATCTTTTCCTTTAAGAGCTTTATATATGTCGAGTATTTCCTTATAATTTTCTCTGGTAGCTTTGCTTAAAAAGGTTCTTATATCATGTAATTTTTTAATTTTTAGAGTGTTGATTTCATTAATGACGGTTTTATATATTAGTATTAATTTAATGTCTTTATTTGAAAATCGAAGTGATTTTAAATTTTTTATTAAAGATGATATATCTTTTTTTATTGTAAGAATAACCATTGCTTTTAAATAAAATTTATTTTTGTTTAAAAGAGTAATTTTATTTTTTAATTTTTTGTTCACTTCTATGTTAAAAAAGTATTTGAAGAAATCTATTTTTTGTAGATAATTGATTCCTTTTATTGGATTTTTTCCTTTTAGAAGTTTAATAAGTTCATTGTTTATTCTTTCTTTTGATAGGAATAGGATGTTTGCTTTTTTATATTTCATGGAAATTAATGTATTTTTATCGATTGTGAAATCAAGTGTGGATGCAAATCTTGCAGCTCTGAGTATTCTGAGAGCATCTTCTTCAAATCTTTTGTTTGGGTCCCCTATGCATCTTATTATTTTTTTGTTAAGGTCTTGTTTTCCGTTATAACAATCTATTATTGCATAGTTAAGTATATTCATTGCGATTGAGTTTATTGTAAAATCTCTTCTTTGAAGATCTTCATTTAAGTTTTTTGTAAATTTTATGTTTTTAGGGGCTCTTTTGTTTTCATAGTCTATGTCTATTCTGTAAGTTGTGACTTCAAAAATTTTTTTATTAAAAATTATGCTTATTGTACCATGTTTTATTCCTGTTTGCAGATTGTTTGGAAATAGTTGCATTATTTCTTCTGGAGTTGCATTTGTTGCAAAGTCAAAATCATAAGGTATTTTTTTAAGAATTAAATCCCTTAAAGCACCTCCTACTAGGAAGAATTCATAATTATGATTATTGAAGATTTTACTAATTTTTATTATGTCTTTAGTATTAATTCCTAGATTCATATAGAAATATATTATAGTTGAAATATTATTTTTTCTAAGGTGAAAATATAATTTTAGTTTATTCTTAAAATATCATAAAATAATATTTATTTGATGTACATTTAAATATTTATAAATGGGGTTTTATGAACAAGAGTAATGTTAGTATATATGATTCTATTGATAAGCTTTCAAAGGATTCAAGGGCTAAATTGATAAGAGAGATTAAAAAGAATCTAAGCCTAAATTCTTCAGTGTTGTCTGAAAACAATTCTAATTATTTATATTCAGATGTTGCTATGCGAATTGATGATTTTTTGTCTGAAAAATTCATGGAAGAGTCATTTTGGGTGAAAATATGGGTATATATCTTAAAATTTTTTCAAAAAGATAAGACTAAAGAGGATATTTATAAAATGTATCTTCTAAAAAGATTAGAAGATCATGTTAATAATATGTATAAAAATACTGTGATAGATTTTAAAAAAGGATATCTACGTATAGGGTTTGTAGAAATGTTTTTTGAACTTTATTGCTATTTAGTTAAGCTTAAAGGGTATTTTAAGATGTTAGAGAAAGGAAATATTGTTGAACAAGCAATGTTTGAAGTTATTCACAGTAAAATTCCTAGTTCTCAGTGTAAGGTAGAAGATTTTTTGGAACCTGAGGAGTATGAACAATTCTTGAAAAAAGATAAAACCCAAGATGAATTAGAAGAGATTATTAAAATAAAAATTGGTAATTATGTTGCTTCAATTCCTCTACAAATTTATGCAGTTGTAGAGGATATGTTTGAATTTTTTTATGTTCTAAATAGTATTGCGTTTTTCCCTTATAGATCTTTTTTTTCTTTTTTTAATGTTGAGCCTTTAGACGATATGGGTAATTTTGATGTTTTCGATCTTGATAAGACAGTTAGTACCAGTTTTGAGAGTGTGAGTAAGTATTTTAAATGTTTCTTTGAGATTTTGCATACATTAAAAGATATTGAAGTAAATGAAGATGTTCTGAAAATTATTGTTAAAAATTATTTTTTAATAATAAAATCAAATGAGAATAGTATTTTAAGTGAAGAGAGTCTTTTAGGAATTGATTCTATGTTTAAAGATATTTTGGATATTATGACAAAAATCATTAGCTTATCAAAAACTTTGCCTTATTTAGATGTTTTTAAAATTTATTATGAAAATCCTGTTTTAAAGCCTAAAAATTATGTTCCTTGTTTTGATGTAAAAAGTTTTTATGAAAATATTTTATTTTTAAATGTTACTGAGCAGCTTGTTAAAAACTATGCTAAGTCTTTAACAATACTTGTGAATAGAGAACTTAAAAATTTAATTGAAAATTATAGTGTTATTATTAATCTAGATAGCATAATTTTTAAGGGAATGGAGCTTGAATATTCAAATTTTAAAAAACTTTACTTTCTCAATGAATTCTTTAAATATATTTATGACATAAAAATAATAGAAATATTGAGAACCGTAAATAATGTAGTACTTGTCAATAATACCGACTTAAGAAGTTTGTATATTAAGATTGAGAGAAATATAAGTGTGTTGAGGAAAAAAGTTTATGATTTGTATTTTGAGCTTAATTATAAAAATGAAGAGTATGAGCAATATAACAAAGATTATGATAGTGATGATTCTTATAGAGATAAAATTTTGGAATGGTGCTTGAGGGAGGTTGAGACTGTTAAAGGTTTGGTTTTTGAGTTTATGGGTTATTTTATTGATCTTAAGGAGAAGTACATTGCTCTTTTAGAGAATAGTAATGCTTTTATACAAAGTACTCTTAATATTTCTCATAAATTGTCTACGGAAGATAATGCGAAGGTCAGTTTAGGTTATGTTATTGCTAATGTTTTGTTTATAATTAAACAATCTCTTTTTATACTTGAAAATTTATAGGTTGTTATGAAAAGCTCTAATGTAAACGATTTAAGGTTATTGTTAATTTTGATTAGAGTTTTAGTAATAATTTTATTTTTTAATTCTGTACTTAGTTTGTTTATGTTTTTAGCAGGTGCTTATAATGTTTTTAAGTATTCTTTTCAAAAATTTTCACTTGAATTTGCGATTGTATTAAGTACTATTTCTTTTGGACTTGAGGCTATGAGATTAATTTTTTATTTGTTTAGAAGAAAGAGGATTAAACATTATATCATTTTGGTTTTTAGTTTTATTATTTGTTTTTGTGCTTTTTTTTTTAAAATTTTTCTTTTTCTTGAAACATAATTTGCTTATTTTAATCTTGCTATTGACTAATATATTTTATTTTTATAAACTAACCATTAGCTTTATTATGCCGACTTAGCTCAGCTGGCTAGAGCAGCGGTCTTGTAAACCGCAGGTCGTCGGTTCGAGTCCGACAGTCGGCTTTTAGGGGCGGTACCGAAGTGGTTAACCGGGGCAGACTGTAAATCTGTTGGCATCGCCTACGTGGGTTCGAATCCCACCCTCCCCAATTTGAAATTGAGATTTAGCCAGATATTTTGTGAGGTTTAATTTTTTTTGTTTGATTATTTGAGATACAACTTTGATGTTGTGCTTTTTAAATATTTTCGCATTTATTATAGTAAAATTTTAATTAATGTTTGTAAATTATGTTTTGTAGGGATAATGTGCTTTGTTGTTTCTTATTTAATTGAGGGCATGAAAGCGTGATTTTCTTTTTTTAAAAGAGATTTTAGTTTTTTATGGCAATAAAAAAAATTTTCATTTCCCTTTTTGTGTTATTTGTTATTTTTTTTCTTTTAGCATTTTTTTTGTACTTTTTAAATTCTTCTCCTTTTAAATCTGATTTAATATATGAGTTTGAAGTTCAAAAGGGATGGGGAGTAAAAAAAATTGCTTGGGAACTTAAGAAAAAAGGGTTGATCAGATCTGACAAATTATTGATAGCTATTTCCTATCTTTTTGGTAGTGATAAAAATTTTAAGGAAGGCAAATATTTAATCAGTGGTCATTGTTCAACTTTTGATGTATATAGAGAATTTTTGAAAGGCAGACCTATACTTTCTATTAATATCACCATCCCTGAGGGGTATACTGGTAGAAGAATAGCTTTAAAGCTTTATGAATCAGGCATTATTAGTGATGCGCAAAGTTTTGTTGATTTAATAAATGATGTTAAATTTATCAGGGAACTTGGACTTAGTTATGATTCTCTTGAAGGTTTTTTGTTTCCAGATACTTATAAATTTTATAAGGGTATGGATATAAAGGAAATAATTCGAATTTTTGTTGGTAATTTTTTTAGCAAACTTGGTTCTATTGGAATAGAGCATAAATCTTATTCTAGTGGAGAGTTTTATAATAAATTGATAGTTGCTTCTATTGTTGAGCGTGAGTATCGAGTTAAGAGTGAAGCACCAGTAATGGCATCTGTTTTTTATAATAGGATAAATTCTAATATGGCATTACAATCTTGTGCTACAATTGAGTATATTATTACTGAAGAGCTAAGAAAAACTCATCCTACAAGAATTTATTTTTCAGATTTAGAGATTAATTCTGCATATAATACCTATATTAATAAAGGTTATCCTCCAGGTCCAATTTCTAACGCTGGGATTATATCTTTGAAGGCCGCTTTTTTTCCAGCTAACACAGAGTATTTATTTTTTGTTATAAAAGATCCTAAAGTTGGAACTCATAAATTTTCTTCAGCTTATAATGACCATCTCTTAGCTGTGAATAGTTATATTCGTAATTTTATTACTAAGGATTAAGGAAATATGGAGTATGCTAAGGTTATAGATTTAATTAAACAGAGAGTAGATATTGTAGCTTTAATAAGTGAGCGTGTTAGATTAGTTAAATCAGGAGCATCTTATAAGGGGCTTTGTCCTTTTCATGCTGAAAGGACCCCTTCTTTTTTTATAACTCCTGCTCAGGGACTTTTTTATTGTTTTGGATGTAGGAAGGGCGGAGATGCCATCAAATTTTTGATGGATATTGAGAAACTTGATTATAATGCTGCTGTTAAGTCTTTGTGCAGTAGGATGGGTATTGTATATGATGATATTAATAAAACCACTGTAGGTAAGAATAAAACTCAGGATAAATCAATAATTTCAAAAATATATGATTTAAATGCTAAGTTGGTTAAGACTTTTGAATTTTTTTTAAATAATAATCAAAAAGTTTTAAATTATATTTTGCAAATGAGAGGGATATCTAAAGAGGTTATTGATTTATTTAATATTGGTTATTTGCAATTCGATATTCCAGGTAAGTTTAATTTTTATAATTTTTTGATTTCGAAAGGATATTCTGATGAAATTTTGAGTAAAAGTGGTTTATTTTCAAAAAAAAAGGGAATATTTTCAATTTTATCTGGAAGATTGATTTTTCCAATCAGAGATTTTAAAGGAAATGTGGTAGGATTTGGAGGTAGATATTTAGGTAGATACAATGGGCCTAAATATATTAATTTAAGTGAAACAGAGGTTTTTAAAAAGAGAGAATTGCTTTATGGATTTTATGAAGGTTTTTCTGTAATTAAGGAAAGTAAATCTGTAATCTTAACAGAAGGGTATATAGATGTTCTTTCCTTTTTTACAGCGGGTGTAAAAATTGCAGTTTCTACACTTGGTACTTCTTTTTCAAGGGAGCATTTTGCTTTAATTAAGAGATATGCAAATAAAATAATCATGTGTTTTGATGATGATGATGCTGGGCTTTTAGCTACCTTTAAGGCTTATCAGATTTGTTTGCCGTTTGATATTGATGTAAGTGTAATTAGGATAAAGTATGGAGTTGATCCTGCAGATGTTTTAAAGAATAAAGGTGCTTTTGCCTTAAAGGATGTAATTAACGATAGTTGTGATGCTTTTGAGTATCTTTTGGAAAAATATTCAGATAAATATGATTTAAGTAAAACAACAGATTTAAATAGTATGGTTGGTATGTTTATAAATTTGATAAGTTTGTCAAGTACTAATACGCAAAGGGATCTTCTTTTGAAAAAGCTTGGGAGTAAGGTGGGTATTAAATTAGAAACCTTAAGAGAAGATTATTATAGTATGAGAGAGAGGAGTGCAATTGCGAGTTATAAGAGGAATGCATATTCTTATGAGATAAATACCTATGAGAGATATTTATTAGTTGCCTTATTGAAAGACTTTAATTATTTTACTATAATAAGGCGTAATATTAGTGATAGTGACTTGTATGACGTTGATGTAAAAAAAATTTTTATGTGCTTTGAATACCTATTTGAGAATAGTGAAAGTTTTTCATTGCTTAATTTAAAAGAATTGCTTAAAGATAATAAGTATAGCGTTAGTGAAGTTTTTTTTGAGAATATGCTAAGAGTAGAGTTTGAAGTGGATGATGAGATGGTTAAACAAATTTTGTTTGCAATTAAAAAAAGGAAAGTGGAGAATCGAATTTTAGTATTTAAAAATATGGGAAAGGATAATGTTTCAATAGATGCTAAGGCTCAAATAAGGGAATTGATGTTTTTAAATATGCAGAGAGAAAACTTGAGGATATATTTGAATGAATAGTATAGAGAATAAAGACTTACAGGTTTTTAAGAAGAAGAATTCAAAAATAATAAAGGCCATCTTAAGTCATTTGGGAGACAAAAAGGTAATTACTTTTGAGGATTTATCTACCTTTTTATCAGGGGATATGTTGGAACCTGACAATATTGATTATATTTATGGAGTCCTTGAGAATGAGGGAATAAGCTTGGTTAATGAAAAGATGGGGTCAGATATTTGTGATATTGATGAATTTGATGAAGCAGATAAACTTGATAGTCAGTGTATGATGTTAGATGATTCTATTCAGAGTGATGATGAAATTGATGATAAATTGGATGAATTTGATGATGAAGTTTTAGACAAAGAAGATTTTAGTTCAGGATATATTAAGAGTGGTTTATTAAAAGATAGTAATTCTGAAGATCCCATAAGGCTTTACTTAAAGGAAATAGGCAAAGAGTTTTTGTTAACTGGGAATCAAGAGGTTGAGCTTGCAAAACAGATGGATTCTGGTGAGAGCATAATTGAGAATATTCTTAAAAATGAAGGACTGGTCATAGAAAATTATTATAATTTAGTTAATGCTATTTATTCAAGAGTAGATAAAGAGGAGTTTTTTAAGAAAGAAAAGGAAAGAGAAAAAGATAATAATTTCGATTATTATAGCAAAAAAAAAAGGATCACTTCTTTTTATAAAGCTTCATTAAGACCATTTCAGGAGCGTTTAATAAAATATATTGAGAGAAAACATAGCTTATATGAACTTGGGGAAGATATTTTTGAAGAGAGTATTACTAGTGAGAGACTTCATATAAAAGAAATGCTTAAATCGGTACCTTTATATCAAGAAGAATTGCGTATTTTTTCAGATGATTACATTGATTCTGCTAGCAAAATAAAGGATTTAAAGAGGCAACAAAAGTCCATATTGGGTAGATTAAAGATAGATAAGATACGCAATCTGAGAATTTTGGGAAGAGACTTAGCTATTCCTGAGAGACGGGAGAGGATAGAAAAATCTTTAAATATACGAGAAGATCTAATTAAAGAGCAAATTACAGAAGCTCAACTTGCTCAAAAAGAACTTGAGAGAATTGAGATGTATTATGAATATCCAATGGATAAGATAATAAGCATGTCAGAGGAAATCCTTAAGGGCAAGCAGATGATGAAGCATGCAAAAGATCAGTTAATTAAGGCTAATTTAAGACTTGTGGTAAGTATTGCTAAAAAGTATGCTAATAGAGGGTTACATTTCTTTGATCTTGTTCAAGAGGGCAATATTGGTTTAATTAAGGCGGTTGAAAAATTTGAGTATAAGCGAGGCTTTAAGTTCTCTACTTATGCTACATGGTGGATTCGTCAAGCAATAACAAGATCAATCTCAGATCAGGCGCGTACCATTCGTGTTCCTGTTCATATGATTGAGCAGATAAATAGGTTGAATAGAGAAACGAGATATTTGGTTCAAGTGTTAGGTAAAGATCCAACAGATGAGGAGTTGTCAGCTAGACTTGGGTGGGAGCTTAAAAAAGTAAAGACTGTAAAGAATGTTTCAAGAGAACCCGTTTCACTTGAAACACCAATTGGAGAAGAAGAAGATTCTGTTCTTAGTGATTTTATTGAAGATAAGGCTATAAAAAATCCAGCAAAGCACACGTCTTTTGTGGTCTTGCAAGATCAAATAAGAGCAGTTCTTGGGACTCTTCCAGAAAGAGAACAGGAAGTTGTTAAGATGAGGTTTGGTCTTGAAGATGGATATTCTTTAACTCTGGAAGAAGTTGGACTGCATTTTAATGTTACAAGAGAGAGAATTAGACAGATTGAGTCTAAGGCTTTAAGGAGACTTAAAAATCCTAAGAAAACCCAAAAACTTAAAGATTATTTAGAAGATTTAAATTGAATAGGAGGCTTTATGGAAAGTAATATTGATGTATTAAAGAATCTTGAAAGCATATATAAAGCTAAATTTGAGCTTGAGGAAAGGCAAAAAAATATTCCTAAATATTTGCAAGCCAAGAAGGCTAAAATTGATGGACTTATTGAAGCTCTTGCTGAATTACAGTTTAAATTTAAGGAATATCAAAAAGAAGATTCATCTTTAAAATTAGATATTCAAGACATTAATGTAAGAAAGGGCAAGGCAGAAGAAAAAATTGATAGCATTAAAACTCAGAGGGAATATGAGGCTCTTGAGAAAGAATTGCAGACAATTATAGATGATGAAGTTGCTATTAGAAAAAAAATGACACATATTACTGGACTTAAGACAAAAGTAGATAGGGAAATAACAGATGTTAAGAGTAAGCTTGAAATTGAGCAGGATATGTATGCTACTGAGAGTAATGATCTTGAGAATGAGCTTTTAGAGATTATAAAAGAGCTTGATTCTATAAGATGTGAAGAGGAAAAATATGCTTTTCGAATGGACGAGGATTTTTTGTTTAAATTTCAAAGAATTATTAGAAATAAATCCAATGGAGTTGTTCCTTTGATTGAAAATGTTTGTAAAGGTTGTCATATGATACTTCCTGTTGAGTTTGCAAATAAGGTAAGGCGTGAACCTGATGATGTTAAATTTTGTCCTTATTGTAGTAGAATACTCTATTATCAAGATAAATTTGAAGTTGGTTTGGAGATGGTTCCTGGTGGTTTAGCAGATCTTATAGAATAATGTTTTTAATTTTGTGTTTTATTTTAATAAGTTGATATCCAGTCATCGCTTGATATGCTATGTTGAAGTATATTAAGAGGAAAGTCCGAGCTCCAATAAGAGCATGATGCTAGGTAATGCCTAGGAGTTGTTAAACTTAAGAGAGTGTCACAGAAAATTACCGCCTTAGGGTAAGGGTGAAAAGGTGAGGTAAGAGCTCACCGCTTATTTAGTAATAAATAGGGTCAAGATAAACCTCATTAGGAGCAAAATCAAATAAGCAAGCTTCCTTAGCTCTTGAGGGTATGCTTGTGGGTAGATTGCATGATTTTTCCAGTGATGGAAAAGCAAGATAGATGATGACATAATACAGAACTCGGCTTATGGATGTCAACTTCTATTTTTTTGTAGAGAGTTTTTATGGGAATCAATTATCTAAAATGTACTTTTTATTTGATTGTAAGTTTGTCACTTTTATTCTTTATTTTTTATATTTTATCTTATTTTAAGACTTTTTCCAATTCTTATTTAAAGGCAGGTCCTACTGAGGTAAATTTACTTGTTCTTTGGGATAATAGGGAATATAAAGAAATAATAGATTATGCTGAAAATGGTCTTAAAAAAAATAAATTTGATTTTAATCTAAATTTGCTTCTTGGGTTTTCATATTTTTATTATTCATTAATGTTGAATGATAGTTACTTAAAAAATCAATTTTTAGACAATGCAATAGAAAGATTACGGTTTTTAATGTCAATTAATGATGATGTCCCTATGAGTTCGCTTTATTATATTTTGGGTAAAGCTTATTCTCATAAGGGTGAGTATTATAGTGATCTTTCTGTTAAGTATTTAAGTAAAGCTTTGTATTCAAGTAGTTTTGACTTTATGAGTGTAAAGGAGGATATTTTTGAATATCTGGGATATTCTTATCAGATTTTAAAAGATTATAATTCTAGCTTAAAGTTTTTTGAAAAAGCTTATAAAGAGAATAAATCTGATCTTGTGCTTTGGAGTTTGGCATATGTGAATTATAAGACAGGTAATGTTGATAAGAGTGTGGAATATATAAATAAATTTTTACAGGAAGGTAATGAATCATTAAAAAATGAAAAAAGTGATGATAATTTAATGCAAAAGGTATATTTATTGTATGGAGATATCTATTTGGAGAGAGATGCTTATGAGGATGCTTTAAATTGCTATGATAAAGTCTTGAAAATTAATAGTTTAAATCCTGATGTTTATGTTAAAATAGGAGACATATATAGAAAAAGAGATAAAGATTATCCTAAGGCTAGAAAATATTGGAGAGAAGCGTTAAGCATTAATCCTTATTTAGAAGAAGCAATAGAGAGACTTAAAATTAGCTTAGAGGATTTTTAGGGGGAGCTTAATTTGAATTTTTTTAAATCTTTTTTGATAGATATTGGTATTGATCTTGGTACATGCAACACTTTAGTTTACATTAAAGATTATGGTGTGGTGATGAGTGAGCCTTCGGTAGTTGCTATTGACGTTAATAAGAATAATAGGGTTGTAGCTGTTGGGCGTAATGCAAAGAAGATGCTTTGGAAAACACCGGAAAATATTAAGGCCGTAAGACCTCTTCGTGATGGTGTTATTGCTGACATTGAAAATACTGAGAAAATGATTAAATATTTTATAAGTCAAATTTTTTCTCGGAAAAAATTGTTTTTTAGACCTAGAATGGTAATAGGAGTACCAACTTGCATTACGGAAGTTGAGAGAAGAGCTGTAAAAGAGAGTGCAATGAATGCTGGTGCTCGTGAAGTTAAGGTTATTGAAGAATCTCTTGCAGCTGCTATTGGCTCTGATATTCCCATTTTTGAACCAACAGGTCATATGGTGTGTGATATTGGAGGGGGGACTACTGAAATATCGGTAATTTCTCTTGGTGGTATGGTAGTAAGTAGAGCTATTAGAACGGGTGGTGATGAGTTTGATGAGAGTATCATCAAGTATATGAGAAATGCTCATAACATTATTATTGGGCAACAAACATCAGAAAAATTGAAAATTAAGATAGGTAATGTTTATCCAGATACTCATAATTTGAAGGTAGAGACAATAGATATTAAAGGAACAGATGCTGTTACGGGTCTTCCTAGAAAGCAAATTATTGATTCTATGGAAGTTCGAGAGTCTTTGCAAGAACCTATAGGTATTGTTGTTGATGAGGTTAAGAGAACGCTTGGAGCAACTCCCCCAGAACTTGCAACAGATATTGTTGAGCGTGGAATCATATTAACGGGAGGTGGAGCTCTTCTTAAAGGACTCAGTAGGCTTTTATCAAAAGAGACGGGAGTTCCAGTTTACGTTGCAGATAATCCTCTCTTATCTGTAGCTGTTGGAGCGGGTTTATTTTATGATTATGCTAATAGAATAGATATTAGTAAAAATATATATAGTTTTATTAATGAATAGATATGAAGTTTCTTGTTAATTTCAAGAATTTTATTAAGGTACTTAGTGTATTAATATTTGCTATCATTCTTATGCTATATGATTCAAGTGCTTCTAAGAGTAATAAAAGAGACGATTTTTTTATTTTTACTTTAAATTCATATATTCAACGAAATGTGCATGAGTTTTTTAATTTTATTTCTAGTATTTTTAAGGCGATAAATGAATATAAAGATTATGGTGAGACAATAGAAGTTTATAAGAAAAGAATACAGCAACTTGAGATAGTAATTCAGAATGTGCAAGTGTTAAGGCAGGAAAATGCCAGGCTTAAAGAACAGCTTGGATTTTATTCGGTACATTCTAATGATTTTATTTCAGCTGAAATAATTTACTTAAATTATGCAAATGTTTCATCTTTAATGGCTATTAATAAAGGCTATAATGATGGTGTTCAAAAAGATATGATAGCTGTTGCTTATCAGGATGGGTTTAGTGGTCTTGTTGGCAAAGTTGTGAAGGTTTATGCGGATACTGCTAGAGTTTTGCCTTTAACCAGTTATGAAAATTTTGTCTCTGCAAGAATTCAAAATAGCAAGTTCATTGGTCTAGTTGAAGGTAAGGGATATGGTGAAGTTCTTGAGATGAATTATGTTAATAAATTAGCTGAAAATACTTTAAAGATTGGAGACTCGGTTGTTACTGCTGGATTTAGTGATTATCCTAGTGGAATTTATATAGGAAAAATTATTCATTTTGATGTTCTTGAATATAATTCTCTTTTGAGTATTAAAATAGAACCTGTAATAGTTTTAGATAAGTTAGAATATGTTTTTTTAATTAAGGGTAATCAGAGGATAGAAAAGTGATATCTTTTATACTCTATTATATCTTTAGTATATTTTTGGGACAAGTTTTTCAATATTATTGTGATATCAATTTTTCTTTTTCACTAGATATATTTTTAATTATTTTAATTTTTAATTCTCTAAACTTTGTTTTTAATATAGGTTTAATTTCAAGTATTTTACATGGTTTTATTATGGAATATTTCAATGGTTTGCCACTTGGATTTTTTGTTTTTAGTTATGTTTTGATATTTTATCTTCTTGAAAAAGTTAAGTTGATTGTTCCAAAGAGCATGTTTAGTATAACAATATTTTTTATTTTTTCAAAATTTGTTATTTGGTTTGTAGCAATGACTTTTGCAGATTTTATTGATCTTAAAGGATTCAATTATTTGATATTTGATTTTAATATTGTTATAAATATAGTGTTTTTAAATTTTTTGTATCCAATTTTAAATTATTGTACGAGAGATCTTTATACTATTAAAGAGGAATATTGAAATGAAGGTTATTTTGAAGGGCCGATATATGTTTGGCCTGTTGCTTCTATTTTTTGTTTTTTTTTCTTATCTTTTCACTTTATTTAAAATGCAGATTGGAAAACACTTGTTTTATGATAGAGAAGCAACAGTCCTTTTATCTAGAGTTGAAAAAATCAAGGCTTCACGAGGTGAAATTTTAGATTCAAACTTTAATGTTCTTGCAAATAATCTTACAGCATTTGTTTTAAAGATTAGTTTGGAACAATATTATGGCATGTCTCTTAAGGATAGGGACGAAATGTTAGATTTTTTATCAAGTATTTTAGGTATTGAAAGAGAACTTATTCTCTCTAAAATTGAGGCTCCTAGAGGATATTTGAAGGATGTAGAAATAGTTGAACTTAGTCCAGAAATGTTGTTTAGAGTTGCTGAGAAGAGAAGTTATTATCCTGCATTTTTATGGACATATTCTTTTAAAAGGAATTATTTGGTAGATGATTCTTGTTCTCATCCTATTGGGTATGTTGGTAGGATTAATCAAAGAGAACTTCGTTCTTTTTATAATGTTAAAGGCTATGATAATAATTCTACAATAGGAAAATTAGGCATTGAACAAATTTATGATAGTTATATCAGAGGTAAGGAAGGTTTAATTAAATATAGGGTAGATTCTAAAGAGAGAAAAATGGATAGTGGTTCTATTATAGAGAATATGACCCCTGGGAATAATATTGTTTTAAATATTAATAAGGATATTCAACTGCTTGCTAAGAACACTTTAGGTAAAAGGTATGGAACTGTGGTAGTGTTAAAACCTTCAACAGGCGGTGTGTTAGCACTACATAATTATCCTTACTATTCAATGAATGATGTTTATAATAAGTATTCTAAGGAAGATTATTCTTTTCTAAATAGGGCAATACAATCAGTTTATCCCCCTGCATCTGTTTTTAAATTGGTTTTGACCACAGCGTTATTAGAAGAGAAGGTTCTTGATAGGGCTAAAAAAATTTATTGTCCGGGATATTTTAGAGTAGGCAATAGAGTGTTTCATTGTTGGCAACGAGGTGGTCATGGTTATGTCGATTTGGAACATGCTGTTGCTCATTCATGTAATGTTTATTTTTATATATTGGGACTTAAGTATCTTGGTGTTGAGAAAATTTTTAAGTATGCAAAAGAGTATGGATTTGGTGAAAAAACCGGAATTGATTTGCCAAATGAGGTTTCAGGCCTTCTTCCAAGTCCTGAGTGGAAGGAAAAAATTTTTAATCAACCTTGGGTAGGTGGCGATACTGTCAATTTTTCAATAGGCCAAGGTTTTTTAAATGCTACCCCTATGCAGATTGCCAATATGATAGCTATGATTGCAAATGAAGGTGTGATTTATAAACCAAGGATTGTTAATAGGATTTTAAATGGGAGTACTAATGAAGTTATTCTTGAAAATGTTCCTGAAGTTCTTAAGAAAACAGATATTATTAGTCGAAATACTTTTAAGTTTTTGAAAAAATATATGAGAAATGTTATAACTTATGGTACTGCTAGAAATTCAGTTCTTACAAAAGCTGTTGTGGTTGTAGGAAAGACTGGTACAGGTCAAACTGGTGTTACTGGACTTGAGAATAGTTCTTTTGTTGCTCTTGCTCCTTATAATGCTTCACCTAGTGAACAAATTGTTATTTTTAGTTTGGTTGAAGGAAGAAGTAATACAGATAATATGTGGTCTGCTAAATCTATAGATTTAATGATGCAAGGGATTTTTGCTAATCAGAGTTATGAGGATATTCTTAAAGAGTATAGACCATGGTATATTAGGTAAAGTAAATGGCTGTTTTTAGAAAAAGTTATGATAGTTTAACATTATTTAATTTGGTAATGATATCGTTTATTGGTGTTTTGCTTATATATTCTAGTGATTATACTTCTAATGGTTCTTTGATTAAGATTGAGTATATCAAACAAATTGTATGGGTTCTTGGTGGATTTTGTGTAATTTTTATAATAGGAAAATATGATCTTAAGATTATACATAGTATGATCTATCCTTTGTATTTTTTATTGGTTGCTTCTTTGGTTTTTACTGCGCTTTTTGGTGTTACTGTTAATGGAGCTAGATCTTGGATTGGAATTTGGAAATTAGGTGGACAACCATCAGAGTTTGGTAAAATTATTAGTATTTTGACCCTTGCTAAGTTCTATAGTAGTAGGAATGAATATCATAATTTTTTTGTTTTTATTTTTGCTTTTATTTTAATTGTTCCTGTTATTTTATTTGTGTTTTTACAGCCTGATTTTGGTACTGCTGTAGTTTACTTGAATATGTTTATATTTGTTTCCTTTTTTGCTGGTATAGATATACATTATATTTTGTATTTTGCATTAACAGGATTTTTTTCATTTCTTTTTGTGGTATTGCCTGTTTGGTATGAATACAAGGCAGATATGGGAAATGTATTGTATTTGATTTTTTCTAATAATTTTTATTTTCAATTAGCTTTTTTAGTATTAATTTTGGTGTTTTTGTCTTCTGCTATAGGTTTTTTTGTTTCAAAGTATAATTTCAGTATTAGACTTATTTATTTTTATATATTATTTATGAGTTCAATTTTACTAATTGCTGCTTTTTTTTCTAAATTTTTGTCAAAGTTCATGAAACCTTACCAAATTAAAAGATTTTTGGTTTTCTTAGATCCAAATATTGATCTTAAAGGGGCTGGTTGGAATTTAAATCAAGTAAAAATTGCTATTGGTTCTGGAGGTATGTTCGGTAAAGGATTTTTAAAAGGTCCTTATACTCATGCAAATTATGTTCCATCTCAGAGTACAGATTTTATTTTTTCAATTCTTGCTGAAGAATTTGGCTTTTTGGGAGTTAGTGTAGTTTTGATTTTATTTTTTCTTATTTTTTTTAGGATTTTAATAATAATGAATAAAAGTAAAGATAAATATATGTCTTTGGTACTTGCTGGTGTATTGGGTCTTTTATTTTTTCATACCTCTTTTAATATTGGTATGTCTTTAGGTCTCTTGCCAATTACAGGCATTCCTTTGCCTTTTTTATCTTATGGTGGTTCATCTACTATTACTTTCTTTTTGGCTATGGCTCTTTATTTTAATATTGAGTCTATAGTCACTATGGATTAAAAAATTTTATTGCGTTTTTTGTTTTGTCTGTTTTTTTACTAAATTTTTTTGTATATTGTATTGATAAGATTTATTGTTTATCTATAACTGTGGTTAGTGGTTAAATTTATTATGATATTCTAATTTAGAATCTTAGAGTTTGTAAGGTGTTATTATGAATGAAAAATTAGATAAAGAGGATGTTCTTTATAAAAAAAGACATTCGATTGCACATGTTATGGCAGAAGCTGTAATTGAGTTATTTCCAAATACTAAGATTGCTATAGGCCCTCCGATTAAAGATGGTTTTTATTATGATTTTGATTTTGACAAACATATTACAGAAGATGATCTTTTGTTAATAGAACAAAAGATGAGAGAGATTTTAAATACAGGTAGTTCTTTTGTAAAGGAAGTGATAACTAAAGAACAGGCTTTAATGCTTTTCAAAGATGAACCTTATAAAATTGATTTAATTCAAGAGCTTGATATTTCAGATGAGATTTCAATATATAAAAGTCATAATTTTACTGATCTTTGTAAAGGTCCCCATATTGATAATATGGGAAAAATTGATTCAAAGGCATTTAAGTTAATTAGTATTGCAGGTGCTTATTGGCGTGGCGATGAGAAAAATAAGATGCTTACTCGTATTTATGGGACTTTATGGAACAATGAAAAGGACTTAAGAGCATATCTTAAATTGCGAGAAGAGATAAAGAAGCGAGATCATAGAAAACTTGGTCGAGAACTTGATTTGTTTTCTGTTCATGAATCAATAGGACCTGGTCTTATATTTTTTCATCCAAATGGTTCTAGAATAAGAGCTTTAATAGAAGATTTTTGGAGAGAAGAGCATTTTAAGAATGGTTATGATATACTTTTTACGCCTCATGTTGGTAAATCTTGGCTTTGGGAAACTTCTGGGCATTTAGATTTTTATAAAGAAAGCATGTTTGAGAAAATGGAGATGGATAAGAGTAATTATTATGTTAAGCCTATGAATTGTCCATTTCATATTGCGATTTATAATACCGGTAGGCATTCTTATAGAAATTTGCCATTTAGGTGGGCTGAACTTGGTACGGTTTATCGTTATGAAAAGATAGGTGCTCTTCATGGTACTATGCGTGTTAGGGGATTTACTCAAGATGATGCACACATCATATGTACTTATGATCAAGTTGAGTTTGAGATCCAGGAGGTTTTAAGATTTGCTCTTTATATGTGGAATAAATTTGGATTTACTGATTTAAAAGCATATCTCTCTACAAAGCCGGAAAAATTTGTAGGGGATGAGGATGATTGGATAATGTCTGTAAAAGTTTTAGAGGAAGCTTTGATTAATTTAGGTATTGATTATGATATTGATGAGGGAGGTGGAGCTTTTTATGGACCTAAGATTGATCTTAAAATAATAGATTCTCTTGGGAGAGAATGGCAGATGAGTACAATTCAATTTGATTTTAATCTTCCTGCAAGATTTAAAATGACTTATACAGCAGAAGATGGTAAGGAGAGACAACCTTTTATGATTCATAGGGCTCTTCTTGGTTCTATTGAAAGATTTTTTGGAATTTTGGTAGAACATTATGGAGGTGCATTTCCTGTGTGGTTGGCACCTCTTCAAGTTGTAATTATTCCTGTAAACAATATTGTAGAAGAGTATGCGTTGGAGGTATTGTCTCGTTTTAAAAATGAAGGAATTAGAATAAAACTAGATAATGATTGTAATATGAGAATGAGTGCAAAAATTAGACAATATCAATCCCAAAAAGTTCCTTATATGTTTATTGTGGGAGAAAAAGAGGTAGTAGAGGGAAAGATTTCGATTAGAACCAGGACAAATGAGCAGATTAATGGACTTGAGCTGAAAGAAGCACTTGAATTTGTGAAATTAAAGATATCTAGTAAGGAGATTTTGTAGTTTGAATAGCAAAAGTATAATGAGTCCGAATAAAATAACTTTTTTTAGAATTATATTATCTTTTGTTATTTTATTTATATTATGTTTTGAAAATCTTTGGAATTCTTATTTATTTTTAATTCTGATTTGGTTTTTAATTATTTTTAATGAAATAACAGATGTTATTGATGGGTATATTGCTAGAAAGTATAGTTTGGTTAGTAATGTAGGCAAGATTTTAGATCCTTATGCAGATGTGTTGCAACATTTAACATATTTTGCCTTTTTCTTTTATAAAGGGATTACACCATATTATTTTTTTATGATATTTATATACCGTGAACTTTCTGTTGGTGTTGTTAGGAATTTAATTATTCAGTTTGATATAGTCCAACAAGCTAAATTTTTGGGTAAAATAAAGTCGTTATTTTATGCTATTGCAACATTTGCTAGTCTTTTTTTTTATAGTTTAAACAAGTTGAGAATTACTACATTGATTGAGAATTTTATTAGTTCAATTTTAAATCTAGATTTTAGTTTTTCTTTTATTGTTGGAATGATATATGCTATGTCTGCCTTTCTAACTGTAATATCGTTAATTGATTATGTTGTGATATTTTTGTATCTTAGCAAGTATGAGAAGTAATGTATTATTAATATTTATTTGGTTACTAATTGGTTTTTATTCTCATGCTCAGTTAAAGCAAATGTTAACGGAAGTTAAGCCTTTAAGTATTTCAAGTGGAAAGGGGAGTATTTATCTAAAAGTTAGTAAGTCTTCTAACTATATCTTAACTTTTGATGTTTCTTCAGGTTCAGATTTTGTTTATATGGTATATGACATTTTTAATAAAAAATATATCACAGATAAGATAAGAAAAAAAGATATCAAGCTTAAATTGAATAAGGATATTCTTTATGCTGTGATTTATGTCACATCTGAGGATGTAAATATTAATTTTGTCCTTACTGATTTAGATTTGTCGATAATAAGTGATAGCTCTTTAGGAGCTAAAATATCTGGTATAAAGAAAAAAAATAAAACTTTTTTATTAAAAAATTTGCCAAACTTTCAATTAGGTTCGAATCTTAAAAGATATATTTTAAGGACTTATAATCGCAGTATTTATCTTGCTTATCAGATAGAAGGTGATGATGATATTAAGGTGTCTTCATTTATTGAGAATATTGGTTGGTTTGATATAAGTACTGCTGTTAATGATAATATTACTGATATTGCGTGTTTTGATTTTGCAATTAATTCTAAAGGAGAATTATATGTTGTATTTACGACTAAGAATACCAGTTATTTTTCTAGCGAACTTATAGTCAAGAAATTTAATGGTCGAAAGTGGATTGATATTAGTCCTAAATTTAGGGATAATGTTGGATTTTTGGTAAATATTGGCATTGATAATAGAGATAATTTGTATGTAGCTTACTTAAGGAAAATTGGCAGTGAGTATAAAGTAAATTTTGTTGCGAATAAAGGATATAGTAATATTTGGAATAGTGTCATGGATTCTTATTTGTCTAAAGGCAATGCTGATGTTGATGATGTTTCAAGTATTGGTATTATTTCTGAGCCTTTTCTGGGGATTTTTTATAATTATAAAGTAAATGATTATGTTAATTCTGAGTTTATTATTGATAGTGGTAAAACTTGGGGCAATGCAAATATTCAGTCTGCAAATGTAGCAAATTCTGTCAAAATTCTTTTTAATTCTAAATCTGACCAAGTTGTTTTAAGTTATATAACAAAGGATAGACCTATTGTGAGTGTATCTACATTGCAATATGATAAGTGGCAAAATATAAGTCCAAATATTAAGATTGATGGAGTAACTAGTGATATTTTAAGTTATAGGAATGATTTGTTTTTAACTTTTGAAGATGGTAATGATATCAGGCTTATTTATTTTGATGATAATACTTGGTATTTTTTTAATGAATCTGAAATTTTTCAAAAATCTGTTTGTAAGCCCCAGTTTTCAAAATATCAGGATAAAGGGTTTATATTGTCATATTTGAGCTTAGATTTTAAGGTTTTATACTTTAGCTTGATTAGCTAGTATTAGTTCAAAATAGGATTTTTTTTCGATATTGTTTTGTAATTTGAATTCTTTTATTGTTTTGTAAATTTCTGTCTTGGCAAGACTTAATTCATTCTTATCATAAATTATTTTTTCGATTTCTAAAAAAAAACCAAGATTTTCAATTTCATTAATTTCTATGTTTAAATTTTCTTTTTTATAAATTAAACTTTTTTTGATTTTTTTGTATAAAAATTTAAAATTCATTTCTTCTAGAAAAGATATAAAATTGTTGATTTGGTCTACCTTAAATTCGATTTCCTTGTTTATTTCTATGTCATTTTCTAAAGATTTAATTTTAAAGGTTACAATTTCTTCTGAAGTGTTAAATTTTCTTATTCTAATTATTTTTTTTGTATTACAGTAGTAAGTATCATCTTTTATTTCTTCTTTGATAAATTTGAATTTTTGATTAGCCAATTTTAAAATTTCTTTAAGTTCATTTTTGGGAATAAAAGCTTTCAATTCAATTTCAAACATGTATTAAAAATAATAAAATTATGGTAGTATTTCAATGGCCTATAAATTTGATGATGATATCTTATATGTTTTGTTATATTTTATTTGTTTATGTTGAAATTTAAGTTTAGTGATAGGTTTTTTCTTTTCAGTTATTTTATTTTGATTATGTTCCTAGGCTCTTTATTGTTGTCATTGCCTATTGCTTGGAATGGTGAGAAAAAATTAGAGTACATAGATGTTTTGTTTACATCTGTATCTGCTGTTAGTATTACGGGACTTGTTACCGTTAAGATAGAAAATTTTTCTACTTTTGGTTTTATCATCATAATGTTATTGATTCAGTTTGGGGGGCTTGGTTTTATAACAATTGCTACTTTTTATTTGCTTATTCCTAAGCGTAAGTTGAATTTAACCGATGCTCGGATAATTAAACAATATTCTCTTTCAAATATTGAGTATAATCCTGTAAAGATTTTGAAAAGTATACTTTTTGTAACTTTTTTAATTGAATTAATCGGAGTATTGTTAATATTAGTGTGTTTTAAACTTCGAGGTGTTAATATTTCATTACTTGAAGTTTTATTTACAACAATTTCAGCTTTTTGTAATGCAGGATTTTCTATGCATTCTGATAGTATTTATGCGTGGCGTGATGTTCCTGAGGCAATAGTTGTTATTGCTGTTTTGATTATTTGTGGAGGACTTGGGTTTATGGTATATCGTGATATTACAAATACTATTAAATATCGGAAAAAGTTGTCTCTTCATGCTAAAATTGTTTTTTTACTGAGTTTCTTTTTGATTATTTTAGGTACAATTTTATTTTTTTTCTCAGAAATGCATAAACTTAAGGAAGGTTTTTCACTTGGAACTCTCATATTTAATTCAATATTTTATTCAATAAGCACAAGGACCGCTGGTTTTAATTATCTTGACAATTCTCTTATCACAAGTAGAACCCAAATGCTTTCGTTGCCATTCATGTTCATTGGTGGTGCTCCAGGTTCAACTGCTGGTGGGATTAAGATTACTACCTTTTTTTTAATTATTCTTGCGGTAATAAAATCTCAGGATGGTAATGGTTATATTATTGGTTCTTATAAAGTTTCAATTGATAGCATAAGATTTGCACTTTTATTTTTTGTAAGGGCTGTTTTTATTTTGTGCTTTTCATTTTTTGTTCTTCTTGCTTCTGAGAGTGGTGGAAAGTGGAGAGTTATTGATTTGGGATATGAAGTTTTTTCTGCCTTTGGTACTGTTGGTTTGTCAGTTGGTGTTACACAGGATTTGTCATTTTTAGGTAAAGTAATTATAATTTTTACTATGTTTGCAGGTCGGATAGGACTTTTTTCTATGGCAATTTTTGTTTCACGAAGATCTCGTTTTGAAGAATTTACAAGACCAAGACAAGACATTTTGGTGGGTTAGGAAAGAGTGAAAACGTTTGTTATTATTGGTCTTAGCAATTTAGGGATTCATGTTCTTGAAAATTTAAGTAAACTTGATTGCCAAATTATTATTGTTGACACTTCAAAGGAATTGGTTGAGGAATATGATGTTATTTCTACAGAAAGCTTTATTTTGGACCAATTTACTAAAAATACTTTGAAAAAAGTTATACCTGTAGATACTGATGCTGTTATTATTGATTTTGATAATGATCTTGGTAAGAGTGCTCTTGTTACTCATTATTGTAATCTTTTAGGTGTTAAAGAGATATGTGTTAAAACTGAAGATAGGGATGATGCTGAGATATTAAAAACTCTTGGTGCTACAAAAATTATATTTCCAAGTAAGGATGCTGCAAGAAGGTTAACACCACTATTAGTATCGCCTAATCTTTCGACGTACAGTATTGTTGGTCATGATATCATTGTTGCTGAGACTATTATTCCTAAAGAGTATGTAGGAAAAACTCTTCTTGAGGCTGATTTGAGAAGGGAGAAGGGCATTACTGTTATTGCTGTTAGAAATTTAAGCAATTCTAGGTATGAGTTTGTAGATGGTGATTATTTTTTCTTAAAGGATGATAAAATTGTAATTTGTGGCAAGCCTGATAAAATTGAAAATTTTACAAATAATAAGGATTTAATTAAAGACTTAATATCAGTTTCTAAATCAGAGGATGCTTCTTATACGGAAAATTCCAAGAAATTAGGATTTTTAAGGTTTTTTAATTTCATGAAAAAGTTTAGTAAAGATAGGAAAAATGATTAATAGGATTTTGAGATGACTAAGATTATTCCTGTTGCAAGTGGAAAGGGAGGTGTTGGAAAAACATCTTTTGTTGCTAATATTGGTTATAAACTTGCATGTTTAGGTAAAACTGTAATACTTGTTGATCTTGACCTTGGTGGGTCTAATTTGCATACTTGTTTAGGGGTTAAGAATACTGGTGTTGGAATAGGTTCTTTTATTAATAAGCGTGAAAAAGATTTTTCAAGTTTAATTATTAAAACGTCTTATAAAAAGCTTTATCTGATTCCAGGAGATGCTCTTTATACGGGAACAGCCAATATTCCTTTTTCTATAAAAAAAAGAATAATAGACTCGATTCAAAGAGATCTTGTTGCTGATTTTGTTTTTATAGATTTAGGTTCAGGTACATCTTATAATACAGTGGATTTTTATTTATCAGCTTACAGTGGTATAATCGTTACTGTTCCAGAGACTCCTTCCATACTTAACGCTTATTCTTTTTTGAAAAATGCACTGTATCGGCTTTTATATCTGGGGTTTCCCCCAAAGAGCGCTGAACGTGAATATATTAGTAATTTTTTTAAAAATAAAATAGAAGGTACAAACGTTAAGTTTAAAGATTTAGTTACAGGAATTGAAGTTATATCTTTAAGTTCATCACTTAAGATAAAAAAGATGATGAACAGTTTTTATCCTAGAGTTGTACTAAATAGGATAGAATCTAGTGAAGAAATAGCTATGTGTGAAAATTTAATCAATGTTGTTAAAAATAATATTAATGTACCAGTAGAATTTATTGGTTTTATTCCGTTTGCAAAGAGTTTTAGAGAATCTGTTAATAATAGAATTCCTTTTATTGATTTTGATAAAAATTCAAAGCTCAATAAGTATTTTGAGTTTATTGCAGGTAATTTAATTAAGTCTCCTGTTGAAGGTTCACCTTATATTTATGATGATATATACGATATGATTAAGGATCAAAGTCAATTTATTAGGAATTAATTGAATTATAATAATACTTATTATGGAGGGGCAACTTAAAATGCATAGACTTGGGAATAAGAATTTAGATTTTAAAATAGAAAATTTAGGAGAATGTAAACAAGATAATCCTTTAATTAATTTTTATGCTGCTGAGAGTCATATTCATTGTACTGGTGAGGCTAATAAGATTAGATTTAATGTTTATAAAAATGACGAGGCTTGGGAGCAATATGAGAATATTTTTTTAGAAAAAGCCGGCCCTAGACATAAAATTTATTTTATTCCAAAGCATGTTAGAGCGGCAATTACTACTTGTGGAGGTCTTTGTCCAGGTTTTAATGATGTTATTCGTTCAATTGTTAGAACTTTATGGAAAGTATATGGCGTGCATAATATTTATGGAGTTAAATTCGGATATCAGGGACTTTTGCCAGACTCTAATTTAAGTTTTGTTGAGCTAAATCCTGATGTAGTAGATGATATTAATCAACTTGGTGGTACAATACTTGGTTCATCAAGAGGAGGAATTAAACCTGTTGAAATAGTTGATACTTTGGAGAGAATGGGCATTAATATGCTCTTTAATATTGGTGGAGATGGGACACAAAAAGGTTCTATTCTAATTTCTGAGGAAATAGAGAGGAGAAATTTGAAAATAGCTGTTGTAGGTATTCCAAAGACAATAGATAATGATTTTATGTTTGTTCAAAAATCTTTTGGATTTGAAACAGCTGTGGAGCAATCAGTTGCTGCAGTTGCTGGTGCTCATTTTGAGGCAAATAGTGCTTATAATGGAATTGGTCTTGTTAAAGTGATGGGTAGAGATTCTGGATTTATTGCTGCTCATACGGCTTTATCTTCTAATGATGTTAATTTTTGTTTGATTCCAGAACTAGATTTTGATATTGAAGGGCCTAATGGGCTTCTTGCACATCTTGAAAGACGACTTTTGGCAAAAGAGAATTTGGATGAAATGCCCCATGCAGTAATATTAATAGCAGAGGGTGCAGGACAAAAGTATTTTGATCCTAGTAGTCGTAAAAAAGACGATTCTGGTAACTTGCTTTATGAAGATATTGGACTTTATATTAAAGATAAGATTAATACGTATTTTAAATCCAAAAATATTTCAATTAATCTTAAATATATTGATCCTAGTTATCTTGTGAGAAGTTCTCCAGCTAATGCTAGTGATTCTCTTTATTGTGCTCGTCTTGGTTCCAATGCTGTTCATGCTGCTATGGCAGGTAAGACAAAATTATTAATTAGCTTGTGGAGTACAAAATTTGTGCATATTCCAATAAAAATGGCAGTAATTGCCAGAAATAAAGTCAATATAAATGGTTCTTTCTGGAGGGATGTTCTTGCAAGTACTGGACAGCCATTTAGTATGAAGAACTAAAAATAAAAGTATTAAAGTGTTCTTTTATTTATTTTGCTGCATTGCCTGCAACATTTAATGCATCCCAAGTTTTTGAGAATGGTGGAGAATATGCAAAATCCATCATTCCAATTTCATTTGTTGTAAGTTTTGAATATATCGCTAAGGATAATGCATGCATTCTTATTGCAGCTCCATTTTTGCCAATTGTTTGTGCCCCAATGATTTCTTTTGTTCCTTCATTATATATCAGTTTAATATACAAATCTTCTTGGTTTGGGTAATAGTTTGTATGGTTTTTATCTTTTATAAATACTGTTTTATATTTAATTCCAAGCTTTAAAGCAGTTTCTTCTGTAAGACCAGATCTGGCTGCTTCAAGAGATAAGACTTTAATTGATGCAGATCCTAGTGTTCCTTTAAAAGCAACGTGTTTGCCCGCTAGATTTTCACCAATTACTTTTCCTAATTTGTTGGCTGTTGTTGCAAGGGGGATATAATCATTTTTTTTACTTACAAGATTATAAATTGTGGCGCAGTCCCCTGCAGAAAAAACGTTTTTTACGCTGGTTTCTCCATATTCGTTGACAATGATTGCACCATTTTTTAGGGTCTCAAGTTGACCTTCTAAAAATTCAGTAGCAGGTTTGCTCCCGGTGGCAAGAATTACAAGATCCGCCTTATATTCGGATTTGTTTGTAATGATTCCTTCAACTTTTTCTTTTCCTATTAAGCTTTTTGCAAATTCATCTGTGTGGAGTAGAATATTGTTTTTTATTAATTCTTCTTCCATTATATTAGTAATTTCTTTGTCAAACGATTCGGTTAGTATTCGTTTATCTAGTTGAATTATTCTTACATTTTTTTCTAAAGCTTTAGCAGCTTCTACCATTTCAATTCCAATATATCCAGCTCCAATTATTACTATATCTTTTATGTCTTTCTTCTTAAAAATTTCTCTTATTTCTTTTCCATCTTGCATGTTTTTTAGAGTATAAAAATTAGTTAGTTGGATATTGCTAATTGGTGGGATGATAGGATTGCTTCCAGTTGCAATCATTAATTTATCATAAGTATCATTGAATATCTGTTTTGTTTTAAGGTTTTTTACTTGAAGGGTATTATTTTTGATATTTACTCTCGTAACTTCATGTTCAGTGAATACTGATATTCCATTTTGTTCAAATTCATAAGGTGTTCTAGCTATCATGTTGTTTGGTTCATCAAAGAATCCCCCAATGAAATATGGTAATCCACAAGCTCCAAAAGATGTAATATTTGTTTTCTCATAAATGGTGATGTTTAATTCTTTATTTGTTCGTTTTGCTTTTGCAGCAGCACTAGTTCCTGCAGCAGTTCCCCCAATAATTATTATTTTCATAAAAATTCCTTATTTTTCTATTTCATTTTGATTATTATAAATATTTCTGTCTAATTGGTTAAGGTTTTTGGCTGTTATTATTCCTGCAACCATTGAACCGCTGACATTGACAGATGTTCTACCCATGTCAATTAAAGGTTCAATAGATATTATAAGTCCAACAAGTTTAACGGGTAGGTTCATTGATGAGAGAACCATTAAAGAAGCTATTGTTGCGCCTCCTCCAGCTCCGGCTGCTCCAAATGAGGTTATTATTATTATTCCTATAAGTTGAAGTAGGAATAAAGGATCTGTTGGGTTTATTCCTTGAGTAGGAGCAATCATTATTGCTAACATTGCAGGATGGAGTGCTGCACAACCATTTTGTCCAATAGACACTCCAAATGCACTTGCAAGATTTGCAGTTCCCTCACTGACCCCTAATTGTTTAGTTTGTACTTCTACATTAACAGGTATTGTTGCTGCGCTAGAACGAGATATGAATGCAAATGTCAAAACCGGCCATGCTTTTTTAATGAAGATAATTGGGTTTAGCCTATTAAGTGCAATTAGTGTCATGTGCATTAAAATTGTAATGCCAATGGCAATATAGGAAGCAAGTGCAAATTTTCCAAGTTTCATTATACTTGAAATATCACTTGTTGCTGATATTTTTGTAATCATTGCTAATATGGCATAAGGTGTTGATTTTAAAATTAAAATTATCATTCCAGAGGTCAAATCTTGTGCTGTGGATATTATTTGTTTAAAAAATTCTATTGATTCTGGTTTTTTTTTGGCAACTTTAAGGGCAACAATTCCTACTAAGGCAGCAAATATTACTATTCCAATTGTTGAGTTTGATCTTGTTCCTGCCATATCTGCAAATATATTTTCAGGGATCAGTTCTGATAATTTTTGTGTAATTGGGGTTTTTTGTAGGCGTTCAAGACCCTGATTTAATTTTTTTCCTTGTGTAATTTCATCTACTCCAGATTGAAGTCCTTCTGCTGTTAGATTAAAGAAGAGAGAGGTACCAATTCCAATTATTGCAGCAATTCCTGCTGTAAATATAAGCATAAGTATTACGGATAAGCTCATTTTCCAAATATCTTGGCTATTTGTTAGTTTTACTATTGCAGATATTATTGAAACAAGTATAAGTGGTATTATCATCATTTTAATGAGTCTTATATATCCTGTGCCTAAGATATTAATCCACTCAATAGTTTCTTTTAGTATTATTGATTCTGATTCATAACAATGTTTCATAGTTATACCAAAGGCTATTCCTAATCCTAAGGCTACTAGTAATCTTTTTGTAAATGAGATGTGTTTTTTGTGTAGGAAATATAGAAGTCCTATTAATGTAAGCATGATTGTGATATTTAATAGTATATATATTATTGTTGTGTTCATTCTTTTTGCCTCTTATTTATAAATCTTAATGTAATGAGCATGATTTTAATCATAAATTCTTGAATTAGCTTTGTTACTTTTTTATTATTGAAGTAGTCTATCATAAGATTTTATTATTTCATCTTTTAAGTTATTGTCCTTTAAAATCTTAGTTGCAATTATTTTTCCAAGTTGAACTCCTTCTTGGTCGAATGAATTTATATTGAGTAAAAATCCTTCAAACATTACCTTGTTTTCGTAATGAGATAGTATTGCACCTACTGTGTAAGGTGTAAGTTCTTTTGAATATATTAATGCAGCAGGTCTCTCGCCTTCAAAGTTTTTATTTTTGTTTGTATCTTCTTTGCCATAACAGAATGCAATTATTTGAGCTATTAGATTTGCTTTTAACTTATCATTGTTTGATGTTCCCTCTAAGGTGTTATCCTGCTTTAGTTGAGATTCACTAAAACCTATTAGATCCATTGGAACTATATCTGTTCCTTGATGAAGCATTTGAAAGAATGAATGTTGAACGTCCGTTCCAATTCCTCCCCAAATCATTCTTACTGTTTTATAATCAATTTTTTCTCCAAATCTGTTTACACTTTTTCCATTACTTTCCATTTCAAGTTGCTGCAGATGAAGATAAAAGTTTTCCATTGCTTTTGAATATGCAATAATGCAGTTGCTACTATAGTTAAGAATATTACTCTCATATACACTAATTAGTGCTGATAAGAGAGGCGCATTTTCTCTTACGTTTTTATTTAATGCTTTTTTATCAACCTCATAAGCTCCTTTTAATATTTCTTTTGTAACGTTTTCTGTGAAGCAAAGAGTAATTAAGGTAACTCCAACAGCTGATGTTGGTGAAAATCTTCCACCAATTGAATCGTGCATAAAGAAATATTCAAGATATCCCTGTTCAAGTGCTAGCATACTTCCCTTTGATGTAATGATTATGATTTGTTTTTGGTATTCTTTGATACCATTATTTTTTAATTTTTTAATTAAAAATTGCATATTAGCTGCTGTCTCTAGTGTGTTTCCGCTTTTTGATACTATAATAAATAAGGTTTCTTGAAGGTTTATTTCACTTAATACTTCTTCTGTTTCATCTGGATCAATATTTGAAATAAAATAGGCTTTCATCAGGTGTAAATTTTTCTGTTTAGCGTAATTTTTGATCGCAGTATATAGTGCTTTTGGACCAAGACTTGAACCACCAATTCCGATTTGTACCACATTTTTAAAGACTTTTCCACTTATGCTCTTAATCGATCCATTTTGAACTTGTTTTGCAAATTCAAAAATTCTTTTAAGTTCTCTTTCAAAAAATTCCCTCATATTTTCATTATTCTCTATGACTTCTGTTCCAAGTTGCCCTCTTGTTAAATGGTGCAGAACTTTTCTATTTTCACTGATGTTAATATGTTTTCCATCGAGGATTTCTTTATATTTTTCTATTAGATTTGCTTCATCGCTTAAATTTTGAAATATGTTTAAGTGAGTTTCGTTAATTTGTTTTGTAGCATAGTTATAATGTACTTGATATCCTTCTATTTTGATGTCATATTTTTTTATTCTATCTTCACTTAGATTCTTTTTTAGTTCTTCGGGATTAGTTTGTCTTAATTCTTGAAACTTTTTAAGTTTATTAAGGTTAATATACTTAAGCATAAAGCCTCCTCTAATAGTTCTTATGTATTTAAGTTTTGTTTTGTTTTTTTATTTTTAGTATTTTTTTTATTTTAAGTATTATAGATTTTAAAAACCTGATTATTATGTTTTTTTCTGAATAATGTTTTAATTGTTCTTCACCTGCATCCGATTCACTTTTTGTAAATGATTTTCTGGCATTATTCTCATCAAGTTCAATTTCAAGTAAAATTTTTTTATCTTCTGTGGGGATTACCTTAACATCGACTTCTTTATATCCAAGTTCTTTTAATACCTGATATCTTCTAAAACCTGCTACTAGATTTTTGTTTTTATCTATTATTATTGGGTAGATTAAACCATGTTTTTTGATGCTTTCTTTAAGAGTTGAAGTGTCTCCTATATTTTGTCTGATTCGTTTTTTTATTTTTATTTGTTCTAAATCTATTAACATTTTTATTAATCCAATTGAATATTTTCTCCATTTACATCTTTGTGTCCATTTTCGTCAATTTGTTCATTTTCATCAATGAGAGAATTTGCTTTAATTTTTGTATCGTTTTCTTTGCCTTTTTTGTCTGTATTAGTATCGTCTATGTTAATATTGTCATCATTATCATCTGTACTTGTGTTGTTGATATTATCATCTAGATTTATATCTTGTATGTCATGATTCACATTTTCTTGATTATGTTCATTTTCTAAACTATTATCCAAGTTACTATTGTTAGTTTCATTGATATCATTTTCAAGTTCTGTTTTGTTTTCTATTTTATTTAATGGATTAAAGTCATCTATAAGATATTCAAATTCATTAACCTCAATGTTTAACTCATTATTGTCATCGATTTTATCGATTCCATAAACATTAAATTCCATTTTATTTAAAAATTCAGATTTATTTTCATAGTATTTTGACTTTTCAAATGGCTGAGTTCCTGCAATGAATATTTCATTTATTGTTGTTTCGTTAGGTATTCCTTCTGGTAATAGTCCTGTTTCTGATTGTACTTGTACATTAATTAAGCCTTTAGGTCTTATGAAAACTTTTCTAGGTAAATTTTTATGGTATTCTGCCATAAATTTTCCCCAACTAGGACCAGCAAGTCCTGTTCCTGTTCCAGCAGTTCCTAATGAATATCCCTTTTTATCAAAACCAATCCATAAAGCAGTTGTTATATAGGGTGAGTATCCTATTGCCCATCCATCAGCCCAGTTTTGAGTAGTTCCTGATTTTCCCGCAATATCAGATTTAAAGTCTTTAAGATTTGTATGTCTTTGATTTGCTAAGGTTCCATACTGAATTGTTGATTTCATCATATCTGTCATAATATAGGCAGTTTGAGGAGATACTATTTGTGCATTAGCCCCTTTATTTTTAATTGCTGTTAGCGTTTCAGATTCTACATTTGCTACTACTTTTCCATTCCTATCTTCAATATATTTAATTCCATATGGTTCCACTTCTTTTCCATTGTTACCCAAAATTGCGAATGCTCTTGCCATTTGTATTGGAGATGTTGATATGATACCTAGTGCAAGAGGATATACTTTAGGAAATGTTTTGTTTATTTCATTTTGATCTTTTATTCCTAATAATTTAGCAGAATATTTAATTGCATTTTCAAATCCTAATGTATCGAGTATTCTAAGAGAGGGAATATTTAGTGATAAAGCTAATACTTTACGTGTTAATACATTGCCTCTCCATTTCCCTCCGTAGTTCTCAGGTGCATAGACTTCTCCTTCTTGATTGAAAAATGCTACTGGAGAGTCTGAAAACATTGTTGCAGCTGTGATTTTTTTAAGATCAATAGCTGCTGAAAAGTATAATGCTTTAAATGCACTTCCAGGTTGTATTTTTGCTTGGGTTGCTCTATTAAATTCGCTTCCCTTTCTATATCCGCTTCCCCCAACCATTGCTTTTATTGCTCCTGTTGTGGTATCTAGTGCTATGAATGCGCCTTCTGGTTGTACAATGAAGTTTGGATTTGTTTTATTGTTTATTGTGTATTCTCTTGTTGCTTTGTCTATTTTATCAATGCCTAATATTGCTGCGAAACTTGCAATTAAATCAATATTGTCTTCGTAAAATTTTCTTGTTCTTAGTTTTTTGTATTGTCTTCCATTTACTCTAGTGCTTCTTATTCCAAACAGATCAGATATTGTATCAATTATGGGAACTATTTCTGAATTAATTACCAGAGTCTCAGATGATTTAGTAGAATTATACATTTTTCTTGTTTTTATGATCATTTCTTGTGTAATTTCATCTGCATATTTTTGTGCATCAAGATCAAGTGTTGTGTATATTGAGTACCCGTCTTTGTATATGTTTGCTCCGGATGGAAGATGTTTAATTATTCTTTGCCTTATGTATTCTGAGAAATAAGGTGCATGATCTTCTTTATCAGAGATAGCCGATGTGTCTGCCATACGAGTCCAATCGTAGTTTGCCCAGTATTCATTAAACTCTCTCTCAGCTAGTTCAGTACTTATAATTCCATTAGATATTACTTGGTTCAATACTGCCTTTTGTATTTTTTTAGCGAATTCTGGATTGTAAAATGGTGAATAGAGTTTTGCGTTTGGTAGTTGTATAATCATTAAAACCGCTTCTGCAGTGTTAATATCTTTGACGCTTTTGTTGAAAAAGAATTTTGAGGCTGCTACTACTCCGTAATTTCCGTTTCCAAAATACACTTTATTTAAGTATTTTTCAAGTATTTCATATTTTGATAGTTTCTTTTCAAGTTGTATGGCCCACCAAATTTCATTTAGCTTTCTTAAGATTGATCGTTTTGCTTGATTGGTGTAAAGGAGTTTTGCCAGTTGTTGCGTTAAAGTACTTCCCCCTGAAAAGTATCTTCCAATAGCAATATTAAAAGCAGCTCTGAAGATTCCCATTAGTGAGAAGCCTCTGTGAAAGAAAAAACTGAGATCTTCGCGTATTAAAAGTGTACTTATTAAGTTATTAGGTATTTCTCTTAAAGAGAGTAATTCTCTATTCTCATCGGATATGAATTGTGTTATTATCCTGCCATTTGTATCAAAAAGTTTTGAGGGGATGGCAGGGTTTATATCCCCAAAATTTTTGTCTCTTTGAATGTTTACAGTCTCAACTATTGCAATTGATAGTAAGATAATAGAGAAACTAGTAGTAAAATATGTTAGATAGATGAGTAATTTAGCTTTTTTGCTAAAGTTAAGATTTTTCAAATTACATCCTTCCAATGTAATTATACTATAAATATGTTAGAATGAACATGTTTTTGTAAGTTGTTATTAATGTGAAATTATTGTTATAGTTCCTTTACATATATACTATGTGGATTCTTTAATGCAAATGAGAATATGGATTTAAAGTAAGTACAAGTAAGGGTTTCTCTTTTGTTAAGGCTTTTTTTTTGTTATTTTTGTTTATACAATTGATTTTACATTTTGATTTTATTTGGAGTATTGGAGTATTAATGTGATTTTCTTAGATATGTTGAATAAGTTATTAACTATTGGTTGTATCTAATATTTTGGGATAAAATTATTTTAAAGTGTATGCATAACTTAAAATTTTTTGAATGTTATTACTTTAAAGTTCCTGAGTATCGATTTTAGCATGTTTTTTAGATTTTAAAGGAGAGGTTTATGTTTTTGTCTAGGAAAATAAAGGATTATGAAGCTAAATATAGAGGTAAAGAAATTAAGATGAGTACTGAAATCAACAGTTTCCTTAACATTAAAAATTCTGTTGAAATTAGAGTTGGTAATTATTTGGCCTATGGTGTAATTTATTCTATTTCTATGAATGCTATTAAGATTATTTTACAAGAAGATAAAGTTTTGCCTGTTTTAGCACAAAATGGGAATTCAGGCAATATTCAGTTTAAAAGTTTTGATAATGTTGGAGATAATTCTTTTTTTATTCCCTCTTTAGTTGTGAAGTTTGTAAATATATCTTCTTGTTCTGTTCAAGAGAAGGAGTATAATTTGCTGACTCTAGATTTTTTATCTCCTATGCCAGAAGAAGTTGCAGTTAAGATTGGCAAATTGCTTGATTTAAAACTTGGACAGAATCAAAGGATACATGAACGTATTATTATTGATAAAGATTCACTTAGAAAGCTTAATCTTAGTTCTGATAAAGCTTTTATTGAACTTAAGGGTGTTAAGCATAAATGTTTGATTAAAGACCTTTCTTATGGAGGTGCACTTTTAATATCTTATTTTGATTATGAGGGAATAGATGAAAGTAATGCTGATTTAACTTTAAGTTTTGATATTGCAGACAAGGAAGTATCTATTGTTGGCAAGGCAAAAAATTTGAGTGTTATTCAAACTCCTAATGGGAAGGTTTTAGCTTTAGGCATTGCATTCTGTGAGGAAAAGATTCCCCTTGATTATACTATGTTAATTCATGATTATTTTAATTAGAGGATTTATGCTTAAAAATATTGTTTATATTTCTCTTCCAGAAGATTTTACAAGTCAAATTAAGGATTTTATATTTGATCCTAAGGTACTTTTACCCTTTGAGGTTGATGATATTAAGCATTTTTCTCAAGATGAACTTAATTTTGAGGCTGTTATGTCTGCGATTCTTAAGATTTTGGCTTATGATCAAGGTAATGTGAATTTTTCTTATTATAAAAAGCTTCTCTTAGCTTTAAATCCTGATATTGTCAATACACTTATTCATGTTGGACTTACTAAGGTTGATGAGGGAGATTATAATTTGGCTCTTGAGATTTTTTTGGCATTAAAAGGTATTGATAATGAAAATGAAGTTTTTCTTTTTAATTTGGCATTATTGTATGAGAAAATGGCTGAAACCTTCTTAAGGGTTGATCAAGACATAAATGCTATGACTAGTAATCAAAATGCTTTAGAGATTTATGAGAAACTTTTAGAGTTTGAGAATCCAAATGAAAATGTGTTTGCAAATGCTGGCTTTTTTTTTGTTAAGCAATATAACTTGGACAGGGCTCAAGAGTTGCTTAAGCATTATTTAAAAATTTCTAATAATTTAAGATTGAAAAATAAGGTAAGTGAAGTATTAAATGCTATAGGAGTTCATAAAAGTTTAGCTTTAAATCTTGAGAGAATATATGATATGATAATTTTATCGAAGGAAGATGAGGCTATTTCTAAACTTGTTAAACTTTTAGAATATCATAAAAATTCTTGGAATGCTTGGTTCTTGCTTGGATGGGGATATAGAAGAAAGGGTTTTTACTCTGAGGCAAAAGACGCTTTTCTTGAGGTGTTATCTCTTGATTCTAAGAATGTCGATGCTATGAACGAGCTTGCAATCTGTTTGATGGAACTCCTTGAGTTTGATGATAGTCTTAAGTATTTACTTAAGGCTTTGAAGCTTGAACCTGATAATATCAAAATTGTTTTAAATCTTGGAATTCTTTATCTAAAAATGGAATGTAAGAAAAAGGCTAGAGAGTGTTTTGAGATAGTTCTTGAATATGATTCGAGTGATCCTATTGCCCTTAAATATTTGGAACTATTGAGTAGTGAGTTTTAATTTATGTTGTATTGCTTTTAGGTAATAAATTTATTAAGGCTTGCTTTTTTAAGTCTATTATTGATTGAGTATCCAAGTTGACTATTATCTACAAATTCAGCAAGTATTTGTTTGTATGTTTTCTCAGATTCTACAAATACTTTGTAAATGTTTTTTGCATATTCTTCTAATGTATTAAAAACACAGATATTATTCATATTCCAAGATTTGTTAAACCAATATGAATTAAGAGTATCTTTCATGATGAGCACTTTTGTATCTTGCCTTGATGCATACTGTCTTATATTATCTTTTTGATTGAATAGATAAACAGGTATGCGTGGTTTGTAATGTTCTAGTAAGTTTCCAGGTGATTTAGATAGCATTTCTTTTCCTACTAAGTATTCTACTTTAAATTTTCCTTTAAGTTCTTTTTCTATCATCTCTTTTGTGATTGAACCTGGTCTTAGTATTGATATATTTCCTTTAGAGTTAAATCCTATAACGGTTGATTCTATACCAATTTTTGATTCTTCATTTTTTTTGATAATTCCTTTAACTAGACCATCAAGTTCCCTGATTGCCATTTCAAAATTAGTGGCACTGGGACGTCTTGATAAATTTGCTGATGGGGCTGCTATTGGAACTCCGCTCATTTTTATTAACTTGAGGGCTACAGGTTCTGATGGTATTCTTACTGCTATGCTGTCAAGTCCCCCGTTTATGAATTTAGATATTTTACCCGCATTTTTTAGTATAAATGTTAGAGGGCCTGGGGTGAATTTTTTCATTAAAATCAGTGCACTTTTTGGTATATATTCTACAAGTTCTTTTATTTTTTCTATTGATTCAACATGTACTATTAAAGGGTTTGTGATAGGACGTCTCTTTACTAGAAAGAGCATTCGTATGGCCTCGTCATTGTATGCATTAGCCCCAATTCCATATACTGTTTCTGTAGGAAATACTACTAATTCTCCTGCTCTTATGAATTTTGCTGCTTTTTTTATCTCGAGTTGTTCTATAATCTCTGTTTTCATTAATGTCATTTCCTATTATTAATTTTACTTACTTATTTATTAAAGCAAAAAAATTGCAAATAAACAATTTAGGTTAACTTAACTTGTTGATTTTATGTTATAAGTCTTAAGCTTTATATTGTAATATGCAATATGATATAATACATGTTATGGTAAATTTATTTAATCTTATTATGGATATTAGATTTGGCTTCTTATTTTTGTTTTTTGCTTTTACTCAATTAAATAGTGCTACTGTTGGACTTGCTTCATGGTATGGCGAGGCTTTTCATGGCAAATCTACTGCTAATGGTGAAAAATTTGATATGACAGCTCTTACGGCTGCTCACAAGGAACTTCCATTTAATACTATTGTAAGAGTTACTAATTTACTTAATAATAGGACAGTTGTTGTAAGAATTAATGATAGGGGTCCTTTTAGGAAAGATAGAATAATTGATTTGTCAAAATCTGCTGCTGAAAAGTTAGATTTTCTAGGAATAGGTGTTGCTCCTGTAAAAGTTGAGATATTGGAACAATTGGATGAAAATAAAGTTGTGGCTCAAGCATCTAAAAAAATTGTTAATACTGAAGATTTTTCTAAGGATAATTCAGTTGTTTCGGGTTCAAAATTAAAGGATAATGCTGACTTGGATAAAGATCACTTTGATGTTGCAGAAAAGATTTTAGATAATTCGACTAAAGAACCAGATTTTTATATACAAGTTGGTTCTTATAAGACTAAAGATTATGCCCAAAGAGCTTATAGAATACTTCAAAAAGCTGGACTTAATGTTTTAGTAAATTCTCATGGACCTTTTTTTACAGTGTTCATTCCTACTTATGCTGATGATATTCATAAAAATGTTGAACTTATTAAATCTACAGGATATAGGGATATTTTGGTAAGAAAGACTAAAATACCAGGAGATAGTATTCCTATGGATTAGTATTTTTATCTATCTTTTTAAAGAATATGTCTATTATGTGTTTAATATTTTCAAATTTTGAGTAATAAGTTTTGATATTAGGTAAGGAGTGTAGGAATGATGTACCATAATTTTTTTCAACGAGTCTTTTATCAAAACATACTATAATCCCATAGTCTTTTGGATCTCTAATTAATCTTCCGAATCCTTGTTTGAATTTCATTATTGCTTGTGGCAGTGTTTCTTGTGTGAAAAAATTTTTATTCGATTTTGTAGCTAATTCTTGTTTTGCCATTAAGATGGGATCAGAAGGAGTTTGAAATGGCAATTTGGGAATTATTATCATTGTTAATTTATCTCCTTTAATATCAATTCCTTCCCAAAAATTTTTTATTCCTATGAGTACGCTTTTTTTTTGTGATTCTTTAAAAGAGTTTATTAATTCATGTTTTGGCAATTTTCCTTGTATGAAGAGGTTTATGTCATTTGTAAATAAAAAGTCTTTAATGTTTTTGCCTATATATTCTAAGCTTTTAAGTGAAGTTAAAAGAATTAAGGTACCGCCTTTGTTTAACATTACAAGTTCTTTAATATACTGTGTTGATTGATTTAAAAATTTTTCTTCTTTATTAGGGTATTCAATATCTGATATAACGGTGAGTATTGATCTTTGCCTGTAAGGAAAAGAATATGGCAACTTTTCCATTTTGATGTTTTGATTACTTAAGTTCAATCCTGTTTGATTTAAAAAGTATGAAAATGATTGATTTGTCATTAGAGTAGCTGAGGTGAAAATTATTCTTTTTACTCGTTTATACATAACTTTGTTTAGACCAGGCCCTAAATAAATCTCTGATATTTTAAATATAAGCACATTTGTTTTATTTTCTATCCAAAAACAAAGATTGTCATATTGATTTTCAGAGATTAAAATTTTAATTAATGATTTTTTATATTCTATGTTTTTAATTAGTCTGTTTAGTTCTATTTTTGCTGTTTTATTTTCTATCTCTTGTGTTAAAGATGTTATGGTTGCTTTATAACTTTCTAAGTTATATATGACACTTTGTAAGTGTGTTTTAATTCTTATATAAAAATCTGTTTTATGTGTATCATTGGTAATTCTATAAATTAATGGAAAATCTTTTTGTGTTTGTATTATATATTCAATATTTTCTAAGCATCGCATTGTTGAAGTTTCAAAATTTTTCTTATATTTATTATTTATGTTTTGTCTTTTTATTATTTTATCTATTTTAGTAAAAGTTTTTTTTATCCCAATTCTTGAAAAACTTCTGCTAAATAATGTTCTTGCAGCTTCTTCTAGATAATGAGCTTCGTCAATTATTATGTTTTTTGTATTAGGCAATATTAAATTAATCTCATCATCATTTTTTTCAGAACCGTTTTCATAATTTTCTTTTTCTGTTAATATTTCATTTTTTATGTAGAGATCATTTAGAAGTAAATGATGATTGGTTATAATAATATCACATTCTAATATTTGTTTTCTTGCCTTTTTAAAAAAACATTTATTGTCATCAGGACAGGTAATACCTGAACATGTCTCAGGGTTTGCCGATACTTCTTCCCAGATTTTCTCATCAATAAAGTTAAGTTCGTCTTTATCACCTGTTTGTGTGTTTTGTGACCAGTAGATTAGTGTTTGTAAATTTTTTTTATTAAATGTATATGTTAAAAGGTTCCTTTCAAATTCTTTAAGCCGGCGAAGGCAGAGGTAGTTTTTCATTCCTTTAATTATTCCAAACTTCATTTTAAAAGGAATGATTTTTTCTAGAGATTCGATATCTTTTTTTATTAATTGTTCCTGAAGGTTAATAGATGCTGTAGAGATTATTATTTTTTCTTGTGTTTTTTGAATGAAGTCAATAGCAGCAATTAAGTATGCAAAACTTTTTCCCGTTCCTGTTGGTGCTTCAATAACTAAGAAATTTTCATTTTCAAGGGCTTTACTTATTTTTTCGATCATCTTTAATTGTGTTTTTCTTTTTACAAAGTCTTTGATGTTTAACTCTGCTTTTTTGAATATATATTCAATTAAGTTCAATTTTAGTAAGTATCCTTTTTATTGATTCTTTAAAAATATTTTTGTAAATATTATTTGTGAAATTATTTAATTTTGAGTTGCTATAAATTGAGCTCATTTTTTGAAATGTTGCTCCAAATTATCATTATTATCTCTACTCAAGGGATTTTTCCATAAAGTTTATGTGATTGTTTATTGCAATGTGAACATTTTTATAATAATGAAAATTAATATAGAAAAGAATTATTATGTCTTTGTTAATTTTTAATATATTCTTAAATCCATCCTCAGTTGATATTGAGAATTTTTTTGTTCTTTTGCAAGCTATATTAGCTTCTTTAAGATTCATTTTGCGCACTTCTTTACCATGGTGTTGTCTTATTATATATTTATTTTATGAATTTTTTAAGCTATATGAGTCGTCCAATTATGATTTTGGCTCCAATGGAAGATGTTACAGATACTGTTTTTAGAAATTTGATTCATTTGATAGGTAATGGAAAGGATGCTCCTGATATTTATTTTACCGAATTTATTTCTGTAAAAGGGCTTTTAAATAAATCAAAGCAGTCAATGCAACATATTTTGACAAAAAATGATGAACTAAATCGACCTTTGATTGCTCAAATTTGGGGCAATGATCCTGATGAATTTTTTAAGGCAATAGAAATTTTAAGTAATTTGGGATTTTGGGGAATTGATCTTAATATGGGCTGTCCTAAGAAGAAAATAGTTAAAAAAGGAGTTTGTTCTGCTTTGATTAATAATAAATCTTTGGCTCGTGAGATAATTATTTCAAGTAAAGAGGCATGTTTAAAATTTGGATTGTCTCTTAGTGTTAAAACAAGACATGGTTTTTTTTATTCTGAGGTTGAAGATTGGTTGGGATTTTTACTTAAGTTAGGTATTGATATGTTGACCGTGCATCCCAGGCTTGCTATTAATCAAAGTGAAGGTCCTATAGATGTTTCTGTATTTGATAAACTTGTTAATCTGAGGGATCAAATCAATCCTTCTGCATTAATTATTGGTAATGGAGATATTTTGAGTTTAGAGCAAGCTCATCAGATTGTAGAGAAACATTCTATTGATGGAGTAATGTTTGGTCGTGGAATTTTTAGAAATTTAAACTTATTTAGAAAAGGTTTTCCTAACTTTTTGAGTAATGATTTAAATTTTAGATTAAATATATTAAAATTGCATATAACAGATTTTCATTCTACTTGGAGTCTTACTAAGGATTTTAATAAACTTAAAAAGTACTTTAAAATTTATTTTAATGAAGATGAAAGATGTAGCGAGTATTTTCATAATATTATGAAATCAAGTAATTATGAGGAGCTTTTTAAAAATTTAAGTCGAATGGATATTATAGGAGATAATCTTAAGTAATGAGTGATAACCTTTCAAAAAATTATAATCCTAAGGTTTTTGAAGATAGAATTTATAAAAGATGGCTAGATAATGGGGTATTTATTCCTAATTATGGGATTGAGCCTAAGTTTAGTATAGTAGCACCTCCTCCAAATGTTACAGGCATTCTTCATATGGGACATGCCCTTAATTTTACTTTGCAAGATATTCTTGTTCGTTACAAGAGAATGCAGGGAGCTGATACTCTTTGGCTTTTTGGGACAGATCATGCTGGAATTGCAACCCAAGCGATTTTTGAAAAACAGCTTAAAGAGCTTGGAAAAAGTAAGGATGATTTTAGTCGTGAAGAATTTATTAAAGAAATTTTTAAATTAAAAGATAAACATAGAGAAATAATTGTTAATCAAATAGAGAGGCTCGGAGCTTCCTATGATCATTCCAGAGAGAGATTTACTCTTGATGCTGGGCTTTGTCAGGCTGTTAATAAGGTTTTTATTGATTTATATAATAAGGGGTTTATTTATAAGGGAGAATATCTTGTCAACCTTGATCCTGGGTCTGGAAGTGTTGTTAGTGATGAAGAGGTTGAGTACAGAGATGTTATTGGAAAAATTTATTTTATTAAGTATTTATTAGATGATGGTAACTTTATTGAAGTTGCAACCACTCGACCTGAGACAATGTTTGGAGATGTGGCTGTTGCTGTTAATCCTAATGATGATCGGTATAAATCTTTGATTGGTAGAGACGTTACAATTCCTATTGCAAATAGAAAGGTTAAAATAATAGCAGATAGTTATGTTGATATGGAATTTGGTAGTGGTGCTTTAAAAATAACACCTGCTCATGATTCTAATGACTTTGAAATTGCAAAAAGGCATGATCTTGCTAAGATAAATATTTTAACTAAGAATGCAAAACTTAATGAAAGTGTTCCAATTGAGTATCAAGGTTTAAGTGTGAGTGTTGCAAGAGACAAGATAGAAAGGGATTTAAGAGACAGAGGATTTTTAATAGATGTTAAGAATCATAAACATCAGGTTGGGCATTGTCATAGATCTGGAGAGATCATTGAGCCTTATTTATCAAATCAATGGTTCGTGAGAATGAAACCATTAGCTGATGCTGCTTTGCAAGCTTTAAAAAATGGTGAGATTAGGTTTTATCCTAAAAAGTGGGAAAATACATATAAACATTGGTTATTAAATATTAGAGATTGGTGTATATCTAGACAGTTAGTTTGGGGACACAGAATTCCTGCCTGGTATGATGTTAAAACAGGAGAGATTATTGTTAGTGAATTTGATCCTTCTCTAAGAGAAGAATATAAGGGCAGAAGTTTCTTTAGAGATCCAGATGTACTTGATACTTGGTTTTCTTCTTGGTTATGGCCATTTTCTTCTCTTGGCTGGCCAAAAGTTACTCTTGATTTTAAAAATTATTATCCTACGAATACTTTGGTTACTGCTTATGACATAATATTTTTCTGGGTAGCAAGAATGGTAATGGCAGGACTTGAGTTTACAGGACAAGTTCCTTTTAAAGATATATATATAACACCCCTTTTAAGAGATAAAAAGGGTAGAAAAATGTCAAAATCTTTAGGTAATGGCATAGATCCTCTTGAAATTATCGATCAGTATGGAAGTGATGCTTTACGTTTTACTCTTGCATTTTTATCTGTGCAAGGTCAGGATTTGAATATTGACACTAAAGATTTTATGTTTGGAGCTAAGTTTTTAAATAAAGTATTTAATGCGTCTAAATTTATTTTATCAAATTTAGAGGGTAGGCTAGTATTAGACAATTTTGAGTTAGATGATATCGATAAATGGTTACTTACGAGTTTAAATTCAACTGTTGCCGTTATAGATTGGGCTTTTAAAAATTATAAGTATAATGAGGCTGCTAAAGCAGTATATGAATTTTTTTGGAATGATTTTTGTGATTGGTACATTGAAATTAGTAAAATTAATTTAAATAGTAATGATATTAATTTTCAAAATATAACTATTTCTAAACTGATATTTTTCTTGAAAGAATCTTTACTCATTATGCATCCCTTTATACCTTTTATTACCGAAGAGATTTATTCTAAGTTTACGTCTTTGCAAAATATATTAGCATTAGAAAAGTATCCTGAGTGTGTTAGTCAAAGAGATTTTAAGGAAGAGTATCATCGGTTCAATTTATTGAAAGAATTTATTGTGTCAATTAGAACTCTTAGGAGTGAATTTAGTATAGTTCCTAATATTAAGATTAATGTTGCTTTGCGATTTGGTAATACTTTTAAATACGAGAGCTATTTTAAGGAACATGAGCATATTGCAAAGAAGCTAATTAACTTTGATTGCATCTTTTACAATGAAAATTATGTTGGTATGATAGGAGTTCCTAATGTTGATTTTGAGAGTTTTGCAGATATTAAGAGTCTAATAGATATTGAGAAAGAGCTTGTAAAGCTTGGTAAACAACTAGAGAAATATGAGAGACTTAAGCATTTAGTTTTGGCAAAGCTTCAAAATCAAGACTTTTTATCAAATGCTCCTGAGGAGATTATTGATCTTGAGAAGTCAAAATTAGAAGAATTTGATTCTTTTATTGCAAAAATTAACAATTATATTCATAATTTAAAAAAATAGTAAAAACCTTTTAAGTTATGATTTTACTTGTAATTATGTTGCGTTTACGTTCAGTATTTTTAGTATTTTGTTTATTAAGACAGCTTTTGTGTATAATCATTAAGATGTGTTTTTAACATTCACATTTTTGCCCTTTTATTGTTTTTTTTGTGCTTTTATCATATGTTTTTTATTGTTAAATCCTTTTATTCTAGAGTAATTAAAATTAGCGAGTTTTAGGCCATCTTTTACAATTCTTGCTGCAGAAAATGTTGAAAGTTTAGTTCCAATTTTGCTCTTTTTTGTAATTATGGTGAATATTTCTTTATTCCACATTTTGGGATTTTTGCTTGGACTAAACCCATCTAAAAACCAGTAATCTATGTATTTTGGCAGCTCTTTAAGCTTTTCTTTGGCCTCTCCAACTAAAATTTTTAAATTAATATTGTTTGTTATTTTGTACTTTATGTTTTTTGTTGGGGTGTTAGGATATTTTTTAAGCAGTGTCTTAAAATAATTTATATCTTTGCTAAAAAATTGTGATACTTTTTTGATTTGTTCCTTTTTCAGTGGAAATTTTTCAATTGAATAATAATTAATTTTTGTTTTGAGGTTATTTTCTTTTAAATATTTTAAAAGTGCTATTAAATTAAGACCAGTTCCAAATCCTAATTCTGCAATTGTTGCACTTTGTAGATCTGCTAAGTCTATGTCTAGTTCACAGCCTTTGATGAATACATAAATACTCTCTTCAAGTCCGTATTGTGGATTATAATAAATATCTTTAAATTTACTTGAATATATGGTTTTATCTTTAAATATTAATTTATTCATTAGTAAAGTAACAAATGAATAAATCATAAAGTGATTTACTCATTTATAAAAATTCACTTTTAAAAAAAGTTACTACCTTGAGAAGTAACATTATTATTGTTATATATCAACCTGAATTTGATTTGTTTGACTAGGATAATAGGACGTAAACCGCTCATTTTAAGGTTTTGCCTTTGTAAGAGAAACTAAACTTAAACTTTAGTTTCTCTGTTCTTTTATTCTTCTATAATAGCTATTATCTCTTTTGCTTTTAGGATTAAGTGTTCCTTTTCTTCAATCTTGACAGCAGCTCCAGCGTACTTTTCATAAAGCACTGTATCTCCAACTTTAACAGTAATGTCTTCCTTGTTAGAGCCAATAGCTATAACTGTCCCAATGTTTGTTTTTTCTTTTGCATTTTCTGGTATATATAGTCCTGAAATTGTTTTACTTTCGGCTTCTTTTATTTTTATTAAAACTCTATCAGCTAAAGGTTTAATATTTTTCATTTTCAAACATCTCCTTAATTTGATAATATAAATATACGAAAAATTGAAGTATTAAGTCAATATATTTAGATAATACTTGAAACTTAATCTGATTTTAAAGATAATTCTTTTAATAAAATGTCAAATTTAGGTGGAAAAATAGTTTGATAACAGTGAGTAATTTAGAAGTTGCATTTGGAGAGAGAATTTTATTTAAAGATGTTAATCTTAAGTTTTCTTCTGGAAATTGTTATGGGATAATTGGAGCTAATGGTGCAGGTAAGAGTACGTTTTTGAAAGTTTTAGGTGGAACGATTGAACCGAGCAAAGGTGAAGTGTCAATTGCAAAAAATCAAAGAATGGCTGTGCTTGAGCAAAATCAGTTTGCTTATGATAATTTTAGGGTTATTGATACTGTAATCATGGGTCACAAGAAGCTTTATGCTGTGCAAAGGGAAAAAGATGAAATTTATGAAAAGCCTGACTTTAGCGATGAAGATGGAATTAGGGCTGGAGAACTTGAGGCTGAATTTGCCGAACTTGGAGGTTATGAGGCTGAGTCTAATGCTGCGGTACTTCTTAGAGGTCTGGGCATAGATGAGTCGGTTCATTCTAATTTAATGAGAGATATTGAGGGAGCTTTAAAAGTAAGGGTACTCTTAGCGCAAGCTCTGTTTGGAGAGCCTGATATATTACTTCTTGATGAACCTACTAATAATCTTGATATTCAATCGATTAAGTGGCTAGAAGAATTTTTGATTAATTTTGAAAATACAGTTATTGTTGTGTCACATGATAGGCACTTTTTAAATCAAGTTTGTACTCATATTGTTGATATTGATTATGGAAAAATTCAAGTTTATCTTGGTAACTATGATTTTTGGTATGAAACCAGTCAAATTCTTAATAAGCAACTAAAAGATGCTAAGAAAAGATCTGAAGAGAAAATAGCAGAACTTAAGAGTTTTATTCAAAGGTTTTCAAGTAATGCATCAAAATCTAGACAAGCAACTTCGAGAAAGAAGTTAATTGATAAGATTAAAGTTGAAGATCTAAAACCATCTTCAAGGAAATTCCCTTATGTTAACTTTAAGAGTGAGAGAGATCTTGGAAAAAATGTTATTACAATTAAAAATTTGACTAAGGAGTTTGAAGGACAACATATTTTAAACAGGTTTAGCATTGTTGTAGAACCTGGGCAAAAGATTGTTTTTTTAGGCAGTCCAATCTCGGCAAGTTTTCTTTTTGATGTAATCACCAATGAAGATAGAGATTATAAGGGGCATTATGAATGGGGCACTACTGTTAATTTTGCGTACTTTAAGAAGGATAATGAAGAATATTTTAGTGTGGATTTAAGTTTGGTAGATTGGCTAAGGCAGTATTCAAAGGATCAGGATGAAACTTATATTAGAGGATTTTTGGGACGAATGCTTTTTAGTCAAGATGAGGCTTTAAAAAAAGTTAATATCCTCTCAGGGGGTGAAAAGGTAAGGTGTATGCTTTCAAAGATAATGCTTAGTGGGGCTAATGTATTATTGTTAGATCAACCGACCAATCATTTAGATCTTGAAGCAATTACATCTTTAAATACCGGTCTTAGAGATTTTAAAGGAGTTGTATTATTTACGTCTCATGACCATCAATTTATTGATACCATTGCTAATAGAATTATTGAGTTTGTACCTAATGGTATAATTGATCGTTTTATGACTTTTTCAGAGTATATTGATGATCCTAAAGTTAAGGAGTTAAGGGATAAGTTTTATGAAGGACATGCCAGCTTGAAACTTTAGTTATATGTTTAACCATTACAGGATGTTTATGGTTTTGAAGTTAAATATTTGTATTTTTATATTTTTAGGTGTTTGTTTTTCCCTTTCAGCAAATGTTAACCTTTATTTTCAGAAAGCTTTAACGGGGCAGATTTTAGGAAGTCCTATTCTTGATGAGCTACGTAATACTATTACGGTGTTAACAAAGGATAGGTGGTTGATAACTTATACTATGTCTTTAGATAAGAAATATTCTTATAGGTTAGATCGAGTTCCCTATCCTTTTCTCTTAAAGGATTTTGGTAGTGGGTATTATATTATTACAGGACGTAATGAAGTTCAAAAGATTAGAAGAGGAAAGCTTATATGGAGATATAGTTTAGATGCTTCTCCTATAAAAGCTCCTTCAATGGGGAATGGTTATATTTTAATTCCTCAGGCTAATGAGAGAGTTATTGCTTTAAGACTTGGTGATGGCCAGAAAATTTTTGAGGTGAGTATAGAAGGAAAGGCAGTGACTTCTTCTGTTGTTCTTGAAAATGGTAATTTCTATATTGCAAATGAACATTATAGAATGTTTGCTTTTAATCCTGAGGGAGAGAAAATATGGAGTGTTTCTCTTATTTCTTTTCCCAATGTATTAATTATAAGTACTAATAATGAGATAATTGTTGGATATCAATCTGGAGATGTTGTTGTGTATGATAGTGATTTTGGTGATATGTTAAATTCTATTAGTTTGAACTATCCTATTAATTTTTTATTTGAAAAGTTTAATGGAGAATATGTTGCAGTGTCTGATAATGGGGGTTTTTTTAATTTAAGTAAAAACTTTGAACTTATGTTTTCTAAAAATTTATCTTTAAAGCTTAAGGAAGCTGTGCTTTATGATAACAAAAATCTTTTTATTGTTATGAAATCAAATGGTGTTTTAGCTCTTGATGAATATTTCAACCCGGTTGATAGATATGATGGTATGAAGGAAATATCGGGGCTTGTAGCTAATGTTGGAATCATTGCTACTGGTGGGCTTAATTGGATATTAGCTACTTACTATTATGAATATAAAGATGAACTTGATGTTATTGTTTGGAATCATACATTAGGTAATAGGTATCATCAAAATAGAATAGATTTTATCGAAAAATATTTAGTAGATCATGAAGATATTTATTTGGCTCTTGATGAAATGTTGAATTCTCCTTACAATAGGAGGGCTTATGATACTTTTTTAAGTACTCTAGATTCTCTGGTAATTAAATATGGTAGTTTTCCTAAAAAATATTTGGGTTTATATAAAAAAGCTATTAATAATTGGCTTGCTCCAAAAAATGGAATAGATAGAATAGCTCAAAGAGGGCAACTTTATAAGTATTTTATATATGTTGATGATGCAGATTCAGTTAAGAGTTTTATTAATATAGCGATTGAAGAAAAGGATATTAGCAATGTAATTCAATTGGTTAAAAGTATTGCTAAGTTTGAATATTATTATGGGCAAGATGAACTTGTGTATAATTATATTCATTATGTAATATTGAATTATCAGGGCAGTTTAGAGATAGCTTATGCTGTTCTTCTAAGCTTGCGCAAGATAATTTTGAATTCTACAGAGGATAATCTTAAAAAGTATAGAAATAAATATTTAACTCTTTTGAAATTTATAAAGCGACAAAATTTTTCTGACAAAATTAATCAGTGTGTTAATGAAATTATTGTAGTGCTTTGATTCATTTTGTTGCTAGTTTTATGTTATCATTTGTTAAATACATCTTATTATAGTGTATTAGAATTGATGTTTAATTTATGCTGATTTAGTTAATAATAGGGTTTATAATTGACTATGGGAGAATTTTATTATGAAAAGAATATGGGTACTTTTTATTTTTTTGTTCATCTTTTTCAATGTTTTTACTTTTCATTCTAGAGAAGTTGATAAGAAAAAGTTGAAAGATTTTATTAATATGGATCTTGAATTTGTTAATTATCGGGGTCCTTATGATTCTACAGATACTTATCAGCAAATAGTAGGTATTGGTGAATTTTTAGCTAGGAATTTAATCAATAACAAATCTAATTATTACAATAAATATTATGTTGATAGGTATATTGACAGTGAGGATGAAAAGAGTAGTTCAGATGTTTTTATTATTGGTGAGAGATCTTCTCTTGATAGTATTTTAAATCTTAGAAAAATACTCATAGGGTATTTAATGGAAGGTTTTAGTTACAGTAAAGAGAGTGCAGAATTACTTGCTAAAGCTATTACAATATATAATGCTACTTACCGAGGTGATTTGGAGTATTATAGTGATTCTTATATTCAGCCTGCCCTTAAAGATTTAAGTAAGCATAATGTAGGACTCTCAAGAGTTTATAGCCAATGGGCTGGTAAAACTCATATTTTTATTCCTCTTAAGAGAAATATTTTATCAGGCAACATTGAATCAGATGTTGATCTTGACAAAATAGTTACAGAGAAGGTGGTAATATCTCTTTTAAGTGAAAATGAAGAAGTTGGTACGGACTTTGCAAGAGATCTAACCGATGTACAGGATGAAATTCGTGATATTGATCAGGAAAAGATTGATGTTGAGTCTGTTACTTTGAGAAGCATTGATGATGAATTAACAGAGACTATTGATAATTTAAGAGAGCAACTTGAGAAGGCTACTGATGATGTTGAAAAGACAGGTATTAAGAAGCAAATTGATGACAAAATAGTCGAGAGAAATATTTTAAAGAATAAAGCAGAAGAGCTTAAGAAATCACAGAAAAAATTAAATAGTTCTCAGGATAGGTTGGATAGGCAAAGGGATATAGTTAAAGATAAAATACAAGAAAGTATTGATAAGGAGAACAAAGATAAGAATTTGCCAAAGCCTGGGGACATAATTTCGCCAAAAGTAGATGAAAAATTGCAATTAACTGAAACTATTGAAGATTTGAAAGAACAGCTTGATAGGGTTACTGATGATGCTGAGAGGGAAGAAATTAAGAGGCAGATTGATGATAAAATAATTGAAAGGGATGCAGTTAAAGATAGGAATTTGCCAAAACCTGGGGAAGTAAGTTCCTCAAAAAAAGATGAAAAAATAAAGTCGTCTGAAGATTTAAAAAAGCAATTTGAGAAGGTTACTGATGATGTTGAAAAGACAGGTATTAAGAAGCAAATTAATGACAAAATAGTCGGGAGGAATATTTTAAAGAATAAAGCAGAAGGGCTTAAGAAGTCACAGAAAAAATTAGATAAGCAAAAAGATATAGTTAAAAAAGATAGGAATTTTCCAAAACCCAGGGAAGTAAGTTTATCAGCCAAAGATAAAAAATTGAATTCGGCTGAAGAGTTGAAAAAACAACTTAAGAAAGCTACTGATGATACTTCTAAGAGTACTTCTAGTGTTTCAAATAATCTATCATCTAAGCCCTTGTCCAATAAGCCTTTAAATTCTAAAGATCAGTTGGTTCAACAAGAAGCTGTAGATAAATTGTTTCTTGAAAATGAAAATCATAAACCTGTATTTTTAGAGGTTTTAAATCCCAATACGAATTTAGGAGTCCTTAGGTTAATTGACTCAGATAAAGACCAATTGGGTAAGAAAATTTCTCAGTATGGTATTAGAAGATATGGAGTTTATGAGAGAGAGGATGATTTTGTAGCTATAAAACTTTGTTCAGGTATTGCAAAGCTTCAGTTGCTTAATAAGGCAAAAGATCTAAAAGTTGAATCTGAGGCAAACTTTGAGTTAAGTAGAGATTCTTCTCTTTTTGTTGATTCAAAAATGATTTTGGTAGTTGTTAAGGATAATAATGTTTGGAAATTAGCAAAGTTTTCTTCAAGGGATTTGAGTGAGTTTATTTTATCAGAGGATGAAGTTTTGCCATTTACAAGTTTTACTGTTAATGCAGGGCATGTTTATTTGCAAGATGCATCTAAAAAGATTATTATTTTGGATCTAAATACTTTAAAAAAAGTATCTTAAATTGTTTTTTTTGACTAGACATTGTTTAAGTAATTGAAAAAGGAAGAACAAAGTTTTGTTCTTCCTTTATATTATTATAGAAACAGTCGGGACAGTGAGATTCGAACTCACGCTCCCCTGCTCCCAAAGCAGGTGCCTTAGCCGCTAGGCCATGTCCCGAAAAAGTTACGCGCCAATTAGGACTCGAACCTAAAACCTACAGATTAGAAGTCTGTTGCTCTGTCCAGTTGAGCTATTAGCGCTTTTGAGCCTAAATTTGAGTATATCATGTTGAAAACCCCTTGTCAATAAAAATATTGTTACTTTATGTTTTGTTAAAATTGTGGATGTTTTATAATTATTTTATGCTTGATATTGATTTGATTGTAGATGAAACTCTATCCAGATATCCAGATGTTAAACCTTTTTTAAATTTCAGAAATAGTTATGAGCTTTTGATAATGGTAATTTTGAGTGCAAGGACAACTGATAATATGGTCAATAAGATTGCACCTGAGCTTTTTAAAAGATATGGGGATTTTGGGAGTTTGGCGAATGCTGATTTGATAAATGTTGAGAACTTAATTTATAAGTTAGGATTTTATTCAAATAAATCTAAGAATATTATAAATTGTGCACGAATGGTTTTAGAAAATTTTAAAGGTATTATTCCAAATAATATTTTTGATCTTGTGTCTTTGCCAGGAGTAGGTAGGAAAACCGCTAATGTTATTCTTGGAGTTGTTTATGATAAGCCGGCTATAATTGTAGATACTCATTTTAGTAGGGTTGTTATCAGACATGGGATTACATTTGAAAGAACACCTTTAAAAATTGAATTAGATTTAAAGAGTAAAATATCTTATGATAAGCAATATAAATTTTCTATGGCTATTAATAAGCATGGGAGAGATATTTGTACTTCACGTAGTAAGACTTGCAAGAATTGTTTTTTAGAGAAATTTGCACCAAGACTTGTTTGATTGTAGTTTATGATGAAATGAAGGATTTCATATGTTTTTTAAGTTTTAAACTTATTGATGTTAGTATAATGTTAATGATGAGTAATATGATTAAGGGTTTTGACCATATCCAAAAGTATTCTCTTCCCATTTCTATATATCCTAAAAGTTCTCCAAGGCTTGGATAAGAGCTTTTATCTTCTTGTTGTAAAAAATTTATTACTTCAAATGTAGTTAGACTTTTTGAGATTTGTAGGGGAATTATTGATGATATTGATGTTAAAACTTCCGGAAATATGTGATATGTGATTATTCTAAATTGACTTGCACCTATAATCTTGCTTGCATGCACGTAGTCAAGATTTTTAATTATTAGTGTGTTATTTCTTGTTATGAATGAAAATTTGATCCATCCGTGTATTAAGGCTAGAGTAAATGAAATTTCTAATATGTTATAATTTTTTTGTTTTGCAAAGTAGTAAAAAATTAGCATTAATATGTAAGAAAATGGTATTGTTTGTAGTGATTCTATTGGTTTTGAAATTATCAGACAAGTTTTAAATTTTAAGTTTCCTATTATTATTCCTATAAAAATTCCAATTATTGCAGAAATTGCTGCATAACTAAAAGCAAGTAAAATAGAGTTTCTAGTGGCAAGTATTAGTCTTGCTAATATATCTCTGCCCATTTTATCCGTTCCTAGAGGATGTGAGGCTGTTGGTGTTTGAGGTAGTTTGTTTATTGTTTGAATGTATGTTTTATTTGGATCTTTTTTGTATATTGCAAATTTTGAACCTTCATTAATTAACTTAGGAGTTATCATTAAAAATGAGATGAAGATTCCTGATACTATAACATATAGTTTTTTGAATTTATACATTATTATTCTAGTACGTCCTTATAGGGATTAACATTATATGTTAGAATATCTGTTATTAAATTTGGTATGAGCATAATAAATACACCAACGAATAACAAATCTCTATAAACAATATAATCATTATTTTTTATTGCATTAATTGTTAGAGCCCCAATTCCATCAATTCCAAACATTATTTCAATAAAAGAGGAACCCAAGAAAGCTGTTGCTAGAGTAGGTCTAAGATTGGTAATTAATGGAACTAAAGAGGGAATTAATGCATGGACTGTTATTATTTTAAAAATTTTTATTCCCCTTGATTTTGCAGATATTATATAAAATTCGGATAAATTTTTGTCTAGGGATTGTTTAAAAATGACTGCATTAAATATGAAAAATGAAAAAAACCATGCAAATCCACCTATTATTAAATTTTTTGGATTTACTTTTAGATAGTAGAGTAGAGAAACGATTAATATTACAGTCAGATTTCTTGGTAGTGAATGCAAGCATAACATTATGTATTCTAAAATATTATTTAAAATTTTGTTTTTTATAAATAAAGTCCAAATGATAATAAAAAAAATGGCTATGACATAAGACAGTACGATACCTGGTATTGATATTTTTAATGTATTTTTCATTTTGCTAAAAATTGTTTTCATTGGTGATTTACCGTTTGTAAGAGGGGAATTGTGAGGTGTTCCCCATATTATTCCTTTATACTTTGTTTCATAAACTATGTATAAGTTACTTGCAATATGTTTAACAAAATAACTTTTGCTTAGGGGAATGTTTGGGTCAAAGTCGTATATTAATTTATAGCTTTCGATGCTCTTAAGTATTCCAATATATTCCAAATAATCTTTAAATATATTCTTTTGTATAAATGGGATGTTTGAATTATTATTAGAAAATATGTTTAGCAATGATATGCAAAAAAATGTTGATATAATAGCATTAAGCAACATATATAATATATTTTTTAGAATAAATGCAGCTGTAATTCTATCTCCTTTTACTTTCTTTTATTTAAAATTTTATTTTGTCTAGATAACTTAATAAAAAGTAAAATATTAGTGAAATTACTATTGAGATTAAGTAAAAATTTTTGCCTATGTTTTTGTTTTCTGATGTGTGTTTTATATTTAAAAAATTGCCTTGGTAGTAGTTTTCATCTTCATCAAGATCCTTTATGATTATGGAATTTTTAGGATAATATCCTAATTTACTAGCTTCTTTTAGAATTGTTGGTTTAGATATTTGCAAATTAATGTACTTTGTTGTTAAGTTTTTTTGTATTTCTTTTAATTTTTCAGTATGGCTTTTCATTAAAATTAGATTATTATTTAATTTGTTGTAATTAATAATCCCTGTCTCTCCAAAGATTGGTGTAATTATAAAATAACTTATTACTCCTGTATAAGTAGATAACATAATTTTTTTTGTTAAAGACATATTATCTTGTAATTATATCTTTAATATATTATATTTACAAGTATATAGTTGTTGACTATAGGTTGTTATAATCTTTGTTTGAATAGAGTTGGAGAAGAACTTTTTAATATGACAAATCATAAAAATTCTTTTTTTATCAAGGAGGGCCCTAGAGAAGTTGATTTCGATATAGATGGTGTATTTTTACAGCATTCAGTTAATGGTAAAGTTATTTCTCTGCGTTCTGAGGAGATTGAAGATCTTTTAGATGAAAAATTATTAAGACTTGATTATTCTTTAAAACAAAGACATAGTGAGTTAGTTGATTATTTAAAAAAAGTTGAAGGTCGTATTTCAAAGGTTGAAGATGAAATACTTACGCGTAGTTTGAGTGCTCATGAGGAACTTGATAATCCTAGTTTAAAAACAATGAATCTTATGAATTTTCAGAATGAGACTAATGTTAAAGAGAATGAGTTTGGTGAATTAGTAAGAAAAGAAAATAATTTACCAAATGTTTCACTTAATCAAGAAGAGCTAGATGCTCTGCTTGAAGGTCTTAATGAAATTTCAAGGGATAACAAAAAAAGTTTTAGTAATAGTAATAAATCGGATAATGGTGCAGATATAGGTGTTTCTTTTGACAAAGCTCTTAGAGATGAATCTAGTAGTGTGAATATCGATCATACTTTGTCTTCAAACTCAGATGACAATATTTATAATGTTGTTGATTCGTTATCTAATAAAAAAGATGAAGAAAATATAGAGCCTGTGTGTATTGATTTTACTACATTCCAGGATAATGATTCGTTAAGTGAGTCTTCTTCTTTTGGTTTAGTTAATGTTGTTAATGGAGATGATAGTAAGGTTCAGGATTTGGTAACAAGCTTAGATAGAGAGGATAAAATTTTAAGAGAATCTATAGTTGATCAAAGTTCTGTTAATATTGACTTGGAGGTAAACAATAGTGCTCATTTAGGTAATTTTATACTTGATGAAGAACCCTCTAGTATAGAAATTGTAGAAGAAGAGAATGTTTCATCTTATGAGCAAGATAATTTGAGGGATCATGATTATTCTTTGGGTGATAGTTTAGATAAAATTGAATATTTAGACAAAAGCTTAGAAGATTTAAATGACGAGCAATTTAAGGAAGGAGATGAAGAATTAAGTAATTTTAATGATATTGCTGTTCATAAAATTGATAGTGTGGATGTGAATTTGAGTGATGATGCATCTTTGAGTAAAAGAGATACTGTTGTTGGTAATGATATTTTGAGACAAAATCAAGAAATTGATAATATTTCTTCTGGTTTAAAAAAGCTTGATAATTTTGAAGATGTGTTAAAGGCAGATTTAAATTGTGTAGACTTGCAATGTTGTATTGAAGATTTAGAGGAAGAAAATCTCTATGATGCTGAGGTAAGTGATTTGGAAGAAAAGTTTGAGCAGGATGAAGAATTGGATTTGTGTTCTTTAAAGGGACAAGAGGTCAGCAATGAGAATTATGTTTCCGATTTTAGTTTTTCTGATGTTGAGACTATAATAAATAAGTTTAATGATAATGAGTATTTGAGTAAGATTAAGTTGAGTGATGAAGAACGGGTTATATTAATTAGTTTTATTAGTAAATTGGAAAGTGATCTTGAGTCTAGTTCTAAGGGTAATAGTTTTAAAATTAAAAAAGAATATGAGATTTTACAAAAAATTAAGCGTTTACTAGTAAGAGAGTAGGCTATTTATTTAATTAGATATTATTTTTTGTTTTTTGTTGCTTCAGTTTTATTTTTATTTTTGACTTTTTTTTATTTTATTAATGAATTTTTAAATCAGATTAATTTTGATTTTGATGATTTAATAGATGATGTAAAATCATATAACATAGATTTTTTTAAGGATTTAGATTTAGAAAATTATTTCGATAAAACTTTATTTGATAATGATTTGGTTAATTCTTATTATTTACTCTCATCGGTAAATGGAATATTGATTTATAAATCAAAAGATGATTTAATTTATAAACTGACTGATAAATTAGAACCGACTTTTCTTAAAAATAGTGTTTTTATAAGAAGAATTAAAGTTAATTTTGAATTGAGTAATGCCCTTGTTAGTTTAGTTGTATATTATAATATCCTGCCAAAGAGCAGGATAGTCTACATTTTACATTTTTATCTCTTTGTAATATCTCTTGCCTATTTTTGTTTTTCTGTTTTTGTTTTATATTGCATATATCGAGATATTAATGGTGGTGATCATGATGATCGTTATTATCTTTTAGATTAGCTTCATTAGGATCATTATCTTTAATTTTTATCTTTTTCTCTAAGTTAAATATGTCAAAGAAAGTCCACTTGTTAGTGATATAGTAATATACATCATTATCTCTCTTTAGTAGGATGTCTCTGTTTTTTTCATCTTTATTGAAATAAACATCAATATTATTAACACCTTTGTTATTCCATTGTATTTCAATATTATATTGGAGATCATAGTCGTTGATTTTGGTTTTATCTATTTCAATACCATCTGTTGTGAATTCTTGGATCATTTGTAAGACTTTTTCATTGCGTAGTATTTCTTTATTGAAGAAGTAAAGACCGTCTTGAATAGATATATTATAATCATTGTGTATTGTATCTTCTTCAGTTTTTTTTGGCTTATTTAATACTTTGAGAGATAAACGTTCTATTTTTGTGTTTTGTTCATCAAAAAGTTTAGTATTTGAGAATGTATTGTAAGAGTTGCCTTTGTAAGATAGGAAGATATTGTTTGTTAAATATACGTTTGAATCACTGTTTTTTATGTAAGATAATCTTGAATCCCCTTCGTCTGAATTTCCAATAAATATTTCTGTTAGCAAATTATTTTTATCGTCGAAGAATTTAAAATCTGGCTTTTCTTTTATTCCTAGTTCTTTATGTTTTTTTGGATCTCTACTTACAAGTTGATTTTTTTGAAGTTTTTCTAGATCTTGGATCATAGAGTTGACTTTTTTGTCATCAATTGGAAGTTTTATGTCGTTATATTGAAGTTCCCAACCTTTTCCCGATTTTGTAATTATTCCGTCAAGTTCTGTCTCGATTTTTGCAGTTTGATTGAAATCTACTGTAAAAAATTTTTCTTCTAGAAGCCTTGCAACTTGATTTTGATTGGAAAATATTATTCCTAACAAAAATGTGGATATTAATATTACAATTATTACTATTTTTATGTTTTCTTTCATTCCTAGCAACATTTTTTTATTGTCCATAAACTCTCCTTGATTAATTGATTCTTCTTTTTTTGGTAAATCTAATAAGTCCAAATATTATTATTGCTATAGGCAATATAATTAAATTTATGATTATTAATGAAAATTTTGCATTTAACATTTCTTTTGATGAATTTATAAATTTTAATTTTGAACGTACTTCTCTTGATTTAATGCTAAAAAACGCTTCCTTTTGCATCAAGTAATCAGAAATTCTTCCGGCAAGTTCAAAGTTTGAGGGTGAACCATTATACATATAATCACTAAATATCATGCTTGAGCCTAATAAAATTATTTTTGAATTTTCAGATTTTTTATCTTTATAGAAACTTTTAATTTGTCCTTCAACTGAATATCCAAGAATTTTTTGCTTATCTTCTTTCTCAAAGGTTTTTGGAACGTTAAATGAATGCATAGCTATGCTTGCAACTTCTTCATCATTAATTTGCCAAGATTCTTTAGAGCTTGCAAATAGGGGTAAATATTTTATATCGCCATTGTTTTTAGTTTCTATCAGATCTATTGAATTACCCCAAGGAATTATGGCATCATAGAAGTTTTTAAGTAAGGGATTACCGAGATCTATGATATTACTTTTATCAATCAAGATCCATGGGTAGTAAGTTTGAAAATTACCCCCTAAAAAAAGACTTGGTGCTTTTTTATCAAGTATAATATTATCATTATATTTGATGCCGTAACTTTCAATTAGATTGAAAAGTTCGGATTTGATTGAAGTTGTGTTATATGGGTTTTGAGGATTATAATCAATCTTACTTGTAGTAAATAAGACTTTTCCGTTATTAACAATAAATTCGTCAATTTTTCTCAAAGTCTCTCCATTTATTTCTTTAGAGCCAATTATAAATAATCCATTTATGTCTTTTAATTCTTCATTATTGGGATTTATTTCTTTAACTTCTGTTTTGAAAGCTTTCTGCATTATTTCTATGAAATTTTTGTGTGTTGCTTTTAATTTGGCATCTCCAAACACAAGTCCTAATACTTTTTTTGTATTATTTATTAGCTTATCCAGGCTGCTTGCAAGATCATATTCTAAGTTGCTAATTTCTGTTACTATTGGGAGTACCTCGCGTTTGCCTTCATAAATTATTTCAATTCCTGAGTATATTTTGAGTATTGAAAGTTGATTGATTTCTCTTAGATCGATTTGTTGGGATGGAATTCCAATTTGTTCTAAAGGAGTGGTTAATTTGTCAGCATCTATTTCTCTATAAATTACTTTTCCGCTTGAAGAATCAGCAAAGCTTGTTAGAAAGTTTTTTATTTGTTCTGGAAATGCAAAATAATTTCCAAGACTTGCAGAATTATAGTAAGTAATATATATGTTTTCATTTGCATTTGAAATCAAATCTTTTGTAACTTTAGAAATTGTAAAAGCTCTGTTTTTAGTAAAATCTATTTTAAAAATAAAAATAGATATGTTGCAAAAGAGCAAAAATATTATTGTAAGATTTAAGGTTAAATTTAGAATCTCTTTATGTTTATTTTTCATAAAATAATTATCTCCATTTTTTTAATCTTATGCTATATGAACTTAACATCAAAAATGTAACTGAAAATGTAATGAAGTAGATAAGATCTGATAAGTTTAATATTCCCATATTAAAGTAACTAAAATGATTAGTAATTGAGATAAAGTTGAGTATTTGTCCAAATATATTGTCTTTTCCAAATATCATTACTAACTTTCCTGAAAAGACTATTATGATTAAGATAAATACACTTAGTATGTAAGACACTATTTGACTTCTAGTAATAGATGATATAAATACTCCCATGCTAAGCACTGAGTAAGAATAAAGTATTATTCCTAAATATTGAAGAAATATTATACTAAGGTCAAATTCGCCCATGAAAATTGTCATTATTGTTAGTGGTAGTGTGAGAGCAAAAAGTATTAATGTAAATATCTTAAGTGTGATAAATTTGCCAAGTACTATCTCTTGTGGACTTATTGGTAGTGCATAAAGTAATTCAATGCTTCCTGTTTTATGCTCTTCTGAGAATACTCCCATACTGAGAGCTGGAAGCACTAACATTAAAATGATAGGCATTGATGAGAAATAAGACATTAATGATGCATTGTCTTTAATAAAAAATCCTGATAAAAAAATAAAAGAAAAATTTATAAATATTAGAAAAAATAACATTACAACATATGCAGTTAGTGTGCCAAATAAAACTTTTAATTCTTTTTTTGACAAAGCTAAGGATTGTCTTAGATCTATTTTCATTATTTTTTCTCCTTTGTTAGTTTACTAAATATTTTTTCTAAACTTTCATGTTTTGGAATCATTGCTTTTATTATCATTCCTTTACTTACAACATAATTAAAAAGTTCTTTTTCAGTTTTATCAGGTGCAAGTCTTAATGAAACATTTATTTCTGTCTCGTACTCTTCTATTTTAATTGAGGTAAATATGTCATTGTTACTTAAATGTTCTTTTGTTGTTCCAGAATCTTTATAAATAATGAGATCTAGCTCAGTTTCTTTAAGTCTGTTTTTAACTATATTTTCCTTAGTATCATCAGCAATAATTTCTCCATTATTAATAATAATTATTCTTTTACAAATTGATTCAACTTCGCTTAAAATGTGAGAAGAAAACAGTATTGTACTAGTTTTTGTAAGTTCTTTTAAAAATTCTTTAAATTCTATAATTTGGTTTGGATCAAGCCCATTTGTAGGTTCATCAAGTATTACAAGTTTGGGATTATTGATTATAGCACCAGCTATGCCTACTCTTTGCTTAAATCCTTTTGATAGTGCCGATATTAGTTTGTTTTGGACACCTTCAAGCTTAAAAATACCTATTGCCTTATCTATTTCTTTTTTTGGATTTTTAACACCTTTGATTTCTGATATAAAATTTAAATACTCTTTAACAGATAATTCAGGATAAAGAGTCAGTTTTTCAGGTATGTATCCTACATTTTGCAATATTTCTTTTGAATTTTCTGTAATATCTTTTCCGAAAATTTTTACATTGCCCTTATTTGGATAATGAAATGATGTTAGAATTTTGATTAATGTCGATTTTCCTGCTCCATTTGGACCAAGTATTCCAAGAACCTCTCCTTCGTTAACTTTGAAGCTTACATTAAAGAGAGCTGCAAATGAGCCATATGTTTTAGTGATATTCTTTGCATTTATCATATGATGTCTCCTTATTAAGTACTATTATTTTATAATAAATTTATCTTTATTTGCTTTAAGTCTCATTCCATCTTTTGTTAAAAATATCTCTCCATTTGGATATTCTTGTTTTGCTTCGTTTAGTAGCTCGCATAGATCTTTATTTAGTGTATATCTTTCACTAAAATGGATTAGTCCTGTTTGATTTACCTTTGCTTCTTTTGTAATTTTTGCTGCTAATTTTGCTGTTAAGTGTAATTTTTTTTTAGCCTCCTCTTTTAATTCGTTTTTGAATGTACTCTCAATAATTACTAAATTGAAATTTTTGACATGTGTGCTTAGTTTTTCAAAGTAAGCCGTGTCTGTAATATATGCAAATTTTAGGCCTTTTTGAGGCTCTCCTAGTATGTCAGAAGGTAATATTTTTTTTCCATTAAGTATTACTTCATATCCTTCCTGTAATTTTTTTCTAATAGGTCCTTTTGGTATGTTTAAACTTTCTGCCTTTTGGGTATCAAATTTTCCAGGCTTATTTTTTTCTATAAATAGATATCCGATGCAGTCTATTGAGTGTTTAAGTTTTATATATTCTATTCTTTTCTTTTTATCTTCATATAAAATTGATTCTGTTTTATTGATTATTATTTCTTTGTATATTATGTCATAATTTTTGTGTACTCGTAAAAGTTCTATGTTTGTTTCTAGATATTTTTTAATGCCAATAGGTCCAATGATTGTTAAAGGTTCTTTCCTTGTATTGCCACTTTGTGCCATCAACATTACTATTCCAAGTAAACCTGTGATGTGATCGGCATGTAAATGTGTAATACAAATCATTTTGATTTTTTGCCATGATATTTTTTGTTTTCTAAGAGACATTTGAGTAGCTTCTCCGCAGTCAAAGAGAAAGCTTTCTCCATGGTATTCTATTAAAACAGAAGTTAAATATCTGTTGTGTAGTGGTCTTGTTCCTCCTGTGCCAAGAATATTGATATTAAAGTTCAAAAATAATCTCCCAAAATTTTTTTGTTAGAAATGTGTAAAGATATGTTTCAAAACTGGTTTTGAAAGCGAGCATGGAATTTGTATTGGTATCTTTTATTTTTTTAAAATGATTTTTTAATTTAATAATACATGCTCCTTGGTATTTTATGTAGAATCTTTGCCTTGATAAAATGTAGGTGAATGTTATTTTGATTATTAGATTTTAATTTTTCATACACTTGGATATTATATTATTTTTTTGTAAATTTAGAAATATTTCAAGTGAAAATTATTTATTGAAATGAAAATTTAAAGAAGATGAAGTTGTAAGATATTTTGTCTATTTTAAGGAATTATATAAATTTTCATATCTTTTAATATCATAATAAGTTGGGAGATTAGACTTGTTTTCAATATAATCTAAAATCTTTTTAGATAAATATGCTGCCATTGATATTCCTCGTGTTCCAAATCCATTTAATATAAATATGTTTTTATATTTTGGATGTTCACCAAGAAAGGGTTCTCGGTCAACTGTAGAGGGTCTAATGTGCGCTTTGTGTTGTATTACTTTGTAATTTAGGTTTGTAATCTTTTTAAGCTTGTTTAGTAATTCTTTTTTTGCCCATTCATTTGTGCTTATATCTAACGTTTTCCATTCGTAAGTTCCGCCAAGGTAGAATTTGTTATCTTGTAGAGGTATTAGGGATACATGCCTATTATAAATTTCTTTAAGATTTAATCCTTGTATTTCTATTATAAGTATTTCTCCTTTTGCTAGTTTAAATGGAAGGTATGAAAAAAGCCTTGCAATTTTTTCTTTGTATCCTCTTGTCAATATTAATTTTTTGAATTTAAATTCATTAATTATAAAAGATTTGTCATTTGTTTTAATTTCATCTTCATTAATTTCTGCTTCTATGTATGCTTTATACTTTGTAAAGTACTTTTTAAGAGTTTGTATATATAAATTTGTATTCATTATTGCACCCTTTATTAGTATGCCCCCATCATTGTCATTGGAAAAATCGTGTATTTTTCCATTTTTTATTTCCGTGATGAAGTCTTTTATATTCTCATCATTTTTGATTTTTGCAATCAGTTCATCTTTTTGTGTTTTTGTGGTAAATGGTCTGAAAATAGGATTTTCTTTTAAGAAATCACAGTTAATATTTTTTTCCATTTCTTTGTAGTATTGAATTGCAAATGTGAAAATTTCAGGTTCTCTCCAAGCAATGTTCATTTTTCTTCCCATAATAGGGTTAATAAGCCCTCCTGCTACAGTTGTTGCTTTCTCAGCTCCATTGTCAAAGAGAATCACACTTTTTTTTCTTCGAAGTATTTCATAAGTTAAAGTACTCCCGGCAATGCCACCACCAATGACTGCAAATTCATATTCCATTTAAATATTCCTTTTTTTAAGTTCTGTTTTATTTGTAATTTATTCTCAAATTTTTCATTATCAAAAATTTTATCTTGTTTTTTTCAAATATTGGTCATCTTTAGTGGTGTATCTTTCTTATGTTGATATGGACATTTAAAAACCTTTTGTTTTTAATTATAATATATATCACATTATATTTGTTGAAAAGGTAAGTTTATGGATTTTAAAGATATGAAGATGCAAACAGAAATACAGCAGTCATTGGAGTTTGTATTAAAGAGTAGATCAATAGTTATTACAGGGGAGATTAATAAAGATACTTCTAAGTTATTTCAGGAAAGAATATTATTTTTGGAAGCATCAGATTGCAATAAACCGATATTTGTTTACATTGACTCGGAGGGTGGTGATATTGATGCTGGGTTTGCTATTTTTAACATGATACGTTTTGTAAAGCCTAAGGTTTTTACAATTGGAGTTGGACTTGTGGCAAGTGCTGGTGCTTTAATTTTTTTGGCTGCAGATTCAAAGAGTAGATTTTCTTTACCTCATGCGAGATATTTATTGCATCAACCTTTAAGTGGTTTTAAAGGAGTTGCTACAGATATTGAAATTTATACAAATGAACTTAATAAAGTTAAGAGTGAACTTAATGATATTATTGCAAAAGAGACGGGTCAGGAACTTGATAAGGTTGAAAAAGATACCGATAGAGATTTTTGGTTAGGTAGTAAATCTGCAATGAAATATGGTCTTGTCTTTAAAATTGTTACAACTAGACTTGAGCTTGAAGAATTTATTTCTTAGTTTTTTAATATTATCTTGTAGCTTTTCAAGGAGAAATTTTAGCATTTTGGAATTTGGTATTACTAGTTTTCCAAAGAATTTTACTTCTTTGGATGCATTAGTAGATGTTGCTTATAATATGTTTTTGTCAGATTTTGATTTAGTCATTATTAAAAATTTAGGTAATAAAGAGGAATTGGATCTAGTTAATAACAGAGTTTCATTTGGAAATTTTAAAAATGCCTATTTTATTAGGCAAAATAATCACTCTTCTATTGGTATTCTTGCTAAAGAAAAGATTAAGATTCAAATTTTAGATTTTATTGAAGGACTTTATGAGTGCAGGTTAGGTGTGGTTGTTGATTTTATGTTTAAAGATCATCATTATGGGATTGTTGTTTTTAATTTTGATGAAGAAATAGTTAATAATTTAGATATTTTTATTCTTGATGATCAAATAACATATTTGAATTATAGGTATAAAAATTTACTTTTTATTTTGGGTAAGCGTGAGCTTGATGTATTAGATATCATTATTAGAAATGGTTATTTTAGTTTGATTTATGATTCAATTAATCCTTTGCATATAATTAATACCATTGATGATCGAGTTTATTCTAATTTTTCAGCTCAAATATCCCTTCGTTCTTTGGTTTATGTTGTTTTAAGTTATTTATATGATGATTTTTATATAAATAGCTTTCCAAAAAGTATTTTGATTAAATAAAATTTGTAAATATTTAGTTCTTGACATCATTATTGCATTATTATATCATTACTAGCGATGCCGAAATGGTGGAAATGGTAGACACACAGGACTTAAAATCCTGAGGAGGAAACTCCGTACCGGTTCAAGTCCGGTTTTCGGTATTTAAGATTTTCAAATTGCTTGATTTATCCATAAGTAGTTTATTTATGTAAATTCCTGTAATAAATAGGGTACTTAAAGATAGGTAAGTTATTAAATTATGTTGTACGTTGAGTTTTGTTATGGCAAATAGCATATTTATGATTGATCCCATGATTAAACCTGTAGATAAATAGAGAAATTTTACAATATGCTTGTCTATTGTTTGTTTGATTATTAGTATTGTAATTCCTGTTCCTATTATTGTGGATATTCCAAGTGTTATGCATAGTTTTATATTGAGTTGTGAAATGATGTTGATGATTTCTTTATAAGTTCCAAGACTTAACAATATGAGTGAACCTGAGATGCCCGGTAGGATCATTGCACTGCCACCTATTATTCCTGAACTAATAATGAGTAAGTAATATTTAATCGAATTTTTATCTTGATATGCTGATATATTTAGTGATATATCGTAAGTTTGCAGTATCAATAAAAATAGTGTAGTGAGCAATCCAATTGAAAATAATAAATGTTTTGTACTTTCTTTATGCTTGTTAATTTTTGTTTTTGTATCTATTTCTTTTTTTAATGTGAATATGCTTCCTGTGATTAATCCTGTAAAAAATACATTTAAGTATGTTTCTCTTATTGCTCCATCTAAAATATAGCTTTTAAATATTTTTGCAAGGATGGTTGTTGAAGTTAATATGCCAAGTGATAATATTCCAAGAAAAAATGTGTTTTCTTTTACCTTTTTTAATTTTATTAAATTTGCAGATGAATTTATTATATTGTAGTAAATCCCTAGCATTAAGGCTAGAGTGCCCCCCGAAACTCCTGGTATTATACTTGCAATACCAATTAGTAAACCTTTTATATAAATACTTATCATTATTTCTTATATACGTAAACTTAGAGCTTAATGTCTTTTATCTTTCATCGCCTTCGCCATTAATTGTGCCGTTTTCATGTCTTTTTTTTAATTTTTCTAAATTTGTAATAGCAACATCTTCAAGTGTTATTCCAAGATTATTACTTAAATTTGAAATGTACCATAACACATCACCAAGTTCTTTCTTAATTGCCAATAGATATTCATCATCAAGGATATATTCTTTATCACGACCTAGTTTTTTTATTTTCTCTACAACTTCACCTGTCTCTCCAGCAAGCCCAAGGGTTGTTAAGATTAGTTCTTCCTTTTTATTTTTATATTTAGCAGTTTGTTTAGCCTTTATTTGATATTCATTTAATTTCATAATTAAGATTAGTTTAATATAGTTTTTATTTATTTACAAGTTTATTTATTATTTCCTTTTTTTTAAATTTTTATTATATTAACTCCATATATTAATTGGAGTTTATCTTTGACTAAATTTGCTATTTTATTAGGATTTGTCTTATTCTTTTTACAGTTTGATTGTGCCTATTCTTATCTTGTGATAAATAATTTTTCAAATAAAGATCCTATTTTTTATGATCTTAAGTCAAAAATTGCTAAATATAATAAAAGAGTACAAATTCCTTTATTTATTTATTCATATAAAGTTAAAGAAGGTGATACTTTTTTTAAGATTGCAAATAAGGTAAATGGTTGGCAAACTAGCATTTCAACAATTAATTTATTAGATTCTCCTTTTTTAAAGGCAGGAGAAGAAATCTTAATTCCTAGTAAAAAAGGCATTTTTATTATTGATAATAGGGAACATAGATTTAATAGTTTACTTTTAGCAACAAGGGATTTAACAAAAGCAGAAAAGATAAAGGTTAGACAAAACAATAAGATTTATGAGTTTTATTTTTTTGATTCTTTGATACAACCAGAGTTAAGTTACCTCTCAAGCACAGAAATGCTTTTCTTTTTGAATTCTGATTTTATTTTGCCTTTAAAGGGCTTTATTATTAGCTCTGATTTTGGATTTAGAGCAGATCCGTTTACTGGTGTTAAAAATTTTCATAAAGGTATAGATCTTGCAGCTCCAATGAATTCTTTGGTTTTTTGCTCATCTTATGGAGTTGTAGTTGTAGTTGACTATAATGATATTTATGGCAATTTTGTTGTAGTTGAACATAAAAACAATATTAAATCCTTTTATGGCCATCTTAGTTCTTATATTGTAAGGAAAGGAGATGTTTTAAGAACAGGGGATATTGTTGGTAGAGTAGGTCAAACTGGTCGTTCAACAGGTCCCCATTTGCATTTTGAAATATTGAAAAAAGATGAACCTATTAATCCTATTAGGATTTTGAAGTAGATAGATACTTCTTTGATCAGTATATGATAGGTCGATTTTAAATATAAGGATATAGTTTTTTGCCATACTTTGTTTAAATTGGCATTAATATATTTTTATACTAAAAAATATATATCGTGAAATAATCGGTATGCTTTTTTGTACTAATTATTAATTAATTGTGCTTTATTGAATCTATATCATACTCTGTTATTTTATTGTGCAAAGTTTTTCTTCCTATTTTAAGTATTTTGGCACATTTGCTTTTATTGTTCTTAGAATGTAAAAGTGTTTGCTTAATGATTTCTTTTTCTGCTTCTTTTAAGCTTATACCTATTGGTAGTGTAATTTTAATTATTTGGTTTGTGTTATTTCTAATTTTGGGAGGTAAATCATCTTTTACAATTTGCTTTCCCTTAGATAATATTAAGGCGCTCTCTAGTACATTTTTGAGTTCTCTAATATTTCCTGGCCAATCATATGCATAAAGGGCTTTTAGTGCATCATTAGAGAGGCTTTTCTCTTCTCTATTATTTTCACTTGCAACACCTTTAATTAGTATTTTTGTTAGCTTTGGTATATCGTCTTTTCTCTCTCTTAAGGGAGGAATATTGATATTTATTATGTTAAGCCTATAAAATAAATCTTCTCTAAACCTTCCTTTTTTAATTTCTTCTTCAATATTTTTGTTTGTTGCTGTTAATAATCTAATATCGACTTGCATAGTAGTTTCTCCACCTACTCGTTCGAATGTTCTATTTTGAAGTACCCTTAGTAGTTTTACTTGAACCTCGGGTGATGTTTCTACTATTTCGTCTAAAAATATCGTTCCTTTATCTGCTAATTCGAATCTACCTTTTTTTTGAGATATTGCACCTGTGAATGCTCCTTTTTCATGTCCAAAGAGTTCACTCTCAAGTGTACTCTCAGAGAGTGCAGCGCAATTGACTTTAATAAAGGGTTTATCATTTCTATTTGATAAGTCAAATATGGCGTCTGCTATTACTTCTTTTCCAACTCCGCTCTCTCCAATTATTAAGACAGATGCTTTTGATTTTGCAATTTTTTTTACAAGTTCTAAGGTTTTTTGCATTATAAGGGATTTTCCAAATATACGTTCATAGTAATTTAAATCTTTTCGAATTATGACATTATCTTGGGATATGTTTTCATGCCTTTTGTCATTTTTACCATTTAAGGCTCGTTTTATTATGAGTAACAGCCTTTCAAGATCAACAGGTTTGGTTAAAAAATCATAAGCACCTTCTCGCATGGCATCTACTGCTGAATCGACAGTTCCATGAGCTGTAAGAATAATGAAGGGAATATTTGGGTTTTTATCTTTTACGATTCTGAGTAATTCTTCTCCTGATATTTGGGGCATTCTAAGGTCAGATATTATGGCATCAATCTTTTCACTTTTAATTGTTTCAAGTGCTTCCTTGCCATCACTGGCAGTAAATACAAAATAACCTTCATCTTCAAGATAAGTTGCTATTCCTTCTCGTATATTTTTTTCATCATCTGCTACCAGTAGTTTACTCATTCTCTAAACATCCTTCAATTAGAATTTTGCCCGTATTTAATTTTGGAAGTGTAATTGTAAAAGATGTTCCCTTCATCTCTTTACTTTCCACAAAAATTTCACCTCCATGTTCTTTAATTATTTTATAAGAGATAGTTAGTCCTATGCCACTTCCACTTTCTTTTGTGCTAAATTGAGGCTTGAATATTTCATCTTTTGTTTCATTTTTTATTCCATTTCCATTATCTTTAATGCTAATGTATATTTTTTCTGTGTTTTCGTGAATAGAAATTTCTATTTTTTTTGTCTTTTTGTTTGATTCAAGTAGTGCTTCTTCTGCATTTTTTACTATGTTGATTATTACTTGCCGGATGAGTTTTTCGTCAATTAATGCAGAGCTTACTTTTTTTAGATTGATTAGGAATTTAATATCTTTATTGTTTAATTCTGGATTTAATAGGTTATAGACGCTTTTTATAACGTTAGTAAGATTTTTTTTTTCTGGTACTATTTTTATTGGTCTTACTGTTAATAAAAAATCTGTTACAGTTTTATCCATTCTATTTATTTCTTCTTTTATTATTTTGAAGTAATTATTTGCTTTTGTGCTTTTGATACTTTGTCTATCTATTTCTTTTTTGAGTAGTTGTAAGTTTATATCAATTGCTCCTAGTGGATTTTTAATCTCATGAGCAATATTTCTTGCATGTCTTGTAAAAGCAGCTAAAGCTTCAGCTCTTCTAAAAAGTTCTTCTTTATGTTTTTTATCTTTAATATCTTCAATTAAAATAATATTTCCTTCAAGCTTTTGATTCCTGACGTATGGCATAAATGATATTTTAATGTATATGTTTGTTGAAATTTGTACCTCAAATCCTATTATTTTATCTTCATTTGTTACTAGTTCTTCTATTAAGTTTGTTAGAGTTGGAATTTGAATATCTTTAAGGGTTTCTAGTTTGTATTTAGGACTGATGACTAAAATTCGAAATAGCATTTTGTTTAGGTAAATTATGTTATTAAGTTTATCAAGAACTAGGATCCCTTCATTAATGGATGCAAAAATACCATCATATATTTCTATTTTTTTATAGATATCTTGAATAAATTTAAGTTTTTGATCGCTTGATAATTTATTTAATTTGGTCAAGGTTTTCTTTAAAAATTTGCTCATTAATCCTCGTAATTTAGCATTAAATTTTCGATTATTAATTTTTTATTCTGGTTGTATGGACTGTATTTTGATATGTATTTTAGATATTCTAATCTTTTCAGATATGTATTAGTGTCTAAATTTTGGCTTAAAAATTCATGTCTAAGCTGATTTGTAAGTTCTTGTAAGAATAATTTAAATATATTTTCATCTTTTAGGAAATTGAATGTGTCAAGATTAAATATGCCCTGTTTTTCTTTTATTATATTTAAAATTCGCTTGACTTCTTCTTTTAATTTTGTGTATTCTTCACTATAAAATGAGTCGAAATACTCTTTTGTTGTTATTTCATCATTTTTATTAAAGATTGCTTTGAATTTTTTGATCTCAAAATCTCTATTTTCCTTTTTGAATCTGTATAGTCTTAGTCTTGAAAGGATTGTTTTTGGAATCTTGTTTTTGTTTCTTGTAGCTAAAATAAAATAAATGTTTAAAGGTGGTTCTTCTAGTATTTTTAGTAGTGCATTATAGACATTAAAATTTAGATTTTCAATTTCATTAATATAAATTACCTTTATCTTATGTTTCTCTGATAATACCCAGGATTTAATTTTTCTAACATCACTAATGGTAATATTAAAGTTTATGTTTTTAATTATTTCCTCAATTTTTTTAATAAGTTCTTTTGTGATTGTCTCATTATATTCGTTTTTGTAATAGATATCATTAATAAAATTAATGTTTGTTTCTATTTTTTTAAGGTTTTTATCGTTGCTGAAATTGTATTTAGTAAAAATGATATTTTTAACATATTCTAGATATTTATTTATAACTTTATTTGAGTTTACATTAAGATATGCCTTTGCCTCTATTGTGTTAAGACTTGAGAAAATTATTAAATTTGGGTTTGTTAAAGTTTTTGTATTTAAGATTTTTTTTGCAAGTTCAATTGCAGTTGTTTTTTTAGAAGAAAATCTCTCTCCCCAAAAAAGTATTGCATTTGGTAGATTGCCTTTTTCATACTCATTAATTATTTCGTAAGTTATTTCGGATAAATTTTCCATGTGATTCTCTTTACTGTCTTTTTGATATTTTAAACAAATAGTTTATGCTAGGATTTAGATATTTAAGCAATTTGCTTTCTTCTAAGAAGTAGTTGGGATTAAAGATTTGTTGAGAGTATATTATATATACTACAATTGCAATGATTCCAAAGGCTTCAAATAAACCAAGTATTAGTCCAAGTAACCTGTTGAAAAATAATAACTTAAGGTGATTTATTATTGATTCAATTAGTGCTTGTAAGATTAAGAATCCTATGTGTATTATTAAAAAAAATACTAGTAATGCTTGAACATATGATAAATCGAGAATAGGTAATATTAATATTTTAAAATCATTGGTTTTATTGTAAAGCAAAAATATTAAAGTAAAAATTTCAACAAATCCAGCAATTTCTTTGATGAAACCCCGTAAAAATCCTCTAAATCCTAGTGATATAAAAATTATTATTATTAGTATGTCGACTATACCAGTTATTTTGAAAGGGTCGTTAACCAGCATTTATTTCCTCAAATTCTTTTAACAATAAATTAGCTATTAGGATTGATGAGTCTTGATTGTGGAATTCTTTTATATTATTTCTTAGTATATTGGACTTTTCTTTATTTTCTAGGATTGCTTTTATCATATTTATGATTTTGCTTTCACTTAGGTTCTCTTCATCTATTTTGAAACATGCATTTTGTTCTTCTAGTAATTTTGCATTTCTGACTTGATCTCCTCTTGAGCCTTTTACAAATGGAATAAATATTACGCATGCACCAGCATTGGCAAATTCTTTAATAGCCCCTGATCCTGCTCTGCTTATTATTATATTTGAAAATTTTATTATGCTTGCCATTTCTTCTGCATTAAAAAATTGCTTTCTTAAATAATTATTTTCTCTAGTCGCATCTAAATTTCTTCCACATTGATGGATAAAATACGCATCAATTTTGTTTTTGATATTGAGTGTTAATTTATTTAGAATTTCTGCTCCAAGAGAACCTCCAAGTATGCTAATTATGGGTTTTTTTGTATCTTGAGTTAAATTTTTTATTATATTTGGATTTGGACTTGAGAATTCTTTTCTTATTGGTGAGCCTGTATATAAGACATTTTTGTTCTTAAAATATTTTGTGCTTTCTTTAAAGCTGATATGTATTTTGTTTGCAAATTTTGAATTGATTTTTGTTGCAAGACCAGGATCAAGGTCCATTTCGTGGGTTATACTTTTTACCTTAAGTAGACTTGCTGCAATAATTGGTGGACTTGATACAAAACCACCAGTTGCGTATATAATTTGGGGTCTATACTTTTTTATTATGAAAAAGCTTTTGATTATTCCAAATATGACCTTAAAAAAGTCAGTAAAATTTTGCAGTGAAAAATATCTTCTGAGTTTTCCTGATGGAATTGCGATAAATTTGATATACACGTGATCTTTTATGATCTTGTCTTCCATTGAGTCTTTTTGTCCTAACCAAAAAAATTCGATATTTGTATCAAGTTCTCTTAGTTTTGAAATTATTGCTATTCCTGGGAAAACATGTCCTCCTGTACCTCCTCCTGTAAAAAATATTCTTTTCTTAGTTTTCATATACCTCTTTTATATACATTGTAATTTAACAGTGCATTTTAATGCAAATATTATACATATTTTTACTTTTACAGTGATTCTTCTAAATTTTATTGAATTTAAAAAAATGTTAGAAGTTCATATTATATCAAATTGTGTTTTTCTCTAAAATCATGGTTTGACTGTGCTAAGAGAGAATCTTATATTTAAATAGGTTAGAAAATATTTTTTAAGAATTGCTCAATTTGAATACCTTTATTTTTAAGAGTATTATTTTCAATAGAATATTTGATTATTGAATGAATTACTTTAGTTGCTTTTTCTAAAGCATATTCTATCTCCAATTTTTCCAGATATCCTATTAGTAGACTTGCAAATAAATCTCCTGTTCCACCGAAGTTTTGTTCTAATTTTTCTAGAAAGATTTCTGAATATTCTTTTGTTTTTGTATTATAAACAACATTTCCTATAAGATTTTCCTTTTCTACACTTGTAACTACGATTATTCCATTTATTTCAAGATTTAATATTGCTTTTATTATTTCATCTTTATTGTTTATCTTTTCAGTTTTAGCTAACATTTTCAATTCTGTGATATTAGGTGTTATGATGTTTGCATGTTTTATTAGGCTTCTAAATCCATTCACTATTTTTTCATCAAAAATAGGGTAGAGTACGCCATTGTCTGCAAATACAGGATCAATTATTATTTTTTCAAAATTGAATAGTTTGAACATATTTTCTATTATTTTTTGCTGGGTGTTGCTTCCAAGAAATCCACTATAGAATATATCAAAGTTTTCATTTTGGTTTTTCCAAGATAAAATAAACTTTTTTAATTTATTTGTTAAATCTATTATTTCAAATTCTTTGTAATCTGTTGTTGCTGAGAGAACTGCAGTTACAAATGGACAAACTTGCATATTAAATGATGATATGACTGGTATGCATATTGTAAGAGATGCTCTACCTATAGTCGAAATGTCATGCATGGCTAGTACTCGTTTCACACTGTCTTTCCTTTTGTATGTTTATAGTTTTCTATTCTTGAATTTGCATCAATTTCAATTGGACTTGCCCCGTATTTTAAATACATAAGGTGACCAATTCCTGCAATCATTGCTCCGTTATCTGTGCAAAGGTCGATTGGGGGATAGTATGTTTTTATTTCAAGTTTTTTGATCTTTTCTCTTAAATAAAGATTGCTTGCAACTCCTCCAGATATTATTAATTTTTTTATATTGGTATCCTTTATTGCTCTTTTAATTGGAATAATTAAATTTTCAAAAGCTACTCTTTGGAAGCTTGCAGCAATATTATTTTTTGTTATGTTTTCATTTTTGTCTTTAAACTTTTCAAGTTGATGTATACATGCTGTTTTGAGGCCTGAATATGAAAAATCATACCTATTTTCTTTTTTGTCAAAAATTGTAATTGGAAAATTAAATGCATATTGGTTACCGCTTTTGGCTAATTTTTCTATGTTTGGGCCACCTGGGAATCCCATTTTATAGTATTTTGCTACCTTGTCAAATGCTTCTCCACAAGCATCGTCAAGCGTTCGTCCAAGTATTTCAATGTCATCGAAGTTATTTTGTTTTGCAAGTATTGTATGTCCTCCACTTAATATTAGAGATAGAAATGGATATTCTATCTTTTTAATCATTAAAGGAGCATAAAGATGACCTAAAATGTGGTCAATGCAAATTAGAGGCTTTTTAAGGGCAATTGATAAACCTTTAGCAAAATTTACCCCAACAATTAAGGAGCCAATAAGACCAGGTTTAGATGTGACTGCTATTAAATCAATTTCTGATGCATGTATTTGAGCATTTGTTATTGCCTGTTGACAAACAGACATTATAAATTCCGTGTGTAGCCTTGAAGCAATCTCTGGCACTACACCGTAATATTTTTTGTGTTCTTTTTGACTAAGCTTTATATTACTTAAAATCTTAACACCATCTTCTACTACAGCTGCACAGCAATCATCGCATGAAGTCTCTATTCCAAGCACTCTCATTTTTTTCCTCTTTTTGATAAAGATTGATTAAATTTTTAAATTCAAATTCTTTATTTAAGTTTTCCGCTTCTTGTTTGAGTATTTTAAGAGTATTTTTTGACCAAATGTGTCCTATTACTTTAACAATTCCTTTTTTTCTAGCTATTTGTTTTGCTCTCTCAAGTGCTTTAATTATGGCTTGTTCATTATCTTTGTTATCAAGAAATATGTCTCTTTGTTCTACTATAATCCCAATTTTTTTACCAATTTTTGCGGATATGCTTTTTTGGGTAGTTAGGCTATCGAAAAAGTATCTATTTTCTTCTTTAAGTTTAATTAGAATAATTTGCATTATATTCTCATTTGCAGTAATAAGACTCCCCATATGATTATTCATGATCTTTGCATTGGAGTATGTTTTAAATGTTTTTTCGATTTTTGTTCGTATTGCGAATTCATTATCGTTGATGTTTATGTGAAATTTTTCTATTGAATTTTTATATTTTGATTGCATTGGCAAATGAATCATTATAATTTTATTTTTACTTGCTAGTTTGTTATAAAAATTCATTGATTTTGGTAAAAAGGGAATAATTGAAAAATTGATGTTTAAGTCAATTTTTATAAATTCGTCTAACATAAATTCGTCATAGCCAACATCATCAATTATTAGATAAAATGCAGGTTTTAAATTTTTTTGTACTTTTATTAAATTTTCTTTTTTAATTTTTGCTAATTTGTTCTTAAAATTTAGATTGAGTTTTTTTGCATTTGATCTTATATACATAAGACTAGAAAATAGCATAATTATTGAGACAAAAGATGTAATAATAACAAATGATATTGTGATTTTTAATTTATGTTTCTTTAGAAAAATAGAAACATTGTAAATACTCATGTCCAGTAGCTTCTCATTATATCAAAATCTGGTATTAAGTCAATTTTTATTGATAAAGTTCTTCTTTGAGTTTTTTAAGTACCCTTTTTTCAATTTGTCTAACGGTTTCTGAAGAGATTCCAAGTTCACTGGAAATGTCTTTTAAAGTGCTTTTCTTATCACTGTTGTCTAAGTTATATCTTTTTATTATGATATATCTTTCCTTTTCATTTAGTTTGGTCTTTAGTATGTGATTGAGATGTTTTAATGTTGAATTTTGCTCAAGAGTATTTTCAGGATTAAAAGAATTGTCTTCATAGAGGTTTAGTAGTGTGGAATTTTCTGAACCCTCGATCTTTTTATCAAGGGAGTATTCTTTTTCAAGATAGGGAATGATTTTTATATATTGAGCAGTTGTTAAGTTAAATCTTTCCATTATGTCTTCTTTTTTTGGTGATTTTTCTTCTTCCATTAGATATTTATTTATTTGGAGTATTAAATTTTCTTTTCTGTATGGCACCTTTACAAGTCTTGTTTTGGTATTTAATGCTCTTTGAAGCGATTGTTTAATCCAAAATGATGCGTAAGTTGAGAATTTGGTGTTTTTACTTGGATCATATTTTTCAGCTGCTCTAATTAAACCTAGATTTCCTTCTTGTATTAAGTCTTCAACTTTTAATCCTTTGCCAGCATATCTTTTAATTATTTTTAAGACAAGACGTAAATTGGCATTTATCATTTTGTTTTTGGCTTTTAGGTCTCCTAGTTTAATTTGTTTTGCAAGTTCAATTTCTTCTTCGTGAGTTATCAGTCTGTGTTCTCTTACGGATTTTAAGTATATGTTTAAATCTTCATTGCTAAATATATTCACAATACTTCTCCCATTTTTGAAATTTGCATATCAACATCCCTCTCTCTGTTTTTGATGTGGTGCAAAAATCATGCCAACTTAGAAAATAATTAATATTTTTTATTAAATATGAACTATTTCCTAAAGTTATTTACTTCTGCTATTTGGTTATAAATTAAATCAGCAAGTCTAAAACTTTTAGATTTGGCTATTTGTTTTGCTCTTTCTAAATAGAGCATATCTGCAAAAATTTCTTCTGTTTGACCCCCATTAATTAGATTATTTTCTTTTTTTAAAGAATTTTTCATGCTCTTAAGCATTTGATTTATAAAGATTGACTCAAATTCTAATGCGGCTTCATAGAGTTTATTATCATTTTTGTGTTGATTTGTTTTTTCTATTTTGTCTTTTAGGATTTTTACCTGTTTTGTTTGATTTTTTGTTTCTAAGTATTGTAAATTAATTTTACTTGTCATAATCTATTCCCCCAGAATTAATTCTCCATGTAATTTATTAATTTTTTTAGCTGCTTTAATTACTTTTATTAATTCTTCATTGCTAAGCGTATTTGAATTTTTTGATATAAATTCATTTAATTTCATCTTTTGTATTTCTATTTTTATTTTTTCATTGCTTCTGTTGCTAAATAAATTTTCCCCATTTCTTTCAATTGAAAATATAAGGGGCCCTATTTCTGCATTTGTACTTGCTATAATGATTTTGTTTTGTTCACTTATTAGAACTTTAGGCATAGTTTTTATTTCTATTTCTTCAATTTCGCCTAGCAATCCAATTTCGTTGATCTCAATTTCTATGATATTTCCTGATTTTATATTATTTTTTATGTTTTTACTTGTTAGTTTTTTACTTATTGAATCTGCTAAGACATAATCCTCTTTTTTAAGAATTATATTGTAATTTGTATAATTTTTATCTTCATGTATTGTTGCTCCGTTTAGTATATATCCTGTACCTTTTGATTTTGCGTTAGTTATTATTGGACCTGAGGCTGTTGCTAGTACTTTTCCTTCTTTATCTTTTAGTTCTGTTCTTAAAAGTATACCATTTGTTAAGTCTTTTGAATCTAGCATTGATGCTATGTAAACATTGTGATTTGTACCTTTAACCATGTTTCCATTTATTTTAACCGTTGTGCTTACTAATGCGATGTTTTTGCTTCCTATGTTTGTTAGATCTATTTCGTTTATGCCAATTTTATTTAAAGCTTTATTTAAAATTTCTTTTCCCTTTAGAGAATCTCCTTTATCAGCAAGACCTGCTACTATTCCAATTCCTGTTAAGGTATATGAACCTGTAGATTTCATTTCAGCAATATTTTTTAATTTTGTTTGTTCACTTATTTGATTTATATTGTTATTTTCATTAACAAGATTTTTTAAAGGTTGATTTTCTTGTGCGAATGAGCTTAGGACTATCTTTAAGTTTAAGATGGTTAGCATTGTCAATAGTTTCATGATTTTGTTCCTTTTGTATGGCAATATAGTTTACCTTTATTTTAATATTATTGCAATTGCTTTTAGTTTATTCATTTTTTCTTTGGGTTTATTATAGTGATAAAAAAATTATAGGAAATTTTCCCTTTCATTCATAATTAAGCTTTAAATTGTCAAGTAAATTAGTAAGGCCAATAACAAAATTGGGAATTTATATGTTTGAATATGGTATTATTGTTGTTTTTGTATTTTATTTAGTTTAAGCTCTTCATTTTTTATTATATCTTGTAATACTATGTAGTTACTTTGGTTTAATTCGTTTAAGTTTAGCGTTTCTTTGTTTTTAGTTGTGTTTATTTGATATTTAAAATAAACATTATATTCATTTAAGCTTTGTCCTGCCTTTAAATCTATTTTTGCAAGTACAATTGGTTCTATTATGTCAATATACATATTTACTTTATTATGTTTTTTGTAGTCTTCAAATTTTTTTGCATAATAAACCAAAGTTTTTTGTATGGGTATATTTTTATATGATATGCTTTTTATTGCTTTAAATTTTATATCGGTGAAAAATTTATCTTCTATATTAATCTCTGATTCATCAAAACTGAATTGTAATATGTAAATATTTTTGCTTGCTAGATTTTTTGTAATATGGCTAATCATTTCAAATATTATTTGCTTTTGCTTAAGATGTGGGCTTATGTAAATCTGTGATAAGTTATTATCATTGCACATTTTTGAGTATTCTTTTGAGAAAAAATATGTTTTACTAGGAGATATTGTAAAACAGGTATCATAAGGCATTATTTGTGATAAATTTATTGTAAATAGATAGAATATAAATTTATTTGTGAGTTTTTTCACTACCTTTTTAAGTTATTGGCAATTCCTAGCATATTATCTGAGGTTTGAATTGCTTTTGAGTTTATCTCATAAGCTCTTTGAGCAACAATCATTGTTACCATTTCTTCTGCAATTGATACGTTTGACATTTCAAGTATGCCTTGCCTTAATCTACCCATTCCATTACTTCCTGGTATTCCTGATATTTCTTCTCCAGAACCAGTGGTTTCTTTAAATATGTTGTTTCCAATTGCATTGAGACCTGCTGGATTTACAAATCTTGAAATTTCCATTTGACCAAGTTCAATTGGATCAGAGCTTCCATCAACTTTGACAGATATTATTCCTTCTTGAGATATTGTAATAGAATCTTTTATATATTCTTCAGGAAAGGATATTTCAGGCAATAATTTGTATCCTTGACTTGTTACAAGATCTCCATTTGCGTCGATTTTGAATGAACCATCTCTGGTGTATCCGTAAGTGCCGTCTGGTAAGAGAATCTTGTAAAATCCATCACCTTCAATTGCAATATCAGTTTTTAAATTGGTGGCTTGCAGATTGCCTTGTTCAAAGATTCTGTGTGTTGCTGATACTTTTGTTCCGTGTCCAACTTGATTGCCAAGAGGACTTACTGTGTCCTCAGTTGCAGGAGTTCCTGCTCTTTTTTGTGTTTGATATATTAGATCTTCAAATTCGGCTCTTATTTTTTTAAATCCCGTAGTGTTTACATTTGAGAGATTATTGGCAATTGTATCCACGTTATATTGTTGTGCTTTCATTCCGCTGGCTGCTGTCCAGAGTGATCTCATCATAAACTAATCTCCTTAAAATTTTCCAATTTCGTTAATTAATTTACCAAGAAGTGAGTCCTCGGTTTGTATTGTTTTTTGATTTGCTTCATAGGCCCTATTAACTGTAATCATTGATACCATTTCATTAATGGCGTTTACATTTGAGCCTTCTAAAGTACCAGTTTCAATTTTGGGTCTTGAATTTATTTCGATATTTCTAGCTTGTCCAGATATTTCTGTACTATTCCAGAGTGAACTGCCTTGTTTTTGTAGAAATCTTGTTTTTTCAAAATTTACAATCTTTAAGTTGTCAAGGAGTTCATAGTTTTCCCATGAATTTTCATATTCACTTACAAGATTTTTGGGATTTTTTTCAAATGTTGAATTATGAAATATTTGTCCTTGAGCTGTTATTTTAAAGTTATTATCTTTTAAGTATATGTATCCCTTCTCTCCAATTACAGGATATCCATCTTTTGTAACAAGTATGCCTTCTGGTCCGAGTATGAAAGAACCGTTCCTTGTATATCTCTCTCCTTCTGGTGTTTGAACAACAAAAAAGCCTTCATCAGTTAATGCTAAGTCAAGAGGATTTCCAGTGATTTTTAGTGGTCCTTGTTCAAAAGAAGTGTAGATTTCATTTTCTTCAACTCCTGTACCAAGCTTGCCAATAACAGGTGCTGTCTCCAAGTATCCTTTGGGAAATTTGTAAAGACCGTCATCATTGATTCTCCTAATTAACATTTCGGGGAATGCTTTTTGGACAGATAAATCTTTTTTGTATCCCGTAAGGTCAATATTTGCTAAATTATTCGCAATAACATCTAACCTGTGTCTTTGTGCCATCATTCCGCTGGCAGCAGTATAAATACCTCTTACCACATTAAACCCTCATTATTTATCATTGATATTGTTATTAATTTTATCACTAAAATTAGTATATATCAATTTTGATTTCTTTATTGTTTTATGTATCTTGATTTTCTAAGATTGAACTATCAATTTGTATTTAGTAATTTAAATTAATGTAAGTAAATTATTCTTTTTGCAAAAAGTATGAAATAAATGTATAATCTTTCTTTGTCATGACATATTTAAATTGTTGGCTCAGATATTAATTTTAGGAGTTTATATGGATAAGAATGTATTGAGAATTATTCTTTTATTTTATTTTTCGTTTTTTGCATTTGCAGAGTCTGAGAAAACAGACAATAAAAAAGACGGTAGTGAGGTTTTAGGATATTGGGTTGGATATGATAGTACTACGAATGTTAAAAATTCTGTAATTTATGTTTATAAATATAATGATAAAGTCTATGGTAGAATTTTAAATGTAATAAAGGATGGGAAGGTGCATGATATTAATGATCCTTCTGGTTATAGGGTTATAGGTTTTGAGCATTTAATTACTGAAGGTCTTGATTTTATGTGGGGGCTTAAATATATTGAGTCTTCTGACAAGTGGGATAAGGGTAAGATTATTGATCCTAAGAATGGTAAAATTTATAGTTCTGAAATGAGGGTAGATCCAAAAACGGGTAATCTTATTACCAAGGGTAAGGTATGGATTTTTGGTAGAAGTAAGGTTTGGACAAGAGCTAATGAAGATGAGATTCCAAAATTAGATGTAGAAGGTATAGTTCCAAATCCCCCTGTAGCGGAAGAATAAAAAAAATAAGTATTTAATTTTTTGTGGGAATCTTAATGAAAGATAGAACGGAATATTATGATAAATTTATTATGAAAGTACCTAACTTTCCAAAGGAAGGTATACTTTTTTATGATATTACTAATGTTTTACTCAAAGCAGAAGCATATAAATCTTTAATTGAAGATGCGTATGCTTTTTATTTATCAAGAAACATCGATTACATTGCTGCTATTGAATCAAGAGGTTATCTTATTGGTGCGCCTTTGGCTTTAAAAATGGGCTTGCCTCTTTTGTTGATTCGAAAAGAAGGTAAACTTCCAAGGCAAGTCTTAAGAGAGAGATATGAACTTGAGTATGGATTTAGCAGTATTGAAATACATAAAGATGATGTTAAACAACATTCAAATATTTTGTTAGTTGATGATGTTTTAGCTACCGGAGGCACTTTGAGAGCAGCCGACATGTTGCTTAAAAAGGCGGGTGGAGTGGTATCTGATATCTTTTGCTTTATTGAACTTGTAAGTATGAATGGTAGAGATGCTTTACGGGAATATAGTTTAAATTCTCTTGTTAGATATTTTTGATAGTTATTTAATAAATAATTTGTATTATTAATTTAGTGAGATTAAATAAGTTAATTGAGCTTAAATAATTGACTTTAAATTTCATTAAATTTATAATACTTAGCTGAGCATTGAGAGGTGATTGTGATGTATGCGTTGTTGGAAATAAAGGGTAAACAGTACAAGGCTGTTATGGGAGAGATGTTAAAGATAGATAAAATTGGAGCTAGTGAAGGTGATAAAATAGAATTTAGCAGTGTAATGCTTGTAAACAAGAATGGAGATGTGAAGATAGGCAAACCTTATGTTTTAGGTTCTTGTGTAAAATGTACTTATATAGAAGATAAAAAAGATAAAAAAGTTATCTCTTACAGATATATAAGAAGAAAGTCAAGTGAGCGAAAGGTCGGCCATCGTCAATCCTATTCTTATGTTTTGGTTGATGATATAGTTGTTAGTTAGTGATTAATGTTTTAATAAAGACTCGTAATGATATAATTATTTATATTTTAGCTAATGGGCATGCTAGAGGAAATGATTATGTTAATATAGTTTGTTCTTCCTTTTCTTTTATTTTAAGGACTTTTTTAAGTGTTCTTAATTGTGAAAAAGAAGATTTTACTGTGGACAATTCTTTAAGAGGATATTTAAAATTTGAGGCTTCTTTTGAAGATTTGGATAGGCAGAATCTTTTTTATTATAGTAAATTTTTAATACAAGGTGTAAAGGATTTATGCTTTGAGTATCCTTGTGATATTAAATTGATTTTGGAGGAAAGTAGTGGCAACAAGTAAAAGTGGTGGTAGTTCTAAGAATGGAAGAGATTCTATATCTAAGAGGCTTGGTGTTAAGAGAAGTGGTGGGCAATTTGTGAGATCTGGAGAAATAATTGTACGTCAAAGAGGTACAAAATTTCATAAAGGCAAAAATTCTGGACTTGGCAGAGATCATACGATATTTGCATTAAAGGATGGTATAGTAGAGTTTAAAACTTTTAAGGGCCGAAAATATATAAATATTATTTAATATTGTTATAGTTGAGGTTGATTTGCATACGTTTAAGGATTCTTTAAACATAACTGTGTCTTCAGGTAATGGGGGTGCAGGATGTGTTTCTTTTTTGCGTGAAAGGTTTAAATCCAAAGGAGGTCCTGATGGTGGTGATGGAGGTCGGGGTGGAAATGTAGTCTTTAAGGTTAAGGTAGATCTTAAAACCCTATCTCTTTATAAAAATGGTCAAAAATTTGCTGCTAATAATGGCAAGCCTGGGATGGGTTCTAGGAAGAATGGGGCTTCTGGAGAAGATTTAGTTATTTTTATTCCTCCTAATACCCGTGTTTATGATGCTTTTACTGATTCTATGTTGTTTGAACTTCAGAACTTTGGTGATGAAGTTATTGCTTTAAAGGGTGGAAGAGGTGGCCTTGGAAATGTAAATTTTAAAAGTTCTACAAAACGGACACCAAGATTTGCTCAACCCGGAGAATCTGGTATTACTTTGGATTTACGTCTTGAATTAGGATTGATAGCTGATATTGGACTTGTTGGGCTTCCTAATTCAGGTAAGTCTTCTCTTATTTCTACAATAACTGCTTCAAGGTCAAAGGTTGGAGATTATCCTTTTACTACTAAAGTTCCGCATCTTGGCGTTTTGAAGTCTTATTATGATGATTTGGTAATTGCTGATGTGCCTGGGATAATTGAGGGTGCAAGTCGAGGGATGGGGCTTGGTTTTGAATTTTTGAGGCATATTTCAAAGACTAAAGTTTTGGTCTTTTTGATTGATGTTGCTAGTAATGACTTTATGAGTACTTATAATATTCTTGTTAATGAGCTTAGTGTGTATGATGTTGGCCTTTCAAGTAAGAAGCGACTAATTGTTGCTAATAAACTTGATTTAGAAGGTGCTATTGAAAATTTTAATCAGTTAAAAAGAGCTTTGGATGGCGAAAAAGTTTTAGGAATTTCTATTTATGATAATATGGGAATAGATGACCTTGTTAGTGAACTTTTTGCTTTATCGAGGATTTAAAGTCATTGTTTTTTAGAAGTTCAAAATTAATATTGTTCAGACATTAATTAATGTAGTAAATTAAATGTATAACATGGGAGATTTATGCGAATAGCAATATTGGGTGGTACTTATAATCCTGTTCATGTTGGGCATATGTTTTTAGCAAAGGAGATAGAGCATTTTTTAAATGTTGATAAAATACTATTCATTCCTACTCATAAACCTGTTCATAAGCGTGTTGAAAATATTAGTATTAAAGATAGAATTGCGATGCTTAAGTTGGCCATACAACATGAAAATAATATGTTTATCGATGAATGCGATATTATAAATGGCGGAATAACTTATACTGTTGATACTATTGCTTGTATTAGGAATAAATATGTTCATGATGATATTTATTTGGTAATTGGAGATGATCTTTTTGAGAGTTTTGATTCATGGAAAAATCCAGAAAAAATAATCGAATCTGTTAATCTTGTGGTGGTTCACAGGATTTACAGTGAAAGATTAGTTAGTCGGTTTGAACATATTTATGTTGATAATAGAATATTTTCTATTTCTTCTTCAGAGATTAGAAGTAGAATTGAGCAAGGATTACCCGTTGATTATTTGCTTCCCTTTGATGTTTTGCGATATATTAAGAGTAATAATTTATATGTTAAAGGTCAATAATTGAGAAAAGAATTATTTTTTTTAGTTTTAATTATTTTAATAGTTCTTGGTATTGTGATTTTTTTTGTTGATAGTTCTAAGAGAGAACAAATATATTTTGAATTGAATACTAAGAGTAATATTAGTTTTTTATTTCTTATAGAAGATGATAATGACAATCTTTTAAGTATGCAAGAGATTTTCATTAATATAAAAACAGGAAATGTTGGATTTTTAGATATTCCTGTTTATACAGGTTATGAGGATTTAAAGGGAAATGTGTCTTGGTTTGAAGATTTATATAAAAAGGATAGCTTTAATGAATTTTTGTCTAAAGTATCTAGACAGTTGAATCATGAACCTGATTATTATATTTGTTTTAAAAAGAGTAGTTTTGTTAAATTTGTTGACTATATTGGTGGAGTTCGTCTTCTTGTTAAAAATCCTGTTAAAATATATAATTTAGTACGTCCTATCTTAATACCCTCTGGTAATTCTGTTTTTGATGGAGATAAGTCTTATGATTATTTAAGTTATTTCAGAGATATTGCTTCTTACGATGAAAGATTTGAGTTTTTTAAGGAATTTTTCAAGAAAATCTTGACACAATTTTCTGATTTTAAAGAAGAGTATGATTATTTTTCCAAAATGTATTTCATGTTAGATACGGATCTTTCTGAAACTGTATTTAAATATATTCTTGCTAATTATAAAATAAATAATGAAAAATTTATTTTTGTCAATATTAAAGGGCAAGAGGAAACATTTAAGGATAATAATGATAATTTAATAAAAGTTGTTTTTCCTTATTATGGTGGAGCGGTTCTTAAGGAATCGATAGAAAATTTAAATAGAGATTTAATGGGTGAAGCTAGAAGTGAAGAGGTAATTAAAGTTATTGTTTTAAATGGCACTAAGACTGCTGGACTTGCAAGGAATGCGGCAGATATTTTTAAATCTTTAAAATTTAAGGTTGTAAGGGTTGGTAATGCAGATAGGCATAATTATTCTCATACTTTAATAATAAATAATTCAGATAATTTAGAGATCGCCATTAAGGTTGGGGATGTAATTGGAGCAAGGAACATTAAACCAATTTCTGAGTTTCGTGTAGATATTTTAGGACTTGATGTGCCTGATATGAGTCCTGATGTAATAATCATTTTGGGAGATGATTTTGATGGAAGATATGTTAAAAATATATGATGTTAAGAAATTATGTAAGATTATATCTGATTTTGGCGGGATTGATGTTTTAGGTATTAATGTTAGTTCTGTTTGTAATTGGGCTGATTTTTTTGTTATTGTTTCATGTTTATCATTTAAGCAAATGGAAGCTTTGTATACCGAAAGATTAATAACGTTTTTTAAGGAAAAGAATTTTAATTATTGTATTGATGGTAAAGGTTTTGTTCATGATTGGACAATTATTTCATGTGAAGGTTTAGTTGTACATTTAATGAGTGAAAAGGCCAGAGAATATTATGAACTTGAAAAGATATGGGATCAGGGAAAAATTATTTATCCTTGAGAGTTATTTAATTAAAAAAAATAAAAATATCGCAAGAATTATTTACAAAAAATTAAAAATATTCTAGATTTAAAACATGTATTTTAGGGAGGCCTAGGAGTGAATATTACAGATGTAAGAATTAGGAGAGTTGATAATAAAAATCCCGGTTCGAAGCTATTGGCATATGTGACAGTTATTTTTGATGATTGTTTGGTTTTGCATAATATCAGGGTTATTAGGGGGCAAAAAGGTGTTTTTATTGTTATGCCTAATAGAAGAACTAAGGTCGGAGAGTATAAAGACATTGTACATCCTATTAATCAAAATTTTAGAGAGATTTTGCAGAGTGCTATTTTTAAAGAATATGTGAAGGAAAATCCTTCAAGTCTTGAATTTGGATTAGGCTAATAAATATTATTGACAAAGTGTATTGTATTTTGTATCCTTTTGACTTATGGATAATTAAGTATTTGGGACGTGGACAAGTGGTAAGTCACCTGGTTTTGGTCCAGGCATTCGAGGGTTCGAATCCTTCCGTCCCAGTATTTGATATTAGGTTAGGAGTTTCATTGTGGATAGTAGTAGGATTTTAAAATATGAAAGTCGATTAAATTTTGGTTCTTTGTGTGCTCGTAGAATACGAGCAAAATCTGAGGTACCAGCTGTTGTGTATGGGAAAGAAAGTGATGTCCTGCATATCAAAATTGCAAGTAATGAATTTAATAAGAAATTTGCAAAATTTACAGGTAATACTGTTTTAATTTTAAGTGACGGAAAAGTCGAGAAATGTGTTTTTATTAAAGATGTGAGCGAAAATATTATTAAGGGACTTATTTATCATGTTGATTTTTATGAGGTTGATAGGGATAGAGATATTGAAAGAGATATTGCAATTAAATTTGTAGGGGCTTCTATTGGTGTTAAGGAAGGTGGTACTTTAAGTGTTCTTCGGACTAAAATCAAAGTTAAGGCTTTGCCTTTAGATTTGCCAGAATTTGTTGAAGTAGATTTGACCCCTGTTAAGAAGGGATATCAGATAACTTTTAAGGATATTGTACTTCCTGAGAATGTGAGACTTGCTGAAGATGATGAAAATTTGTCTATTTTGTTTGTAAAATAAAAAAATATGGATTTGTTAATAGTTGGCCTGGGTAATCCCGGGTCTAATTTTTTTCATACTAGACATAATGTTGGTTTTGGGCTTATAGATAAATTGGTTGTAAAGCATGATCTCTCTTTGAAAAAGGTAAAAAATTATGAATACTCTGATTTTAATTTTGAGAATAAACGAATAGTTTTAATTAAACCTTTAACTTATATGAATTTGAGTGGTAATATTTTTCCTTTTGTTTTTGCTAGATTTTATATGAAAATAACTAATCTGTTGATTATAGTTGATAATGTTGATTTACCTTTGGGAAAATGTAAACTTAGAAAGATAGGAGGTACTTCTACGCATAATGGACTTCGTTCTATTTCTGAGAGCCTTGGAAGTACTAAATATAGTAGACTTTATATTGGAGTTGGAAAGAATAATGAATCTAGTCTTAGAGATTTTGTTCTTGCAAAATTTAGCGATGGTGAGCTTAAGCGTATTAGAAATGTATTTAATTTTTTAAGTGAAGAGATATTAAGTATTGATGAATGTAATTTTGAGAGTAAAATTGCGACTATTAATTCTAGTAGTTTTTGATGTTTTGGAATAATATTTTAACAAAGATAGAAAGTTTTTACTTTAAAAATTCTTTAACCAAAGAAAAAGTAATAGTTGCTTTTTCTGGGGGAGCAGATTCTACTACCTTGTTATTGAGTTTAAAGGAGTATTTAAATAATAATATTGTTGCACTTTATTTTGCGCATTATATAAGATCAGATTTCGAGCAAAATCTGGAAATAGAACATATAAAAAAGTTTTGTAATTTTCATAGCATTACTTTTCAAATAAAGAGGTGTAGTGTTGATATAAAGAGAAAGTCTAGGCAACTTGGTATGTCAGTTGAGGAGTTGGCTAGAAAATATCGCTATGATGCTTTGTTAGAATCTTTTAGAGAAAATGGGGCAAGTTATATTGCTCTTGCTCATAATCAAAATGATCAATTTGAAACTTTGGTGATGAGATTTTTTCAAGGTTCATTTTTGGATGGATTGTCTGGTATTCCAGTTATCAATGGAAATATTATTAGACCTTTAATTGATGTATCAAGAGAGGATATTGAAAAATTTCTTTCTTTGAATAGTATTGTTTATTCTGTTGATAGTACTAACCATGAAGATTTATATTTAAGAAATAAAATTAGAAATAATCTTATGCCAGTTATTAGGAAAATTTTTAAGGGATATGAAAGAGGTTTGAAAAGGATATCTGATTTTTCAAGTGAGCTTGCAGGTTATTTTGATAAAGAAGATTATCTTTCCCCGAGTAAGGGTAATTATTATTATTTTTTTGATGCTATGACTTTTTTCAGGCTACCAAAGTATTTGGTTTTTAGGAGTATTTTTAAGATTTTAAATTCAGAAGGAATTGTGTCAAATTTGTCATATGGCACTTTAGGTGAGATTTTTAGGGTGAATCTTGCTAATAAAAAAAGTAAAATATTACTTAAAACCAATGATTTTTTTTTGGAAAAACGTAAAGATAAGATTAACCTTATCTTTAGAGAAGCTGAAGAGATGCATGAGCCTTTTGATTTTTTCTTAAGACTTAATGAATGTCATAGTTTATCTTTAGGTAAGATTTTGTTAGAATATTTGGAGTGTGAAGATAATTCTATACTAACATTGAGATGTTGTTCTTATGAGTTTAGGCATAGATTTTTTAGAAGTAAGTTACAATCAAAGAAGTTCTTTTCTAAGTTTGTAAGATATAATCCACTTTATTTAATGTTGTTAGTGTTAGATGATAAGGTAATTGGCATTATTGATTTAAATACTTTAAACTTAATTTGGAGTGATAAGAGTATTCTTAAAAAAATTAATATATCTTTGTTCGGAGGATTTTTAAAGGAATGAATATTAACAATAATAATTTGAATAATAATGGTAAATCTAATAATAAAAAGAAAAATAAGAATTGGATTTTGGTTCTTGTTATAGTCTTTTTAGTTTTAGCAATATTCATGTCTTATTTTATGCGTGGCGGAGAAAATTATAAGAACGTGCCTTATAGTACATTTCAAACTTATTTAGATAGTGGTTTAGTTGAATCAGCAATAATAATTGATAAGAGTCAAATTCAATTTATTGTCAAAAATTCGAATTTAGGAAAATCTTATTTCTCTACTAGTATTCCTTATTTTGATATCAATCTGCTTTCTGAGCTTAAAGCAAAGAGAGTTGAGGTAAGTTCTGGAAAAAGTCAGTCATCTTTAATTGGTGTTATTCTTCAAACTTTGCCATGGATATTATTTTTTATTTTCTTTTTCTTTATATTTCGTCAAACTCAGGGTGGTGGAGGCAAGGTTTTTTCATTTGGAAAAAGCAATGCTCAAAAGTATGAGGCAGGAAAGAATAAAGTTACTTTTAAAGATGTTGCTGGTCAAGAAGAAGCTAAGCAGGAACTTAGGGAAGTAGTTGAATTTCTTAAAAACCCTAAAAAATTTGAAAAGATAGGTGCAAGGATTCCAAAAGGTGTTCTTTTAGTAGGATCTCCTGGAACAGGAAAGACCTTGCTTGCCAAAGCAGTTGCAGGTGAGGCAGGTGTAAATTTTTTTCATATGTCAGGTTCTGATTTTGTTGAGATGTTTGTAGGGGTTGGAGCAAGTCGTGTTAGGGATTTGTTTGACAATGCAAGAAAAAATGCTCCTTGCATAATTTTTATTGATGAACTTGATGCTGTTGGAAGAAGTCGTGGCGCTGGCCTTGGTGGTGGTCATGATGAGAGAGAGCAAACTCTTAATCAGTTATTAGTCGAGATGGATGGTTTTGGGACATATACTAATGTAATTGTGATGGCAGCAACAAATAGGCCTGATGTTCTTGATTCTGCTTTGCTTAGACCTGGAAGGTTTGACAGGCAAGTAACAGTGACGCTTCCTGATATTAAGGAGAGAGAAGCAATACTGAATATACATGCTCAAAAGACTAAACTTTCAAAAGAAATTGACTTACATGTAATAGCAAGAGCTACTCCTGGTGTTAGTGGTGCTGATCTTGCAAATTTGATTAATGAGGGTGCTTTAATTGCTGCAAGGAATGATCAATCTGAGATTCTTATGCATGATTTAGAAGAAGCTAGAGATAAAATATTAATGGGCGTTGCTAAAAAGTCTATGACTATTACTGATAGACAGAAACTTGAAACAGCTTATCATGAAGCAGGACATGCATTGCTTCATTATTATCTTGAATATTCTGATCCTTTACATAAGGTTACTATTATTCCTAGAGGTAGAGCTCTTGGGGTTGCTTTTTCTCTTCCTAGGGAGGATAGGCTTTCAATAAATAAAAATCAGATTCTTGATAAGATTAAGATATGTTATGGTGGTTATGCTAGTGAGCAGATTAATTTGGGTTTTACTACAGCTGGTGTGCAAAATGATTTGATGCAAGCTACTAATTTGGCAAAAAAAATGGTTACAGAATGGGGTATGGGGGAAGATGTAGGCCCAATATTTTTAGTGGATGATGAAGCTCCAATTTTTCTTCCAAAAGAATTTTCTAAGTCAAGAGCATATTCTGAGCATACTGCTGATAGAGTAGACAGGGAAGTTAAGAGAATTCTTGAAGGATGTTTAAAAGAAGCTTCAGATATTTTGATGAACCATAAAGATCAGTTAGTGAAACTTGCAGAAGCTTTAGTTGCAAGAGAAACTTTGACAGATAATGAAGTAAGAGAGCTTTTAGGATTTGAAATTGTTGAGAGTGAGCATGAAAAAAGTTTAAGAGAGTCTAAATTGGAGACAGTCAATGGGTAAATAAAATTTTGAAGGGGTCTTATGGTTATCTTGAAAATTATATTTATGTTTTTCTTTTTAGTAAGCTTGAATGATTTAAATGCTAGTTTAAATCATAGAGACAAAGATATATCAGAGATTCTTTTTATTGAGGCTAAAGATTTTGATGGTACTCAAAGGGGACTTGATATGCTTTATGGTTCTCTTGAATTTAATTTAAGAAACTCAGATTCTCTTTATGAACTTTCATTGAGAAATGATATTTCTCTGCTGGATAAAATTTATTTGTTGGATTCGGCAATAAATATTAATAATTTTACGTTTGTAGAGCCTAGGGATTTGTATTATCAATATTTTTCATTGATTCTAAGTCAAAGTGAGGATATTGGTAAAAACAGGGAAATTATTACTATTTATGATAAATTGTATGGAGATCTGCAAAGTGATAAAGATTTGATTTACATGAGGCTTGAAGCTTCCAGTAAACTTGGGGATTTTAAGGGAAGTTTTAATAAAGTGTTAGCCGACTCTTTTGCTATGTATAGTGATGATTTGAGGTTTTTTAAATGGTTTTTAAAAGAAGATAAATTTTTTCCAAGTCTTTTTGGTAAACTTAAATTAAAAGAAGATTCTTTTTTTAGTAGTGATAATATTGATTTTATTTTTAAAAATACATCATTAAATGAGGCTAATTCTGTTGCTTTATTTACTTTTTTAAAAAATAAGAGCGAAAATTTAAACGGTCTTCAGAGTACGTATTTGCTTAAATATAGACTTTTGACACCTGATGAAGCTTATATGTTTTTTAAAAAAGCACCTCCAAAAATAATAGGTGAATATAAAATGTTTTATGATCTCTTAAGAGATCCTAGTATACGAGATGAGTTTTTAAGTCATTATAAGCATTTGACCGGTATGTATTTTGTGGATGATAAGAATAATGCCGCAGTATTTGAAAATGGAGTTTTGGTAAGTTTTTTTTCAAAAATAATGGACTATCCTATGGATTTAAACTTAGATGAAAATTATTTTAATAAAGTTTATTTCAAAGATAAGGTCCCTGTTCGTTATGAAAATACTTTGCTTGGTTATAAAGTTAATTATTCTGTTTATCCTTATGTCAATATGATTGAGGTTGATTATTCAGATAAGAAGCATGTATATACTTTTGCTTTAGATTCTTTTCGGTATGAAGTTTTTGATAATTATTTTAATTACAACTTTGATTATGTAGGTATTAATGAATTTTTAATAGCTAATGTTCCAGAAATTTTTCTTCCCAGTATGTTAAGTTTGAATCCAAAACGAGTTTCTGTTTTAGATATTCAAAAAAATTTAATAGAGAAAAAAATTTTTAATAATTCTGATATTATTGAAGTGAAAAATTACTCTTCTGGTAATTTGGTTTCAGTTTATAGAAAAATTAATGGGTCTGAAAAATTTAATTATATTGAAATTTATGATAAAGGAGTTTTGAAAGTTAAGAAAGTTATTTTAGATGATAGTTTTGATGTCTATCATAACATTAATTAACTTTTGAGAGTTATTGATGCATAGAAAAATTTTTATTATTTTTATGTTATTTTTTTCATGCAGCACAATAAAAGACATAGATGACAAACAAATTTATTATATACCATCTAAAAGCATAAATAAACATATTGAAGATAATAATTTTGAGATTGCTCTTTCAAGTTATTATAATCTAAGAAATAATGGTTTTGAAATGGATCAAGTTATTCTAGGCTTAAGAGATAAAGCTTTAACCGGAATTCAAAATGAATATCTTAAATTTTGTAAGGAAGGGAATTATGAAAAAGCACTCTTTAAGCTTGAAACTTTAAATTTGTTTGGTATGATGCTTGCAGAGAGTAGAGAGCAATTAATTTTGAAGCATCTTGAGAGTGTGAAACACAGGGATCCAATGCTTGCGAGTTTATTTGCAAAATATTATTCATTGTATAATACTTTTGATTCTTTGCAAAATTTTGTTATTAATGAAAAAACTCCTCTGAGAAATGTTTTGCTTAATACGGCTGTTTTAACAGTTTGGGTAGATATGGGTACTAAAATTTTAAACGGTCATAGGCGTCCAAATATTGCCTTAGGCTCTGCTTTTGTTGTTGATAGTCTTAAAGGGTATGCTTTGACCAATTATCATGTGATTAGTTCTCAAGTTGATAATAATTATAATGGGATTTCCAATCTTTATGTAAGACTTCCAAGAGGTAAGGGTGAAAAACTTCCCGCAACGGTCATTTCTTATTCAAAGGAAATGGATCTTGCTTTAATTAAGGTATCTTTTAAATTAGATCATCAGTTTAATTTGAATTATTCTTCGAATATTAATATTGGAGATAGAATTTATGCCATGGGTTCTCCTATGGGATTTGAAAAAACTATTACATCAGGAATAATTTCTGGACAGAATAGAAATTTATTATCTGTTGGTGATTCTTATCAAATTGATGCTGCCATTAATCAGGGAAATTCTGGTGGACCTGTGGTAAATGAAAGTGGCGAGTTAGTTGGACTTACATTTGCTGGAATTTTATATTCACAAGGTCTTAATTTTGTTATACCTTCAAAATGGGTTTTAAAGGTTTTGCCATTTATGTATGAAGGTGGAATTTTAAGAAATAAGTGGTTGGGATTTACTTTTTCTGAAAGTTTGAAAGATTTAGAGATATCATATGTAGCTCCTAATTCTCCTGCAGATATTGGTGGGTTAAGGAGTGGGGATGCTATTCTTAGTGTTAATTCTTTGAAATTTGATAGTTTAAGAGATCTTCAGTACTATATTTTGCAAAAAAAATCTATGGTTAAAATTAAATATAGAAGAGATAATAAAGAGTATGAGAGTTATTTGTATCCACAAGACCGGCCAGACGATATTATTGAGAGTATTATAGAGAGTGATTCTTTTAAGAATTTGATGGGAGCTTTTTTGGGTTTAAATTTGAGTTTGGTTTCTGGAAGGGAGTATAGAGTTGCTAAGGTTTTTTCAAATGGTCTTGGTGATGAACTTAATTTTAGGGATAATGATGAAATTTTTGTTTATGCTTCTAATTATCTTAAGGATAAGAGAGTGTTTGTTTTATTGCTTTATGTTAAAAGACTGTTTTCAGGATATTTAGGAGCTCCTTTGCAACTTATTATTCCTTTTGATTCACTTGTATTTGTATAAAAGAGCTTTTAACGTGTTTGGAGTTGATTTTTATGAGCTTTTATTTGAATTTAGTTAGTGGAGATACTAAATCCAAACTTGATGATATTGTATCTATTAGTCATTTTGATTTTAAAGATAATTTAAATTTGATGCTTATAATTGGTCCTATGGGTAGTGGTAAAACAGAATATGCTGCTAAAATTTATAAGGATTCTCTTATTATCAAGAATAAATCTTCTAAAGTGTTAGATTCCATTACCAAGGGACGTAGAAACAGAGCCAATATATTTTTTATTAGAAATATTCTTGATAAGAAAAGGTTTAAAGGTTATCCTAAAAACGTTATTCCTTATAGAGGAGGTGGAAGTGATAGGATTGATGGAGTTGATTTTGCAGGTAATTCTTTTGATGTAGGTCAATTAATAGACGATAATCCTGAATATGGAACCTTTATTATTGATGAAACTTGTTTTTACGATGAACGTTTGGTTTTTATTTTAAATAAAATCGCATTAGATTCAAATGTATTATTTATACTTCCTACTTTACTTTATAATTTTAGGAAAGAGATATTTAATAATACTGCTAAACTTTTAATAGAATATTCAGATAAGATTTGTCGTCTTGGTGCTTATTGTGAGCATGTTAATTGTATGGATGAATCTTTTTTGACATACAGATATTATTTTTACAAAGGAGAGGAAATAGCTGCACCTTATTTTGATCCTTTGTTAATTGTTGGTGGTGATGAGATTATTGAGTCTGCTATTTATCCAAATTATGCTACAAGATGTTCTAGTCATCATTATCTTGTTGGTAGGGAGTATTTTTTTACCATTCTTAAACCTTTTGCATTGTTGTATACGCAAGGTGATAAAAAATTGCTTGAGAGAGAAATAATGGATTTGAGCAGTAATGTGAAGAATTCAAATTTTGAAAATTCTCTTTTGATTGAATCTAGGGGAAGATGTGATATTGCAGTTTTAGAAAATTTGTTAGGATTGCCTTTTTTAGCAGAAAGAGCTTTAATTACACTGTCATTGGAATGTAATATTCTTAGTAAGGGAGATCTTAAAGAGCTTATTGATAAGTTTTCTCTTAGTAAGGATTATATTCAAAAAGTGATTGTTTCAAGAGAGTATCAATGGATTTTTTAGAGAAATATTAATAATAATTTAGTCTTTTTTGAAAGAATTTCTTTGTTTGTTCAATACGTGTTAATTCTCTTGCGATTATATCATAGTAGTTAAGTTCTTTAGTTTCAATTCTATGATATTCATCTTCCCAGTTTGTTATTCCATCGCTTTGCATTTTAGTAAATTTATATTTTTGCAATTGTTTGTGGTACTTTAAAGCTTCTGTATAGTAGTCAGTAGCTATTTTATAAAACTTTGTAGACTTATTTAAATTTGCAAGAATTCCTTTCTTTTTTGGGGTTTTATAAAAATATGTATGTTTTGTATCAAATAAATCTCCTAAATACAGATGTTGCTTAACAAGAAGTAAATTTACATGCATTTTAAAGAGAAGCTTATATTTATCCCATTCTTCTCTTGTTTCTATTTTTGATAAAGAATAGTTTGGATTTCCAAATGGATATTTTAATGCATTTTGTAAAAAAAATATATTTCTTTTATAGTTATTGGGATTTTTTTTCATTTGTTCGTTGAAAATGACATACCATTGTTCAGCATAGAAAAATTTTGATGATGCATTGATATTGGTTATGAGTAGAATTGAAAATATTATTAGACATAATATAAAAAATTTTTTATGGAACATGTTCTGTATCCTTGTCCTTGTTTTAATTATATTAAAATTTTATTAAATCAAAAATTTTCCTTGTACTTGTTTCTAAGTCTTCTTCATTTGAGTTTTCAATGTATACAATATCAATTAGGTCGTCAAAAATTTTGAGCATTTCTGTATATCTAGAGTTGATTTCTTTGAATTTTGCTGCTTCAAACTCAAAGAGATCAGCTTGTATTCTGTTTTTTTGAATTCGTTTGTATGCAATACTGGGATCCGTTTTTATGAAGAAAAGTTTTTCAGGTAGTGGGAAGTCTTTGTTTATTTTATATCCCAATTCTCCTTGATATGCTATAGATGAGAATAAATATCTGTCGGTTATTACTTTTGTTTTACCTTTATTTAATATTTCTATTATTCCATTCTTTGTGTTATATAAATGTTCATATCTGTCTGCTACATATAAGTATGCTAGTGACACCTTTCTTAAGGGATTTTTAAAATTAGTTAGTTGCTGTCTTATGAATTCTCCAATGACCCCTTGTGATGGTTCTTTTGTAAAGTAATATTTCAGTTTGTTATTACAGAGTTTTTGTAGTTTTTGAATTATACTTGTTTTTCCACTTCCATCGATTCCTTCTATGCAATAGAAGTTTTTTAGGATCTTATTCACAGAAATTGTCTCCTTAAATGTTTTGAGTAATTAGATACTTACTTAAGTATTATATAATATATATACATATATATATGAATTTGTTTTTTATAAGAAATAAGATTGCTCTATCTTTTATTTTTTCAATGATAGTCTTTGTATCAATTCTTGTTATCTTTATTGTATTTATTCAAGCCCAAGTTTATTCTGCTAAATTTTTTATTATGAGTTACCTTGAATCGAAAACAGGCTTTAAAATCAAGTATGATAAAATTGCCCCTTATTTTTTATCTTCAATAAAAATAGATAATCTGGAGTTGAGCTTAAATGATAAAGATACAATATTGATGAATACTGTTAAAGTCAATTTGGATTTGTTTAAACTGCTATTAGGAGATAAAAACATTATTTTAGATGTTTTTGTAAGGGGAAGTACTTTGAATTTTGATTTAAATGATTTTAAATTTCTTAACCCTCAGAGTTCACATTCTCATACATTAAAATTAGATGATGATAGTACTAGTCATGCAATGTTTGGTAAAATGTTTAATTTATTTGATAGTCTTCATGTGCATTTAGAAGATATTAATATGAATTTTAGACTAATTTCTGATAAGTTTCTTAAATTTCAAATTAAGAGTTTTGCATTAAAGACTATTGATGATGATTTTTTATTTAGTTTTATTGTTGATTTTAGTTCTATTGCAGTTTTAAATCCTGATGTTAGTCATGAAAATATTCTTGATTCGACTTTTTATTTTGAAGGTAAGTTTAAAAAAGAGCTTGAAGATGGATATATTAACTTTAGTTTTTTAAAATTACATACAAGTTATTTTGATTTGCTTGAGCAAGGCTTTCAAATAAATTATTCTAAGGGAAATATTGAAATTTTTAATATTCTCAGAGAGAATTTGGATTTTGATTTAAGATATGATTTTAATAAAAAATTTTTAAGATTAGATGTTTTGTTCTTTGATGTAAATCTTGTAAATTGGATAAGCTTTAATAAAAACTTGAGTGATTATAAAGATTACCTTGATACAAATTTAAATGGTCAACTAGCATTTTCTTATGATTTTAAAGATAAAGATTTACGGTATGCATTTTTATTAAATTCATCTTCAAATGCTAATATGGTAAATAAAGAGATTCAGGGATTAAAAGTCCAAATTAAAGGGAATGAATCAGTTGTAGATGTTCAAAATGCTTTTGTAAAACTTAAGAGAGGATTTATTGGTTATAAGGGCTATTATTCTTTAAAAGATTTAGTACCAATAGGAAGGCTTGATTTTAGGTCTGCAAAGATTTTTAATTTTAAGGATATTAATGGGCATTTAAATTTTAGTAAAATAAATCAAAATTTTTGCGTAAGATCTGATGATTTTAGGATTGGCAGGCTTAAAATTCGAGATTTGAATATGAAAACGAGTTTTGCTCAGGATCGTATCTATGTTAATTATTTATTAAGTTTTGTTAACAATAATTCTAAAATTTCATTAAAGGGTGATTTTAGTAAGGAAAATTTTAATCTTAATTTAGGTGTTAAAGAGTTTCCTATGCTTTTTTTGAAGGATGTTATTCCAGAAACTTTTATTACTAAAGTTATTCCGGAACATTTTTTGTCGGGTAAGTATTTAAATTTGACTTCAGATTTTGATTTAAATACTGTTGATTATACTAAAAGTAAGTTGAATAGTCTTAATTGTACTGTCTTATCAAAATTAGATAATTTTAATTTAATTCTTAATGCAAGTGGAGAGAAGAATATTTATAAGGTAAAATACTTTAATTATAGTAATGGGGATTATAATGTAAGTTCTAATTTTTTGATACAGTTGTTTGATGATAGTTTTAAGATAAATACTGAGTTTAATTATTTAAATAGAAATTATCCTTTGTATTTTGAGTTGAATTTTAAAAATAGGTATGCCAACTTGAAATTGTCACCTAGGTCGCGAGTCAGTTTAACTTATTCTGATTCATCTATAGTTTATTTTTTTGATATTAATGATTTTTGTCTTTATAATGGAGATTCTGAAATTTTGTTCAATGTTAATTCTTTAGGAAATTACCAAAGAATGAATGATGATTTAAATGTCAAAATTACCAAGTTTAAATTAGATAAGATTGCTGGTAATCCTGCTTATAATTTTAATTTTAGTTTTGAGGGTTTATATAAAGATAAACAATTTAGTCTTTCAAGTATTAGATTTGTAAATGGTGTTTCAAATTTACAAGGGCAAGGACATTTTAATTTAAATGATAAACTTAGTGGTAATTTGAACTTGTTTTCGCATATGAATTCAGAGCGTTATTTTTTTGGTGTTGATTCTAATGAAGATGGCAGTTATTTTGTTGGTAGATTTCAGGGATTCAATTTCAGTAATTTAAAATTCTTTTCTGTCTTAAATGGAAATATTAATGGTAACTTTATACTTAGTTTTAAAGATAGTGATTTATTTAATTATTCTCTTAATGCTTATCTTGAAACAAATGACCTGTTGTTAGTAGGTGTTCCTACACATTGCTCTTTGAATTTGGGATTGGTTGATAATAATCTTAATATTTATAATATAAATGCGAGTCAGAATAAAAGAAAAATTCTAACAGGTAATTTTAGATATGATATTAAGAATTCTATTGGAATTTCTAATTTGAATGTTAATGGCAAGCTTTTTTCTTCAAGGGTAAATGCAAGCTTTCAAAGATTTGAAAATAAAGCAGAAGAAGAATTTGGTATTTTAAAGAGTGAAACTGATGGAGAGATTGCTTTAAGAGATTTGAGATATAAAGATAAAGATCTTTCTGATCTTACAATTGAATTTAAAAATAACTCTGAAAGATTTATCATGTCATCAATTGAATATGATTTTATTAGTTGTTTATATGAATATAATTATGGTAATTTTGATATTAGGTTAAATGATTATTTGCCTTTTAGTTTTGTTGCATCAGGTAACATTTCTGGGAATAAAATTACTGGTAATATTCAAGACATTAAATTTGATTCAAAGTTAATTACAAAAGATTTATTGGGTTCAAAAACTTTTTTTAATATTAAAGAGCATTTTGTTCTGCATGATCTTAATGTGATTGGAATGTTGGATGTTGATGGTGATTTATATAATCCAAATCTTAATGGAGAGTTTGAAGTAGTACATGGTTTAATAAGTAGTGAATATTTAAAAATGTCTAGACAATATGGAAAGAGTAGAATTTTAGAATTAATTAATGTACCAGTTATTGTTAAAGATAATAATGTGATTATTGAGAACAAATTTAATTTAGACTATTATTCTGATGTCAATGTCGCTGCACATTTGAATCTGAACTTTTTAAGTGATAGTATTGTTGATTATTATAAGATAGATATTGGTGTTTCTGGTAGTTCTGGAGTACCTATTAAATTTGATAAAGTAACTATAAATTTTGTTGGACATGCTTCAGGTGATTTTTTTATTGAAGGTAATTCTGAAGAGATTATGTTTAGAGGGGATCTAAATGTTTCAAATGCTTGGATTTATTTACTTGAAAATTCGATTGTCGATCTATTAATAGATCCTTATAAGAGATCAAAAAAAGTTAGAGCATTTGATGTTAGCTCTAAGGGGTTAGATGTTGTTACAGATCTTAAAATTAATTTTGATAGTAATGTTGCTTTTCATTGGCCAGATAATAAAATTTCCTTCTTGAATGCTATTATTGCAAGAGGGAATACGCTTGAGGTTAAATCTGATACTAAAACGGATGATTTTATCCTTAAGGGAGATTTAAATGTTGCAAGTGGTTCTTTCAATTATCATAATAAACAATTTGTTTTCAGGGGAGGGGCATATATATCTTTTAATGAAAATAAGAGCAAATTTGATCCGTGGGTAAAGGCAGAGGCTACAAATATGATTAAAGATGGTAATGAAAATTTGTTAATAACAATGAGCATAGATGGTCCTTTGAGTTTGTGGAATTTTAGTTTTTCATCTTATCCTGTGCGAACTGAGCAAGAGATCAAATATCTTTTATCAAGTGCAATAATTGGGGGTGAACATGGACTACAATCAGCAGGAACAAATACAGCTGAGATGGCACTTGGGTTAGCTAGTGATATTCTTGTTGATCTGATAGTACAACCTATTGAAGATTATATACGTTCTGTATTAAAATTAGACCTATTGAGTATAAAAACAGATATATTAAGGAACGCTATTGGTATCTTGGGTAGTACAACAACTTTTGCAGGTGTTCTTGATAAAACAAATGTTAAAGTGGGTAAATATATTATTGATGGTGTTTTTGCTAAGGCGGGATTTGGATTTTTAAAAGAAGAAGTAACACCATTATCTCAGAATTTAAATTTTAGTATTAATTTTGGTCTTGAACTTGATTCACCGTTTTTCTTTGTTGATTATATTTTTGATTATAATTTTATGAAACATGGTCACGGAATAGGAAATCAAATATCTATTTTTTGGAAATTTAAATACTGAGTTATGTGAGGGATGTGGGGTGCATTTATTTAGAATCTTTATTGTTGTGTTTTTGTTCTTTTTTGTATTTAATTTAGTGTATTCTCAAGAAAACTATAAGGGTAAGGTGATAAAAAGTATTGATTTTAATGGGCTTAAGAATATAAGAGAAAATGACTTTGGCTCTATTTTAAATGCTTATTTGGGAAAAGCTTATTCTGATGAACTTTTTGATAGGTTGCAAGTTGACCTTTATGCTCTTGATTATTTTGAGGGACTTATTAAACCTGAGTTTAGAGTAGAAAATGATAAACTTGTCATTACATTTTTTGTGAAGGAGAAATCCTTAATAAATACTGTTATTTTTATTGATGATAGTGGAGTTTTTTGGAATAGTGAACTGCGTGATAAATCAGATGTTAAGGCAAAAGAGGCTTTAAATCTTGCAAAAATTAAAAAAAGTGTTCTTAAATTTGAAGAGATGTACAAAGATGCTGGATATCTTGATGTTACTGTTGAATTTGATATTAAAGAGAAAAATAGTTTAGTAGATATTGTGTTTAAAATTAATGCTGGTCCTAAGTATGTTGTTAAAGAGGTTTCTTTTGAGGGAAATTCGAACTTTAAGAGTCGTATTCTTAGAAAATATTTAGTATCAAAACCCGCATCTTTATTTTTTGATGGCAAGTATTTAAAATCAAATGTTGATAAAGATAAAATGAAACTTGAGTCTTATTATAAGAACAATGGATATATTAATGCAAAAGTTGTAGATAGTATTGTAGATATACGAATGCCCAGTGATTCTAAAAAATTGGAAAGAGAAGTTTTCTTAAAATATTTTATTTCAGAGGGTAATGTTTTTAAATTTGGTAAATTTGAAATTACTGGTAATTTAGTTTTTAAATTAGAAGAATTGCAATCCTTGATTACTTTTAAGGAAGGAGATGTTTTTGATGATTCAAGATTTGAGCAAGATTTTGCAAAAATTAGGGAAAAATATTATTCTGATGGTTATATCTTTACAGAGATTGTTCCTTCTCGGACGATAAGGGATGAATTTGTAGATTATTCTATTAAGATATTAGAGAAAGAGAAAGCACATATTGAATCTATTACTGTCTCAGGTAATAAAAAAACAGCTTCACATGTAATCCTTAGAGAAATTCCGCTCATTGAGGGTGATATTTTTAATTTGGAAAATCTTCGGATGGGAATGCTTAATTTACAAAGACTTGGTTATTTTGGAAATGTTATACCCGATGTTGTTCCAAGTAATATTGAGGGTTTAATGAAGATAAATTTTGCTGTTGAAGAGCGAGAGACAGCAAGTTTTAGATTTGGTATGAATTTTGGTGGGGTGAGTAATTCTTGGCTTCCATTTTCAGTTTTTGGACAGTGGGAGCAATCTAATTTTTTAGGTAAAGGGTATTCTCTTTCTGCAAGGCTTAATCTTGCTTTTTCAGAGCAAAGTTTTAGGTTGATGTTTGAAGATAATTGGTTTATGCAGACTAGATGGACTATTGGAGGATTTTTTGATTTTTCACATTCTATAAATACAGCGTATCAGGATATTAATGGACCTATATTTACAGACAAAAAAGAAGTTCCAGATCCTTTTGTAAGTTGGGAAGCATATAATAATTCTAAGAATTTTTCGGATTTTAATGTTATGAATTATTCTTTAGTTAAATTTAGTATTAATGGGTTTACTGGTTATACTTTTTCTAATTATCTTGGAAAGCAATCAATTGTTGGAACTGCACAAACGGCCTTGAAATATGTTTATTATGATGATAATGTTAACAGACCTTCAAATTATTATTTGAGGTCTAATTATAATACTATTAAATTTGAAAATTCTTTTGGTATTAGCGTTGCATGGGATACAAGAAATTCTCAGTCTTTATCTAATAATGGTTTTTTGCTTAAGCAGCAATTTGATCTTTTTGGTGGATTTTTGTTTGGGCAGAGTCATTTTTCAAAATCCACAACAACTTTTGAGAGATATTTCTCTCTTTTAGGCTATCAAGATGTTTTTACCCCATTTTTTGATTTAATTTTAACTTTGAGGAGTGTTTATTCAAATATTTTACCACCACTTGGGAATGGTTTTGAAATAGAAGTTCAACCACATCACCTTATAGTTATTAGTGAAAACTTTATGATTGCTAGAGGATGGGGAACTTTGAGTAATATTTATAGTTCCTTTGTAAATACTCTTCAGTTATCAATGCCTTTGATTAAGAATATTTTGGTTTGGGATGTTTTGTTTTTAGATATGGCTTCATATTCTCTAGAAGGGCAAGAAAATTCTTTGTTTGTTCCTTTTAGTAATTTTATTTTTAGTTGGGGTTTTGGAATTAGAAGTGTATTGCCTCAAATGCCTTTGTCTTTTGTAATAGCTTATCCATTTCATTTTAATAATGGAGGTGTTAATAGATATTATAATTATTTTGGAGGATTTAAATTTTTCTTAGCCATTGATATGAGATACTGATATAACTGATATAATTTAGTTAGCTTTTTGTAGGGAGGATTTTTATGACTGTTATAGTGTTTTTGTTTGCATGTTTTTTTCCATTAAATATTTTTTCAGTTAATGTTACAAAAGTGGGTATTGTAGATTTTGAGAAGGTTGTAATTGAATTTTTAAGTCCTCAATTAAAGTCTAATCTTGAGCAATTGAAAAATCATTATCAGGAAAAAATAGATATCTTGAATTCTGAGATTAAAGATTTGAGGAAAATATATGATGAATCTGTTAGTATTCATGATTTAGAGAGTGCTAAATTGTATGGTAATCAATATAACTTGAAGATTGATGAGCTTAAGAAACTTAAGAGCTTGGCTAAGAGTAATCTTGAACAACAGAAACAGATTAATATAAATAGTCTAAATAGTGATGGATTACTTTGGGGCAAAATACTTAATGGTATTCAATATATTGCAGAGACTAATGGTATTTCTTTGGTTATGAAAAAAGACAGTCCATATATTCTTTATTATAATAGTACAGTTGATATAACAGATAATATTATTAAGTATTTAAGTGAACAGTAGTATATTACTAAAATTACTTCTTAATTGTTATTTTCTTTTTTTAGTCTTTTAATTAGAGTACAAAATTCTTTTTTGTTGTCTCTATTGAGGCTTGAGAGTAAAATATGTGATTTTAACATTGATTTAAATATTGTATTTTTATGTGCACTGAAACAAAAATACTCTTTCATGTCATTTTTTTGTAATTTTTCTTCTCTATTTTCTATTTTTAATATCTTTTCAAGACCAAGAGATTGTAAATTTTTAAGTGCTTCTTTGCTAGAATTTATTATTTTAAAGGTTTTTTTGTATTCATTGCTCTTATTATCAATGTATATTAGTACTCCCATAAAAGTTGAATCTAAATATTTTGTTTCCGATAAATCTATGTATAATTTATTAATTTTATCGTTATTATTTATGAATATATTTTTGATAAATGTTTTAAAATTGACAGAATATAATGCAGTAAGTCTGTTAATTAATTTTATGAAAACAGAATCGTCTTTACACACATAAAAGACATTGCTTTGAGAAGTATCTTTTTCCATTGTTAATTCTTTTTGATAATTTTAAGTATATTGTAAAGTTTTAATAATATCAATTATAATTTTGGTATTGTTTATATGAAAAAAGATGTTACGCCGATGATGAGGCAATATTTAAATATTAAAGATAAACATAAAGACGCTATTCTGTTTTTCAGAGTAGGTAGTTTTTATGAAATGTTTTTTGATGATGCTCTTGAGGGAAGCAAGCTTTTAGGATTAACTTTGACTAAAAGAGAAAATGTTCCTATGTGTGGAGTACCTTGTCATGCAAGTAAAGAGTATGTAAAAAAATTGATTTTGCTTGATAAAAAGGTTGCAATTTGTGAGCAAGGATTGCAAACTGATCCTAAAGGGCCTTTAGAGAGAGAAGTTGTTGAAGTTATAAGTCCTGGGGTTGTGATTGATGAAGATTTTTTGCAAGATGATATTAATAATTATTTGATAGCTATTAGTGATTATAAAGATTATTATTCGTTTTCTTATATAGATTTGTCGACATCTAGACTTGGAATAATCTTTTATGAGGAAGATTTTTTAGAAAAGTTAAGACGGGATATTGAGAAATATTCTCCAAAAGAAATAATAGTTTCAGAGGGTTTTTATTATGAATATTTAGAAAAGCTTGCTCTCGATCGATTTTTAGTTAATAAAATTCCCTATTGGCATTTTGACAAAGAGATTGCCATGAAATCACTAAAAGAGCATTTTAATGTTCTTAGTTTGAGTGCTCTTGGGTTTAAAGAGGATGAGCCTTATTATATTTCATCTTTTTTAATAATAGATTATATAAAGAATAACTTGAAAAATTTATTAATCAATATTGACACAGTTCATATTAATAATGATTCTGAATATATGTTTCTTGATGATGTTACTCAAATAAACCTTGAACTTGTTAAAAACAATAATGATTTAACATCCCGCTATTCTCTCTATTCAGTGTTAAATGATTGTAAAACTCCCATGGGAAAGAGACTTTTAAGAGAATATATATTAAATCCGCTTTTAGATATTGTTGCAATTAACAATAGATTGGCTCATGTAGAATTTTTAAACAATAATATTAATTTAAGTATAAAATTGAGAGATGTTCTTAGTAATATTTGGGATATTGAGAGAATAATCTCAAGACTTCAAATGAAAAAATATGTTAAAAAAGATTTTTTATTGATTAAGGAATCTTTGACAGCATTTTTTTTAGCAAAGAGGCTCTTTAATGAACATTCTTTTAGTTATTGGATATTTGATGTTAATGATGAAAATAATATAAGAGAAATTTATTCTTTAATTGATTGCTCCATTTCAAAGGAGCCAGATGAGCTTATTCAACATGGGTATAATTTTGAGATTGATCGTTTAAGAGAGATGAAAAATAATGCAAGCAAGTATGTTGATGATTATCTTAATTTTGAGAGGGATTTTAGCAAAATTAGTAGCCTTAAAATTAAGAGAATTAATGTTAGAGGTTTGTTTTTTGAGGTTACAAAGAGTTATTATGGACAAGTTCCATCTCATTTTGTAGAAAGTCAGACTTTAAATTCTGTTAAGAGATATAAAACTAACAAACTTATTGAACTTGAAAGGGATATTAATGATGCTGAGGATAATTTATTGGCTCTTGAGCAAGAAGTGTTTGATGATATAGCTTCAAAAATTGTTAAGCATAGTGTGGTTATTAAAAAAATTGCTAAATTTTTTGCGTATGTTGATGTAGTCTCTAATTTTGCGTATTTGGCTAAAAAAAATGGATATGTAAGACCTTCTCTAACTAGCAATAAAGAAATTATTCTTGAGTGTTCTAGACATCCTGTTGTTGAACATTATATGAAGGGAGTGGAGGCTTTTACTAAGAATTCCGTAAAGATTGATAATGATAAGTATTTTTGTTTAATTACTGGCCCTAATATGGCAGGCAAATCGACTTATTTACGTCAGACTGCTTTAGTTGTTTTAATGGGACATATTGGTTCTTTTGTGCCTGCTGATCAGGCCATAATAGGAATTACAGATAAAATTTTTTGTCGAATTGGGGCAAGTGATAATATTTCCAAAGGTGAGTCTACATTTTTAGTAGAGATGAATGAAACGGCTAATATTTTAAGGAATGCAACTCACAATAGCTTGATAATTATGGATGAAGTTGGTAGGGGTACTAGTACTAATGATGGACTTGCTATTGCGTATTCAATTGTTGAATATATTTTAGAGCATATCCAATCTAGAAGTTTATTTGCAACCCATTTTCATGAGCTTTCAGCTATTAAGCATCATTCTTTTTTTAATCTTTCAATGAAAATTGAAAGACAAGGTGATGAACTTATTTTTTTAAGAGAGGTTGAAGAAAAACCTTCTCTTAATTCTTATGGGATTTATGTTGCTCGCATAGCAGGAATACCTTTAAAAGTTATTAAGAGGGCTAATGTTATTCTTAAAAGTTTAACTAGTCGAGAACATTTGTATGTGCCTGAATTTTTTACCTCAGCTTCTGTTATTAATGCTGGGGAAGAAGTGATGAAAGAAGATTTAAATTATGAAGTAGAACTTAATGATTACTTAGAACTTAAAAATTTTATTTCTAAAATAGATGTCAATAATATTACTCCTTTTCAAGCAATGAATTTATTAAGTGAAATAATTTTAAAGACTAAGACATAAGGGCATATAAGTGTGGAATTGGGGTGTTTTAAAAAGCATGTTTCTTCCCTTTTGTTCTTGTTGTCATAAAAATTATGTTTATTTAAATGCTCTTTGCAAGGATTGTATTGAGTTTTTTCATTTCGATGTTAAGCTGAGAGATGATGTTTGGTATTTTTTTGATTATAAAAATGAATATAAGAACTTGGTTCTTACTTACAAGAGAGATGGACAGAGATTGCTTGGTCAGTTTTTTGCAAATGGGATTTTACATTTTTTGATGAGTATTGATTTTGACCTTGTTGTTAGTATTCCTTGTAGTTTTAAGAGAAAAATTTTTTATGGTTTTGATCATATGGAATATATTGGAAATTTGTTAAGTAATAGTGAAATAAATTATATCAATGTTTTTAGGCGAGGATTAGGCAAGAGTCAAAAGCTATTACGTGGAGATTTAAGGCATAGTAATTTGGAGAATAAAGTTAATTTAAAGTTGAGGTATAAAAATATTAAGTTTAATAGGGTTGTACTTATTGATGATATTGTGACAACAGGAGCATCTATGACTTTTTGTAAAGATATTCTTATAAGACATGGGGCTTTAAGTGTGATAAAGCTGTCAATTGCTAGAGTTTAGTTGATTATTGTTTTCTTGACATTTATTGTCGTTAATGTTATTCTTAGGTTGTATTGATTATTTTATTTAATAAGGTTCTTTTGAAAAGAGCCTTATTATTTTTAGGAATATGATTGGTTAAAATTATTGATAATAGTGAAGTTTATAATTTAATAAAGAATATAACAGATCAATTAGGAATTGAAATTATAGAAATTAATACTTTCAAGAAAAGAGATAAAGGGAGAATTCAAATAGTTCTTTATAAGGGTGATGATTTTGGAGTTGATACTCTTTGTGATTTACATAGAATGATTTTATTGAGTTTAGAAGTGGTTCTTAAATATAATTTTAGTTTAGAAATCTCTACGCCTGGGATAAATAGGAAAATTAAGAGTGATAGAGAGTTTAAAATTTTTGAGGGCAGGAAGATTAAGTTAATGTTAGGTAATGATTTTGAAGAAGGTCTTATCTTAAAAGCAGAGGCAGACGGTTTTATTTTTAAAACAGATACTAAGGAGATAAGAATTCTTTATAATAATGTTAAGAAGGCTAAATTATCGTGAAGGAGTCTTGGATATGATAAAGGGCACTGGTCAAATGATTGCCAATATTGCTAATGAGCGAGGAATGAGCATAGATGCTATTCGAAAGACGGTGAGGGAATCTCTAATGATAGCTTATAAGAAGTATTTTGGAACGAGTGAGAATGCTTTAATTAAGTTTGATGAGAATACTGGGGATTTGATAATTTATTCTAAAAAAAGGATTGTAGAGGAAGTTCAAGACAATATACTTGAGATATTGAAAGATAATGCTCAAGAATGTGAAGTAATGGAAGATGGATATGCATATATTGAGATTGATCCAAAGATTTTTGATAGACTTTCAATTCAAGTTGCTAAGCAGAGAACTAAGAGCGATTTGCAGGGAATCGAAGATAATGAACTTTATTTAGAATTTAAACACAAATTGCATAAAATTGTTATTGGGTATGTTCAGCAAAATAGAAATGGAGATCTTTATGTGAATCTTGGGAGTACAGATGGTGTTATTCCTAAAAAATATCAATCTCCAAGGGAAGTTTATGGGCTTAATGATAAAGTGCGAGTTCTTGTTTACAGTGTAAAAAAGGGAAAAAATGGAATAGAGGTAGTCTTATCAAGGACTCATCCTAAATTTATTGAAGAACTTCTTACTCTTGAGATTCCTGAGATTGAGGAAGGTCTTATTAAGATTCATAAGATAGTAAGAGATCCAGGTTATAGAACTAAGATTGCTGTTTATTCTGAGAAAGAAGAAATTGATCCTGTAGGTCCTTGTATTGGGCAAAAAGGTGTTAGGATTCAATCAATAATTAAGGAACTTGAAGGTGAGAAAATAGATATTATTCCTTATTCTAAGGATATTAAAGAATTTATTAGAGATGCCTTAACTCCTGCTAAAATAGATAATGTATATATTGTTGATGAGGATTTGCATAAAGCTTTGGTGGTTGTTAGCGATGAACAGCTCTCGCTTGCAATAGGTAAAATGGGACAGAATGTTAGACTTGCAAATAGACTGCTTGATTGGGCAATTGATGTTAAAACTAGTAATCAATTTGCGGAAATGAAAGCAAGTGGAGAGTTTAAACAAGATACTTTTGAAATGTTTGATAAAATTATTCAGGATAATGTTCCGGAAGATGAATTTGAGGAAATAAACAAAATTAGTGAGCTTAAAGTTCTTGATAATGATATTGTTGATAAATTGATTGAAGCAGGTTTTGATGATATTGATAGTTTTTTGAATGTTAGTGAGGAAAAGCTTTTTGAGTTAGGAATAGGTTATGAAAAGCAAGAAGAAATAAATAAGATACTAAAGGAAGGAATGGTAATAATTTCTAATGATGATGATGGAGCTATTGAAGGCATGAAAGATGAAGAAGAGTTGCTTTGTCCTGAGTGTGGGGCTGTTATTAATGAAAATATGACTTTTTGTCCAGGTTGTAAGATAGGGCTTAGCTTTGAATTTGAAGAGGAGTAATAGTTTGTCAGAAAGTATTGATGATGATCGCATTGAAGATGAAAAAAAAATTAAAGTTGTTAAATTACGAAAGAAAGTAGTAAAGGTTGTAGCCCATACTGATAAAAGTTTAAATAAATCCAAAGATAATTTTGTGGACCTCTCAAATTCAAGAGGAAATCAGGATTCTAATAGAGGATATTCTTATGGCAGTAAAGATAGGGGAGCTCGGACTTCTTCTTTAAATGTAGATAAGGATAATACTAGTGGCCAGCAGCAAGGTAATAGGGGCTATTTCAATAGGAATAATGCTCATAATAGAGATAATAGAGGATATTCTTATGGTAGTAAAGATAGGGGGGGAGCTAGAACTTCTTCTTTAAATGTAGATAAGGATAATACTAGTAGTCAGCAACAAGGTAATAGGGGCTATTTCAATAGGAATAATGCTCATAATAGAGATAATAGAGGATATTCTTATGGTAGTAAAGATAGGGGGGGAGCTAGAACTTCTTCTTTAAATGTAGATAAGGATAATACTAGTAGTCAGCAACAAGGTAATAGAGGATATTTCAATAGAGTTAATACTCATAGTAGTAGTGGTTCTCAGACATTTAGACGAGTAATAAGAACTAAGGTTATCTCTAGTGTTGCAATTTCACCTTCTGATTCTGATAATAAGGGTCTTAATAGGAAACTTGGTGAGAAGAAGAAGCAGCAACAAGAAAGTCAAAAAGGTTACAAGAGGAAAAAGGAAGAAATTGAGAGCAAAACAATAGAACAAAAAGTGTTTGAGCAGCTTCAAAAAAAGAAGAAAGAAAATCTAGCGAATCCAATTCCTAAGTCGATTGATATTATGGGAACTATTACTGTTGCTGAACTTGCAAGGAAAATGAATTTAAAATCCTCAGATTTAATTGCTAAGTTGATGACTTTAGGTGTAATGGCAACTATTAATGAGAAAATTGATTCTGATACCGCTACTATTTTGGTTGAAGAATATGGCTCTAAAGTTAATGTTGTGTCAATCTATGATGAAACAGTTATCGAAGCAGAAGAAGATGATGAGAGTAAGAGGGTTGCAAAACCTCCTATTATTACAATAATGGGACATGTTGATCATGGAAAAACTAAGCTTCTATCAGTGTTGCAAAATATTGATATAAATCAAACAGAATTTGGAGGAATTACACAACATATTGGTGCTTATACTATTAATTATAATGATCATGAAATAACATTTTTAGATACTCCAGGACATGAAGCTTTTACGATGATGAGGAGTCGAGGGGCACAGGTTACAGATATTGTTGTGCTTGTTGTTTCTGCTGTAGATGGAGTAATGCCGCAGACTGTTGAGGCTATTAATCATGCAAAGGACGCAAAAGTACCCATTATTGTTGCTATCAATAAGATTGATTTGCCAGATTCAAATTTGGATAGAATTAAACATCAGCTTTCAGAGTATGATTTAGTTCCTGAAGATTGGGGTGGAAATACAATTTTTGTTGCAATTTCGGCTCTTAAAAATATTGGTATTACAGAACTTCTTGATATGATTATTCTGCAATCTGAAGTAATGTTATTGAAGGCAAACCCAACTAAAAGGGCTATTGGTAGAGTACTTGATGCTAGAGTTGACTTAGGTAGAGGAGTAGTTTGTTCTGTGATAATTGAGGATGGAACTCTTTCTATAGGAGATTCTTTTGTTGGAGGAGTCTATCATGGTAAAGTGAGAGCATTAATTAATGAGAGAGGAGTCGCTGTTAAGAGCGTTGGTCCTGCAAAAGCTGTTAATGTTTTGGGTTTTTCGTCAATTCCTCAGGCTGGTGATCCATTCCAGGTTACAAAAACAGAAAAAGAATCCAAATTAATTAGTTCTAAAAGACAAGATCTTAAAAAATATGAAGATGCTAAAAATGTAAAAAAAGTTACTGTGTCAAATCTTTATGATTCAATTAAGGATGGGGCACTTAAGGAACTTAAGATAATTTTAAAAGCGGATGTGCAGGGTTCTGTTGAGGCTTTAAAGCATTCTCTTGAAAAATTAACTAATAATGAGATTAGAGTAAGAGTTATCCATTCATCAGTAGGAGCAATAACTGAGACTGATATTAGTTTTGCATCAGCAAGTGAAGCCATTATAATTGGTTTTCACGTACGCCCTGCAGCAAAAGCACAATTGTTAGCCGATCAAGAAAAAGTTGAAATTAGAAAATATAATATAATTTATGATGCAATTAATGATATTAAATCAGTTCTTGAAGGCATGTTAGAACCAGACATTGAACAAAAATTTATTGGATTTGCTGAAGTCCGTGCTGTTTTTAATATTTCTAAGATAGGGGTAGTGGCTGGATGTTATGTTTCACAAGGATGCATAAAACGGGATGCCGTAACTAATGTTATGAGAGAAGGATTCCAGGTGCATTCTGGTAAAATTTCTTCATTAAGGCGAGCTAAGGAAGATGTTAAAGAAGTTAATGCACAATATGAATGTGGAATTATGATTGATAATTATTTTGATATTAGGGAAGGAGATATAATTGAGGCATTTGAGATTAAAAAAGTGAAGAGACGCTTTGAATCTTAAGCATCTGATTTATTGTTTTTATGTATGGAAAAAGAGATAAGAAAGTCAAAACTTGAGAGTTTATTAGTTCAAGAGGTTAGTAATTTAATAGTATCAAAAGGAATTAAAGATCCTAGGGTTCATGAATTTTTAACTGTTGTGAGAGTTGAAATTTCAAACGATTTGATAAATGCCAAGGTATTTATTGGTTCTATTAAAGAAGGTGCATCGCTTGATAATGCTATTAAAGCATTAAATAATGCTAAGGGATTTGTTCAAAGAGAAATTGTTAAACGTATTAGAGTTAGAAATACTCCAAAATTGAATTTTTTAAGAGATGATACTATTTCTAAGGCTTTTTATGTTAATAAGATAATTGAAAATTTAAGTTTTAGTGAAAAACAATAAAATTAAATGAATGGGATTATTTTATTAAATAAAAGAATTGGAATAACGTCTTGTAATACCCTCTGTCCTTTAAAGAGATATTTTTCTACAAGTCGAGTTGGACATACAGGTACTCTTGATAAGTTTGCAAGTGGTCTGTTGGTTGTTTTAGTTGGTAAGTACACTAAACTTTCAAATTATATTATATCTTTAGATAAAGAATATATATCAGAGTTTGAGTTTGGAATTGAAACTGATACTCTTGATCCTAATGGTAGAGTAGTAAATACTACAAATTATATTCCAAGTTTAGAGAAATTAACCCTTGGCATTAAGTCTTTATTAGGTGAGATTTATCAAATTCCACCTAAGTTTTCTTCAGTGCATGTTAAAGGAAAAAGAGCTTATAAGTTAGCTCTTAGTGGAGAGTCTTTCAATCTTAAGTCTAGGAAAGTCAATATATATGATATTCAGATCTTAAATTATAATGTTGATTCTCGTATTTTGAAGCTACGAATAAAATGCTCTAAGGGAACTTATGTTAGAGGTATAGCAAGAGATTTGGCATTGTCTTTGGGGTCATGTGCTTATGTTAAGAGCCTTGAGAGAATTAAGATTGGGGATTTTAGATTAGATAGTGCTTGTTTTTGCGAAGATTTTACTAGCAATTCTTTAATGAGTTTAGAATCTTTAGGGCTTTTTGAAAAATTTTATGTTGATAATAGTATGATTAAGCTTGTCAAGAGTGGTGTTTATATCAATGTTATGATTAGTGTTGGTGAATTTAAGATTTTGAAGTCTAGCAATGAAGAGATATTAGCAGTAGTTTATGGCGTTGGTTTGAATAAATATAAATATGTTATTATTTTTTGATAGTTGATTTTCGGGAAATAATTAGTAGTATAAGTCTTTTTAAGAATAAGACCATTAGTTTTTATTGTAATACTTTTTACAAATAACATTAAAATAGAAAATTTTTTAAAGAGAGGGTTGATTATACTGAAATTACGATTGAGAATTAGCTTAATTGATTTGATTGGTATTTTATGCAACTTGTTAAAAAAGTCTTCGGTTTGTTTTTGTTATTTGAATAAAAAAATATTATAATTTACTTTGAAGATTTAATTATAGCAAAAAGGTCTATTTTAGGCTTTGTTATGATGGTATAGGAGTCACTTTTATGGTTAGTAAAGAACAAAAACAAAAAATAATTACAGAGTTTGGTAAAAATCCAAATGATACAGGTTCAGTTGAAGTGCAAATAGCGTTAATTACAGATAGAATAAGGTATTTAACAGAGCATTTAAGGAGCAATAAAAAAGATTATAGCTCTAAGAGAGGTTTATTAAAGTTGGTTGGGCAGAGAAGAAATTTGTTAAGATATTATCAGAAGAAAAATTTGGAAGCTTATAGAATCTTAATAGCTAAACTTGGACTTAGAAAGTAATAAGGGGTTAATTTTGAGAAAAATTTTGAAGTTAAAAGTAGGAAGGGAAGATTTAATTTTAGAAACAGGCTTATTGGCTAAGCAAGCAAATGGCGCGGTTCTTGCTACTTATGGTGGTTCTACTGTTCTTGCTACGGTATGTTGTTCAGATTCAGTTCGTGAAAATTTGGATTTTGTTCCTTTATCTGTTGAATATAATGAAAAATATTATGCTGCTGGAAAGATTCCTGGAGGGTTTATTAAAAGAGAAGGTAAACCAAAAGACAAGGAAGTACTTGTTTCTAGATTAATAGATAGACCTATGAGGCCGCTTTTTGATAAGAGATTTGGTAGAGAAATTCAGGTTGTTCCAACGACTTTGTCTACAGATCAGATGAATCCTCCTGATATTGTTGGGATGAATGCTGCTTTTGCGGCAGTTTTTTTGTCAGATATTCCATTTAATGGTCCAATTGCGGCTGTTAGAATAGCTTATTTAAATAATGAGTTTATAGTAAATCCTTCTTTTGATGAGATACAAGATTCTATTTTAGATATTGTTGTTGCGGGCAGTTTGGATGGTATTACAATGGTTGAAGGTGGTGCTAATGAGGTTAGCGAGGAAATATTGCTTGCTGCAATAGATAAAGCTTATGAATATATTAAACAAATTTGTAATTTTCAAAAGGAATTTATACTTATAGTAGGTGAGAGAGAAAAATTACCACTTGCTTATGAAGAAAGGGTATTTGAATTTAAGGCTGAACTTAAAAATTTTATTTATTCTGAACTTAAAGATGCTTGTTTTGTGAAGGGAAAGCTTAATAGAGATAAGGCTATAAAATTGGTTAAGCAAAAAGCCTATGAGCATTTTTCTTCTGTAAGTCAGGTAGATGAAGAGAATGAAACTCTTTTTTATAAAGCTCTTGATGATTTTGAGCAAGCAATCGTTAGGAGATCAATTCTGGAAAATAATCTTAGGACTGATGGGCGCAATCCTACACAGATAAGAGATATTGTTGCCGAAGTTGATCTTTTGAAAAGAACACATGGTTCTGCTCTTTTTACAAGAGGTGAGACCCAGGCATTGGCTGTAACGACTTTAGGTACAAGTATTGATGAGCAGATAATGGATGATATTGATGGTGATAAGCGTCTTAATTTTATGCTTCATTATAATTTTCCTCCATTTTCTGTTGGTGAGACAGGTAGACTTATGACTGGCAGACGTGAGATTGGGCATGGTCATTTAGCTCAAAGGTCTCTGGAAGCTATGTTACCTAAGAAAGATGATTTTCCATATACTATTAGAGTAGTATCTGAGATATTAGAATCAAATGGATCCTCATCAATGGCTACAGTGTGTTCTGGGAGTATGTCTTTAATGGCCGCTGGTGTTCCTGTTAAGGAGCAAGTCGCAGGAATAGCTATGGGACTTGTTAGTGAGGGGGATAAGTATGTTATCTTAAGTGATATTCTTGGAGAAGAGGATCATTTGGGCGATATGGACTTTAAGGTTGCAGGAACTAAGAATGGAATTACTGGTTTTCAGATGGACATTAAGATTTCAAATGTTACAAAGCAGTTGATGAAGGATGCTCTTGCACAGGCACGAGTTGGAAGAATGCATATTTTATCTATTATGGATTCTGTAATTTCAAGATCAAGAGATGATATATCTGTTGATGCTCCTAAGATTATTCAGTTACAAATTGATATTGATAAAATTTCTCTTGTTATTGGGTCTACTGGTAAGACAGTTAAAGCGATTACAGATGAGTTTGAGGTTAGGGTGCAAATTGAGCAAGATGGTAGGATTACTCTTTTTGGGACTGATAGCTTAAAGATGCAAAAAGCTAAGGCAAGGATAGAGAGTATTGTAAGAGAACCTAAAATTGGTGAGATTTATGAAGGGATTGTTAAAAAGATTAACAGTTTTGGGGTCTTTATTGAGCTTACTCCTACCAAAGAAGGATTTTTAAGTAATCGACTAAAATCAAGGGATGATAGATATGGTGATATGAGGCATTCCAGGTATGGCAGTGGTAGATATTCTAGATATGGTAGAGATAGTAGGAATACATTTGCTATGCGTCCTCCAAGATTAGAGGAGGGACAAATGGTTAAGGTTAGAATATCTGATATTGATAAGTTTGGTAAGATTGAACTTGAATTAGTTAGAGATTAGTAAATATTATGAGATTTGTAGATCATATAAATAATATTTTAAAAAATAAGCTTATCTTAGTGAGCTTATTTTTATTTTTTTCATGTTTGACTAGTAAAGATGTTGATTTATCTTCTAATTTTGTCGATCATATTCAAAAATTTAATGTTGATGAATTTGATATTGATGAGTTAGATCTTAATAGAAAAAGTTATTTATTGGGTCTTAGAGATGATGAATCTTTTTTCTTAAGTGATGCTTTTTTAAAAGAGGATAATTCTTATTTTAAAAGTGCTAGAGAAAGTTATGTCCGAAAAAATTTTGGCATGACCAGTTACTATTTGAATAAAATAGTAACTGATGAGAAAAATTATGATAAAGAATTAATTGCTAAAGCCAATTTATTTTTTGGTTATATGAATTATAACATAGGCGCTTATGATCTAGCTGAATATCATTTTGATAATTTTTTAAAAGATTATCAAAATTCTCATGCTAGTCTTAGGATTGCTGAATTAAAATATTTTGTTAAGGATAAAGTAGGTGCAATCTCTGCATTAAAGGATATTGATAAAACTTCTCTTAAGTCAGGCTATGATTTAGGAATTTATAATTTCTTGAATAATAAATTTGGAATAAATTATTTAAATCTAGAAGCTTTAGGATTTTTAGATAATAGTATTTTTGATATGTTTGTTTTAGGGGGTAATATTTTTGTTTCAAACATATTTGGTGGTCTTTTAAGATATGATGTTAAGAATAATAAATATAAGGTTTATATTAAAGATAAAAAAAGTATCGTTTTGAATGGACTTAAAGGATTTGCAGAGCATAAAGGAGTTGTATACGTTGGTGGAAATAATGCTCTTTATTATATTGATGATTTGGAAGAGGCTATTAAAAAAGTTAAAATACCTTTAAATGTTAATTTAAATAGTATACAGGTTTTACTGGGTGCTAAAGATGGAATTTTTGTTGGTACTCTAGATGCTGGACTATGGTTTTACTCCGATGAGGGTGATTGGACTTATATCAAACTTGGTTCTAATAAAATTTCATCACTGTATTTAGATGAGCGTAAAAATTTGTTATTAGTAGGAACAATGGATAAGTCTGTTTATAGCATTGATCTAACTAATTTTAATAAAATTAAACATTTAAATTTTTTTAGCAAAGTAGATAGTGAGAGAAATATTAATTTTATAAAGAAGCATGATAGTGTTTATTACGTTGGAACTTATGGAGGAGGTCTTTTTAGATTAAATTTAGATAATAATACATATGTAAAATATAATGTTAACAATGATCCTAGCATTGGGTATTTTCTTGATATGGAGATTAGGGATAATAAGTTATTATTTGCAACTTTTGAGCATGGTTTATTAATTTATGATACAGTAAATGATAGTTGGGATTATTTAGGTCCTAGTGATGGACTTATTAGTTTAAATTTAGTAAAAATTTTAAATTTTGATGATTATGTTGTACTTGGGACTTTAAATAATGGTTTGGTTTTTGTAAATGAGAGTATTAAAAAACAATTATGAATCTTACATAATTATTGAATTTTTTAAGTATTTCTTAATTACTTTTTTGTTTTTTTTCTTTGTATTTTTCATAAACCAAATACTTTTTTTTATGAAAATACTTCTTCAAAACTATGTTCCGTTTTTAAAGGCTTTTATTTTTGTTATATATTCACTTCCTATGATAATTGCTCTGTCACCTCCCTTTGCGGCTTTACTCTCAGTAATACTTACCATTTATAAATTTAAACTTAATAATGAAATATTGGCTTTTAGATCAATTGGAATATCTGTTTTTGATTTATTAGTTCCATTTTTTAAGTTAGGAGTAGTTATTGCATTTATTTCGTTTATTGCTAACGATTTTTTGCTTCCCCTTGGTTCTATTGGTAGGTTGAAAGTTTTTAATGAAATCAAAGAAGAAATACCTCATTTGATATTAAAGCCTTATTCAAGTAAACAGTATGGAGATTTAATATTTGTATCAGGAGAAAAATCTGAAACGGGATATAAAAATGTTACTTTTTTTGATAATACTAGACTTAAAGGTTATGACAGAATATTGATGGCACGGGAACTTAATATTCAAAAAGAAAATTATCAGGTATATTTTATTTTGAATGATGTTTTATCAATTGCCTTAACAGAGGATGAGAGTGGGTTTTATGACTATTTTTATGCTGATCGGATGAAATATTCAATTGATCAAGTAACGTTTAGTGATAGTTGGTTATTAAGTTATATTGCACCATCGCAGATGAGTATTAGAGATGTTATGAAACTTATTGTTAAGCAAGATAAATTAATTAAAGAATTAAATATGAAAAGTGATTTAGAGGAAGATCTTTTGCATTTAAATTTTTCAAATATTTATTTGAATTATTTGTATGATAAGAGTAGTTTTTTAGATGAAGAATCTGTTCTTGAAAACTTAAGTTATATGCATAATTTAAGTTTAAATTATAGCCCTTATGAAGATCTAATTGTTAAGAGAAGTTATGCTCTTTATTGTTTGGAATTTTATCAAAAAATTAGTTTACCATTGTCTGTTTTATTTTTTATCTTTTTAGCTTTTGGTATGGGCATGTATTCAAATAAAAAATATTCTATTATTCTTGAGCTTGTGATTTCAATTCTTATTTGTGTTTTCTATTGGGTAATGTTTATTGGTGGAAAAGTTTATACTTTTCAGTATTCTCCAAATCCTTTGCTTATTACTGTCTTACCAAATGTGATGTTAATTTTTGCAGGTTTGATACTTTTTTTGAGACTTTTAAAGAAATGAAAGTAGATAAGCTTTTTGTGAATAATATATCATTGACTTTTTTGTTTATGAATTTTCTTTTTGTGATCTTAATTGTGCTTATTGATGTATTTGTTAATCTTTTTAATTATCTTGATCATAATCTTAGTATTAGTGATATTGTTTATATTTATTATCTTTATTTGCCAAAGTGTTTTTCAGATGGTTTGGCTCTGTCTTTTCTTTTTGCCGTTTCTAATCTTATTGGTAATCTTTCTATGAGAAACGAAATAATAGGACTTTTTAGTTGTGGTATTTCTATTTCTAGAATGTTAAGATCAATAATTATGCTTAGTGTTTTTATCTCAGTAATGCTCTTTTTTTTTGATAATTATTTAGTTATAGATACTATTGCTAAAAGGGATGCTTTTCTTAAGAATAGTGTTGGTAATCAAGGTGCAAATGATAAAAATATAATCATTAGGGATTTTGCAAGAGAAATTTACAATATTAAGCATTATGATATCGAGAGTGATACTATTGCTAACTTGATGATTATTTTAAAAGATCAAAATGATAATTTTAAGAAAAGGTATGATATAAGTAAAGCTGAGTGGATTGATTCCAGATGGCGGCTTTATGGTGTTAGAGAATTTTCTAAGGTCGAACGAGATGTGTTAGAAAAATTTCATGAAGTTCTTGATGGTAGGGGGATTATTAATTTAGAGCCTGAATATATTAAAATAGTTATGCTTTCGTCAAAAACGTTGAATTTTTCAAAGCTTATTAGCTGGATTAGATCTCTTAGGAGAGAAAAGCTAGATTCTTCTGAAGCTTTATTTGATTTGTTAAGCAGAATATTTTTTTCATTTAGGTTAATACTTCTTAGTTTTACTGTGAGTTTTGTAAGTTTTTCTTTGAAAAAAAATATTTTTATATGGAGTTTATTAAATAGTATTGCATTTGCAGTTGTGTATGTTATGTCAATTATGGTTTTTAGTTTTTTAGCAGATCTTGGGTATTTGCCTATAGCAGTTGCAAGTTCGTTACCCACTATTTTGTTTATTATTATTAATTTTATCATTTATAATCTTGTGTGTAAGTAGTAGGTTTTTTAAATTTTATGTTTAGTATTATTAAAAATGACAAAAATTCTAATGCGAGACTTGGTGTGCTTGAACTTCCTCATGGGAAGGTTGAAACTCCGTGTTTCATGCCAGTTGGTACTTTGGGTGCAATGAAAGCTTTAAAGCATGATGTACTTGAAAAATTGGGATGTAATCTCATGCTTGCAAATACTTATCATCTTTATTTAAGACCTGGCATTGATGTGATAAAAAAATATGGAAGTTTACATAATTTTACAGCCTGGGATAAAAATTTTTTGACAGATTCTGGAGGATTTCAAGTATTTTCTTTAGCTAATTTTAGAAAGATTGAGACTGAGGGAGTAGATTTTAAATCGCATATTGATGGTTCTAGGCACTATTTTACACCTGAGAGTGTATTTAAAATGCAAGAAATTTTTGAGAGTGATATTATTATGGCGCTTGATATTTGTAGTTCTTATGGGATTGGTTACAGTGAGGCGAGTTTGTATACAAATATTACAACTTCTTGGGCTCGTCGTACATTGCGTGTTTATGAGAATAGAAAAGAAGGGTATGATGGTCTTTTATTTTTAATAACTCAGGGTAATTTTTTTAAAGATTTGAGAAAAAGAAGTACCGAGGCGATTTTAGAATTAGATAGTCCTGGTATCGCAATTGGTGGAATTTCTGTTGGGGAACCAAGAGATAAATACTTAGAAATTCTTGAATATAATTCTTCATTAATACCTAAGGTTAAGCCAAAGTATGTAATGGGAATTGGTACTCCTCACTATATATTAGATGCAATATATTATGGTATTGATATTTTTGATTGTGTTAATCCTACAAGAATTGCTAGGCATGGTTCACTTTTAACTGATAATGGAATATTGCGTATTAAGCGGGCTGAGTTTAGTTGTGATACTTGTCCTGTTGAGCGAGATTGTTCTTGCACTTTATGTACAAGGTATTCAAGAGGGTATTTAAGACATTTAATCAAATCAGAAGAAACTCTTGGAGTGATGTTGGCCAGTGAGCATAACATTCATTATATGCTTAGACTTATTAAAAAGGCTCGAAATGCAATTATGAATGGTGATTTTACAAAATTTAGAAAACTTTATTTAAGCAAATATGATGAAGGTAATTTTAATGAATAAAGATATTCTCTCAACAGTTATTGTTATGATTTCGATTTTTTTTTCACGTATAATGGGTTTTATTAAAATTAAGGTATTTTCTTACTATTTTGGGGCAAGTCTTGAGTCAGATATTTTTAATTATGTTTTTAATATTCCGAATAATTTAAGGAAGATTATTTCAGAAGGTGCAATGACTTCAGCTTTTATGCCGGAATTTACTCATGAGAGGAAAAAATCTAGTAAACATGCTATTGATTTTTTAAGACGAGTTATCACTTTTAATATTATAAGTATTAGTCTTATTATTTGCGTTATGATTCTTTTTTCTCGACAAATTATGTATTTTATATCTTCTTATAGAGGTAGTCATTTGGAATTGGCTAGTTATATGTTTAACTACTTAATACTTTATGTGTTATTTATAAGCTTATCATCGATATTTTCATCGGTTTTAAATTCTTATAAATTTTTTTTTATCTCATCTTTTTCGCCCGTTATGCTCTCTTTTAGCATTATATTAAGCATATATTTATTTTATAAGCAGTATGGAATCTATAGTGCTGTTATTGGAGTAATTGTTGGTGGGATTTTGCAATTTTTAGTTCAGATGATAAATTGTATTTATATTGGTCTTACATATAGACCAATGTTTAACTTTAATGATTCTTCATTTTTAAGATTTTTAAAAAGATGGGCGCATATGATTATATCAGCTTTAGTGGCAATTGCTACTCAGCAAATTTCATTTGCTTTGGCATCAGTCCTGGATATTGGGAGTGTTTCTGTTTTAAGTAATGCAATTGTTTATTATCAGCTTCCTGTTGGAATTTTTTATGTCTCTATTTCTACAGTTATTTTTCCTAAGATGGCAGAATATGCTTCTTTAGGCAATAATAAAGGATTAAATTTGATTTTGAATCATGGAATTGATATTTTGATTTTTATTTTGATTCCAATGTCATTTTTAATGTATATTTGGGCTGGTCCTATTCTAAATTTATTACTTACAGGGGGTAGATTTTCCGTATATGATACTCAAAGAACCGTTAACGTACTACAATATTTTTTAATTGGATTACCATTTTCTTCAATTTTTGGATTGTTTCAGAAATATTATTTTTCTATACGTAACTCAAAAATTCCGCTTTATTTTAATCTTCTTTTTGCTGCTATTGATATTACAATCTCAATTTTTGGTATTAACTTTTATAAAGTGGTAGACATTTTGCCTATTGCACAATCAATTTCTTTTGCTTTGTGTGTAGTTATTTTTTATTTCATTGGACTTAAGGGAGGGATGAAGCTTGAATTTGTTAGATCTTTATTAGCTCTTATTAAGGCATTTATTTCCCTTATTCCCTTATATTTATTTTATACTCTTTTTAAGAATTTTAAATGGGATATAGGATTTAGTTTCAATAATTTTTACTTGTTAAGTGTTTCAGGCGTAATTAGTATTGTTATTTTAATACTGTGTTATTATTTGCTTGGTGTTAATAAGGTTTTTAAGTTTATTAGTAGGGAAATTTTATGAGGTATTTAGAGCTTGTTTTTTTCTTTTATATTGTACTTGATGTTTTTGCTATTAAAGGGACAATATTGTCAATTAAATCTTTAGTGTCCCAGGATCATAAGATCGGTAAGGATATTATAGAAAATGATTTAAAGAGAGATGATACTCAAAATCCTGTTCTTGAAAATGTGAATTTAGATGTGAAGCGGGTAAATGATGTTATTTCTTATGGACTTGATGCCCAAGTTATTGAAATTATTAGTAGTCTTAAAAAATCAGGTGATGGTGAATATAATGTTTTGCTTAAAAAGAGATTGCAGAAAACTTTTAATATTGATCTTAAATTAGCAATTCTTGATTTGTTTTTATCACTTAAATATGCAGGAAGTGTTGATACTGCTAATTATATTCTTGATAATTATGAGAGTAATAGATATCCTAACAATTTGATCAATTTAGCAATTTTGTATCTTAAGGAATTTGGAAGTAAAAATTCTTTAAAAAAAACCCTTATTGATATCCTTGAAAATAAGGAAGGGAATATTGTTGCTACTGCTGCTTATTATCTTGGTGAGCTTTCTTCTCCTGAATATTCAAAAGATATGATGAATGTTTATGATAAATATTCTGGTAATGATGGAGTTAAATCGGCAATACTCATTGCTCTTGGAAAATCTGATGCTGTTGATTGTGCAGATAGATTTTATGAAATTTCTGTTGATAGTTATGAAAATTCAGCAATTAAGGCTTCAGCTATTAAGGCTTTATCATATCTTTTGCCTGAGAAAATAACAGAGAGAGCCGATTTGTATCTTCAAAATAATAATAACAATTATAATATTAAAATTGCTATTGTGGAGGCACTCTCAAGGGACGTATCTTTGAAATCAAAAGATATTTTACATGATTTTTTAAGAGATTCTGATGTTAACATTAGGATTAGTGCCGTTGAGGCTATTAAGAGTCATGGCGATATTGCTTCAAAAGAAGTATTAATTTATAAGATCAAAAACGATCCTTCTTTCAAAGTCAGGGAAGCATCAGGTAAAGCTTTAGTAGATATGGGGTCTAGTTATGAAGAGATACGAAATATAATGTTTGATTTTAGTGTTGAGAATAACTTTAAACTTACTATGTTTAGTTACCTTTTAGATAAAGATGTAAATTCTGCACATTTAATCGCTTTAAATCTCTTGGACAAGGAAAATATTAATAAACCTTCGAAGTTACTTACAAGTATTGCCATGTGTCTTGCAGCTAGGAAGGGTAATTTTGATAATTTTTATTCTAAGATCATTGAGAGTAAAAATATTGATTTAATGAATCTCGCAATTAAGGGTGCTGTTTATAATAAATCGGCATTACTCTCAGGTAAGCTTAAAGAGATCAAGAGAACAACTCGTTCGGAGTATTTAAGGAAACTTTTAACGAATTATTGATATAAAATTTTTAAAATTTCTGTTGCCGTTTCTTTTTTTGATATTTCAGGAAGTTTTTTAACGCTGTTTTTGTCTATTATATAAGTTTTGTTTAGGCTTGATCCAAAATATTTTAAGTCGTTTGCAATAATATAGTCTAAGTTTTTTGTTTTTAGTTTTTCTTTGGCTTTTTCTATTAAAATTTCATCTTTTTGAGCACAAAATCCAATAACAATTTGGTTTTTATTTTTGTTTTTACCTATATGTTTTATTATGTCCGGGTTTTTGATGAATTTAATATGAAGGTCTTCAATAGTATCTTTTTTGATTTTAGTCTTATAAATTTTCTCAGGTCTAAAGTCTGCAACAGCAGCAGCGCCAATTATAACGTCGAATTCTTGGTATATGTTTATTGCTTCTTTGTACATTTCTGATGCTGTTTTTATTTTAATAACGTTTATTCCATAAGGTGTTTTTTCATTGCTGGGACCTGTAATTATTGTTACTTGGGCTCCAAGATTTCGTGCTTCAGTGCCTAAACTGAAGCCCATTTGTCCTGTTGATTTATTTGAGAAGTAACGAATTGGATCTAATTTTTCTTCAGTTCTGGATGCGGTTATTAATATTTTTTTGTTTTTTAATGGTAATTTTGGCTCTAATGCGTTTAATATTATTTTTAAAATATCATTTTCATTTTTAAGTCGTCCAATAGCATTTAAGGAACATGCCAAGGATCCTTCATCAGGTTCAATAAATTTATAATTATATTTTTTTAGTTTTTTAATGTTTTCTTCTAGAATAGGGTTTTGATACATGATGTTGTTCATTGCTATTGCAAAATAAGTTGGAACAGTACTTGCAGATATAACTGTAGTTAAAGTATCATCAGCAATTCCTGCTGCAATTTTAGAAATGATGTTGTATGTTGCTGGCATAATTAATATTAAATTTGCCCATCTTGCCAAATTTATGTGTTCTACTTCTTCATGGCTTGTATTCCACAAGCTTTGAATCACTCTGTTTTTAGAGACTGTCTCTAGTGTTAAAGGAGTAATAAATTTAGTCGCGTTTTTTGTCATTATAACTTTGACATTATATCCCATCTTTACTAGACTTGAGATAATATAGGTTGATTTATAGGCTGCTATTCCCCCGCATACCCCGATTAATATATTTTTATGTTTCTTCATGTTTATTTTATATATTATAATATAATTATATTTAATATTTTCAAGGGGATTTTTAATTGATAAATAAAGTGTTTTTTGCAAGTATTATATATTTATTTCTATTTATTTGGTGGCTTTTATCAGCTTATTTATCTTACTTTCCTATTGATATATTTAATATTCCTCTTTGGTTTTTTTTATCATGTATCTTGTTTCCTATTTTCAGTTTGTTATTAGTGTGTTTTTTTATGATTATTTTTAAGAATGACTAAAGCATTTTTTTTATTTCTTATCTTTTTAATTTCATATTGTGCTTTTGGCATCTTTTTAGGAAAAAAAAGGGGAGGAGTGTCATTTTTACATAATTATTTTCTTGCAAATAAAGGTCTGAATTTTTTTGTAATGTCATTAGTTGTTGCTTCTACTTATGTTAGTGCTAGTAGTTTTATTTCAGGGCCTTCGGCTGTTTATAGATATGGATTGTCTTTTATATTTTTAGCAGTTATTCAAATTCCTACAAGTTTAATTTCATTTGTCATGATTGGTGAGAAATTGAATTTGGAAGCTAAAAAAGTTAATGCAGTAAATATTGTTGATTATATTGGATATAGATATCTTAGTCGATCTTTAGTTTTTATTAGTGGTTTGATAATAATTTTTTTCTCTTTGTTTTTAATCTCAGCTCAGCTTATGGGAGGTGCTAAACTTTTAGAGGTTTTTTTTCAAATTAATTATACTGATGCTCTTATTTTTTTCTCTCTATTTGTTTTTTTATATGTTTGCTTGGGAGGGTTTAAGATGATAGCATATATGGATTTAATACAAGGTATTTTGATGATCATAGCGTCTGTACTATTATTTTTAAGGTTGGTTGATTTGGGAGGTGGAATTAGTAATCTTTTTAAGATGGCTCGGTTGAATCTTAACGATGATCTATTTTTACCGTCAAATTTGGATTTGAAAATTGAATATATAATTTCTTTTTGGATACTAATAGGAATTGGGGTATTTGGGCTACCACAATTTGTTAATAATTTTATAGCATTTAAAGATGTGAAAGCTATTAGATTTTCTCTTCCTATTGTTACTTTTGTAATAGGATTTTTAGTTGTTATTATGCATGTAATAGGTTTTTTTTCTCTTATTATTTTTCCTGAATTAGAACCAAATGATAAAGTTGTCTTAAATGTAGCATTAAAGGTTTTAAATCCTAAAATATTTATATTATTTTTTGTAGGACTCTTATCAGCGATAATGTCTACGATAGATTCAGGTTTTCTTTTGCTGTCTTCTATTTTTGTAAAGACAATATTGTTATTAAGTAAAAATATTAGTGATAAGATTGGAATTAATAAAATTATTATTATTTCTAATGTTTGTTTTATGTTAATAATAGTTTTTTTATCTTTAAAACCACCTGACTTTTTGCTTTTTTTAAATATTTTCGCAATTGGAGCTTTGGAAGTTTCATTTTTTTCCATTATTGTTTTTGGACTTTATTTTAATTTTGTAAGTAAAATATCGGCTTTTATTTCTCAGTTTTTGGGACTTTTAAGTTATTTGATCATAGTTTTTTATGGTAAAGTAGGTAGTTATTATTTTCATCCTATTGTTCCTTCGCTCTTTATCTCTGTATGTTCATTTTTGATAACTAATTTTGTTTGTCAAAAATGTAGTAAAATTTAGTTGTATGTTATCTTTAAATGCTAGGGATGTTGGTAAATATAGTGTTATTAATGTTCTAAATAATGACGATGGTAAGAGACTTGATGCAGTGTTGATAAAATTTTTAAAATTTCCTAAATCTAAAATAATCAGGCATATTAGAAATGGAGATATTCTTTTAAATAATTTAAAGGTTTCTTTTTCGCATAGAATTTTTAAGGATGATGAAATTTATTTGTATAAACCTTTACTTCAGGGTTTGAGTTTAAACAGGGTAATAGTCAAAGATGATGCTGCTATATTAAGAGATATAAAGAAAAGAATAGTATATGAGGACACGGATTTGCTTGTAATTAATAAGAGAAAGGGAATTTTGGTTCATGGGGATAAATATTCACTTGATACTTTGATTGCTGCTTATCTTTTAGATGAAAGTCTTGGCTCTCTTAGTTTTAAACCCTCAGCTGTGCATAGATTAGATAGAAATACCTCAGGACTTATTATTTTTGCAAAAAATATAAATTCTGCAAGAATTTTAAGTCAGGCATTTAGTAGTGGTATTGTTATTAAAAAGTATCTTGCTTTACTTAATGGTGTGATTACAAAACCTTTGACTTATAAAAATTTCTTATACCGAGATAAGATTGCAAGAAAAACTTTTGTTATCAATGATATAGATAAATGTAATGCTATAACTGATATTAAACCAATTTTAGTGTCTAAGTCCTCAACACTTGCAGAGGTGTCAATTAAGACGGGATTTACACATCAAATAAGAGCACAATGTGCATTTAATAGACATGCCTTGATTAATGATAAAAAATATGATTCTCAATTTGTAAAAACCAATTACTTTTTACATTCTTTTTTGATAAAATTTAACCAGTCATTATTTTTAAGAAATGAATTTTTTGTTGAACCTAGTTCAGATTTTTTAAAACAGATAAGTAATATTTTTGGTGTATATGATTTTAAGGGATTTATTTGATAAGTGCACATTTAAAAATATTTTAGGTACAGTTAAGGACATTTCAATTGCTATTAAACATAAGTTTGTAAAAATTAAGGTTTATTCTTTAGTGGGTGTTGCTGGTACTGGAAAAAGTTTTAGATCCCATTTGATAGCAGATAAATATTCTATTCCTTTGATAATTGATGATGGTGTTTTAATAAAAAATATGAAAATTATTGCTGGGAGTTCTGCTAAATTTGAGAATAATATGTTTGATGCAATAAGACGTTCTATTTTTGAAGATGATGTTCATAGAAACGAAATTGTTGAAGCACTTCGCAGAGAGAATTTCAATAAAATATTAATATTGGGAACAAGTATTCGAATGATAGATAAAATAACCTCTAGACTTTTCTTACCCAGTTCTTCTAAAATTATTTATATAACAGATATTTCTACTAAAAGAGAAATAGAAAAGGCAAAAATTTCAAGACAAATGGGCGAACATGTTGTTCCAGCAGCTGCTTTTGAGATAACGTCTATTAAGCCTAATTTATTATTAGATTCAATACGAGTTTTTTTTAAAAGAAAAGGATTTTTATCAAAAAAAAGAAACTATATTCGTTCTATTGTAAAGCCTCATTTTCATGAAGAGGGTGGCATTTTATCTGTTTCTAAAAATGCTGTAAGACAAATTATTGAACATTGTGTTTCTGAATATAATGAAAATTATATTGTCTATAATTTGAAGATTAAAAAAAATCAGGGCAGTTATTCTTTTAAGCTTTTTTTAGATATTCCACTTGAAAATAATTTACTTAATGATGCGGAGATGCTTAGAAATTATATTATTGAAAACGTACTAAAATATACGGTAATTAATATATCTGGTATTGATGTTATTATACATAAATTTTATGATCAAGAAGGTGATTTGGAAAAGCATGATGAATGTTGACTTGGATAATTTGAGTAATATTTTTTTTGTAGGCATTAAGGGCTCTGGACTTTGTTCACTTGCTTGTTTTTTTAATGCTAAGGGGTATTTTGTAGAAGGTGTCGATGTTCCTTTAAAATTTCATACAGAAGATATATTAATTAGCAATAATATATCTTATTATGAAAATATTTATGAGTTTTCACTCAAGGTTCATAATAAATCATATGATATTTTAATATATTCACCGGCTTATGATAAGGATAATTTATCTGTTTTGTTAGAAGCGCGTGAACTTGGCATTCCTATTCTATCTTATCCTGAGGTTATTGGAAAGATTTCTAAAAAGTATTATAGTATTGGAGTTGCAGGTTCTCATGGCAAAACTACTACAGCAGCATTCTTGGGTCTATTGTTTAATGGTCTGGGATTACAGCCTAATGTAATATTAGGTGCTAGTGTTAAAGATTTTGGAGATAAATCTAGTCTTGTTGGTCAAAGCAATATATTTATTGCAGAAACTTGTGAGTATAGGAATCATTTTTTACACTTTTCACCGGATGTGATTGTTTTAACTAATATCGATTATGAGCATGTTGATTTTTTTGAAAATTATGAAGCAGTTGAGAATGTTTTCTTGCAGTATATTAATAATTTAAAGAAAAATGGAATATTAATAATAAATGCTGATGAAGTTAATTTTCTTGAAATTAAAAATAGAATTTTAAGAAAAGATATTAAAGTGTTTAGTGTTGGATTTAATTCTTTAGCTGATTTTAAGATTGAACATTTTGAGGTGATAGACGAGTTTTTGAAGTTTGATTTTTTGGGAGGTATTGATATTAGACTAAGGTCTCCTTTGATGCATAATGTTTTAAATTTTGCATTATCACTTTTGGCGTTAAAGTTATTTTTCGAGGAACATAAAAAATTGGTTTGGAGTTTTGATGATCGGATAAAGATGATAGCTAAAGAGTACATGGGCATAAAAAGAAGGATGGAATTTATCATGGAAAAAGATGGAGTTATATATCTTGATGATTATGCTCATCATCCAAAAGAAATTGAAAGTACTCTTTTGGGATTGAAGACTTTTTATAAGGGTAGGCGTATTATTTTAGATTTTATGCCACATACATTTACAAGGACAAAAGTTCTTTTTGGTGAGTTCGTTAAAGTTTTAAGTAAAGTTGATGTTTTGATTTTGCATAATATATATCTTTCAGTTAGAGAAGATTTTGATCCTAATAAACTTTCTAAAGAACTGTTTCTTGCTCTTAAAGATTTAAATCAAAATGTTTATTTTTTTAAGGAAGTAGTCGATTCTGTTGATTTTATAAAGGGTTTGTTAAAGAGAAATGATTTATTTGTTACAATGGGAGCTGGTAATAATTTTATTTTGCATGATTTTTTGTAAAGGTATTATGAATGAAAAGTATGACTGGATTTTTTCACTTAGAAAGAGTTGTTTCAAATTATATGTTTAGTGTTAACTTAAAATCTTATAATGGTAGGTTTTTAGAATTTAAATTTAAATTACCTGAAGTTTTATATGCTTATGAGCTTGAGATAAGGAATTTAATTTCAAATTATGTTAAAAGGGGCAATGTTTTCTTAAATGTAGGGTATAAAGAAATGATTCCCAATGTTAATTTTAGTTTAAATCCTCATTATATTGAAGCTATTTCTCACCTTAGAGATAGCTTATTGCATAGTAATTTAAACATTAAGGATGAATTGAGTCTTAGTGATTTTTTATCTCTAAGAGGGGCTTTAATTGTTGATGGGGGTGATGTTAATCAAGAAATGGTTTATCATGCTTTTAAGGAAGTTTTGGAAGAGACTTTATTAAATTATGATAAAAGTAGAACTTTTGAGGGTGAAAATACTAAACAAGATATAATTTCAATTCTTATGTTAATACGGAATGATTTAGAATTGTTAAAGGGATCTCAGAGTAGTATAAATAATAAACTTTTCTTAAGTCTTAAGGAAAATTTATTAAAATTAATGGATGATTTTAGTGATATTAATATTGCAGAAGAGGCTGCTAAAATGTCAATTCGATTAGATATTAATGAGGAAGTAGTAAGATTATATTCACATATAGATAATTTTTATCAAAATCTTGAAAATGAAGTATGTGGCAAAATTTTGGAGTTTATTGTTCAGGAAATGCATAGAGAGGTTACAACAATGAGCAACAAAGCCATTGATCTTGATATTAGAAATTTAGTTTTAAATATGAAATTAAATTTAGAAAAAATAAAAGAACATCTAAGGAATATTGAATGAGAATAGCTGTTTCTAGCAAGAGTGGTTGTGGTAATACAACTATTAGTGGAATGCTTGCAAAGCATTATGGTCTAAAGCTTATTAATTATACTTTTCATGATATTGCTAGAGAGAAGAATATGTCCTTCGATACGTTTTATGAGAAAGAAATCATTGGTAGAAATGATCATTATTGGGATGAATATCTTGATAATAAATTATTGGAGCTTTCAAAAGAGGATAATACAGTTCTTGCATCTCGTCTTGCAATTTGGCTTGCAAAAAATGCCGATTTAAAGATATATCTTTATGCTAAGATAGAAATTCGGACAGAGAGAATAATAAACAGAGAAGGCGGTATGTATTCTGATATTTTGAGGAGCACTTTCAATAGAGATTCTAATGATTCAAAGAGATATTTATCTGTATATAATATAGATATTGATAATTATTTAGATATAGCTGATTTTATAGTTGATACAACTGATAAATCTGCAAATAAAGTTTTTGAATTGATAAAGGATGAGATAGAGAATAGAGGTCTTATATATTAAGTAAATAAATTAAGGAGATTTTAGAGAAATGAAAATACCTTTAAAAGAGATACAAGATTTTGATGGCAATTATTATGAACTTGTTATGGCAGTGATAGTTCGTACAGATCAGATTATTGATCAAATTTCTTTAGCAGAACATGCTATTTCTGATGAGAGAGTAGTGAGTCAGGCTTTTAATGATATTGTAACAGGTCGATTTACGTATTCAATTGAAGAAAAATAAAATAGTTTTTATTTTTGGTCCTACGGCTGTAGGTAAAAGTGATATTTTATTCAATTTCCCAAAAGGTATAGCTGAAGTAATTAATGTCGATTCTATTCAAGTTTATAAAGAGTTTGATATTGCGTCTTGTAAGCCTAGTGTTGAATTGAGGTCTCATATAAAACATCATTTAGTGGATTTTTTGGAACCGATTAAAGAATATAATCTTGGAATTTTTTATAAAGAATCAAGCAAGATAATAAAGAATTTAAGAGATCAAAATAAGCTTCCTGTATTTGTAGGTGGGTCGGCTTTTTATTTTAAGCATTTACAATATGGATTGCCCAGTACACCGCCTGTTTCTTCTGAAATAAGATTTTATGTAAATAGTCTTTTTATTACAAGGGGGAAGGATTATCTCTTAGAGGAACTTAAGAGAGTAGACTTTGAAAGATATGAATCAATCAGTGAAAATGATATTTATAGAATTAAAAGATCGCTTGAAGTTTATTATCAAACAGGTATTCCAATTAGTCAATTTTTAAAAAAAGGTCAGATAATTGAGGATATTTTAGCTATTGGCCTGAAAAGGCCTATGGACGAGATGAGGTCTAGAATAATATCTAGGGTAGAGGATATGATTGATTATGGATTACTTGAAGAGATTAAGAGTTTATTAGGGAAAGGATACGATGAGACAACACCGGCTTTTAAAGGAATAGGGTATCGTGAATTTTTGTTGTGGAAGAGTAGACCTTATTTTATGTTAAATGATATAATAGATTTAATAGTTAAAAATTCATTTTTATATGTAAAAAGGCAGATGACTTTTTTTGATAAAATTCCTAATGTTTTGTGGTTTCATCCAGATGATGATTTAAGAGACATTTTGGATTTAATTTTTGTTTAATAAGGAGATATGAAGAGTGCCTTGCGGAAGAAAAAGAAAATTACAAAGAATATCTACTCATAAGCGAAAAAAAAAGAGAAGAAAGAATAGACATAAAAAGAAGAACAAGTAATAAAAATGTTAGTTGGTTTTTTACTAGCTAACATTTTTATATTATTAGTTTACTTAATTTAGTTTATTCAATAATAATATTATCTATTATATTTATGTCTTTACTAAAGATGTATCCTTTTTTTCCTTTGTAGGTTGCTAGTATCCATTTGCCTTTAATTCCGTATTTTTCTGTATTTTGCATTATTTTTTCAATTTTTACTATTTCGTCTTTTCTAATTATTGTTAGATAATTATAGTTAGTATTGTCCGTTTTAGTTACATTGTTTAAAATAGCATAATTTTTTGTTATGATTCCTACTTTTCTTGAAAATCCTAAAATACTGCTTTTGGGTAAGTTAAATTTTTTTATTAAAGAAATTTCTGATTTTTTGCTGCATGTTAAAAATATTATAGAGATTAAAGATAGTAATTTCATTTTCATAATTTTATTATATATGTTACTTGATATACATTTATATATAATAATATAATGTTTCTTTAGAAAGTGTAAGGATTATCAATGAAAAAATATATTTTTTTATTATTTTTATTTTTTCCTTCAAGTGCTTTAATATTCGCATATCCATTATCTTTTGGAGGGGGATTTGCTTATCAATTTACTAATTATACTAGCAAAAGTGATATAAGTAAATCTATAAAAAATTATAGTAGAGTGGATAATGGAATAAATCTAAGTTTATTCTTTGATGCTAATTATGTTATTTTGGATATCTCTTATAAAGATGCTTTTTTATCTAGTCATCATAGTAGATATTTTGCTTTTGGGCTTTATGGAATTTATCCTATTGTTTTTAAGGAATATGTTAGAACATTATTCCCCATTCTTGGGATTAAATATACACTTGATTTAAGTACTAAGAGACAAAATTTGGTGTTTTTGTCTTTAGGATTTGCTACGGATTTTTTCGTTCCTGAAGTTAAAGGACTTTATATTAGACCTTTATTTATGCTTTCAATTTCACCTACTTCTCTTTCTGTAAAGAATTTTTCTTCTCTCACAACTGAAGTTACTCTTGGAATTAATATTGGTTGGCAATTTCTCAGTTAGGCAGTTTTATTCCTAAGTGAAAAGGGACTATTCTCTCTTGTCCAAAAAGGTTAGATGTGGCATTAAGTTTATAAGCAGAGTTTTTGGATTTTGTTACAAGTGTGCTTGAACCACCTCCATCTAGATTAATAGAGTTGTTAATACCATAACTTAATGATAGATCTATTGCTTCATTTAACGAGATTCCTTTGCTATTATTAGCGCCTCTTCCTTCTACCGTTATTAGATATAGGTGTTTGTTTCCTTTATCACTACCTATTATTGTTCTTGGATGTTTATTTTCTTTAAAAATTTTTTTGTATTTTCCATTTTTGATTAAAGGAAAGAAGCCGCTAAAACCATAGTCAGAATTTTTGATTTCATCTTGCTTGGGATTTAATATTATTTGATTGTTTTTGATTATAATTATTCCTTGATCTTTTTTTGCATTGAAGATTATTTTTTTATCATATATGTATAAACCGTTAGGGTAAAATATATTGTCTTTAATCTCATATGGGCTAGTGTTAATAGCAATATCTACCTTGTTAGAAAGTAAAAATTGACTTGTTGTTTGTCCATTAAAGTAGTAATTATTATTTTTTGTATCATAAATAGGTTTTGATATTATGAACTTTAAATTTTTGTTTTTAATCTTGATAATGACGTAATTACTTTCTTTAAAAGAACCTTTAATGATTTCATATCTCATTTCCACATCTTCTGGATTGAATGATTTTTGTGCTGATAAGACGCTTACTGCCAAAATTAATATTATTACGCTTAAAAATTTTTTATTCATTTCTCTTTATTTTATAAGAATAAATGCTTTTAGGATAGTTGTTTAAAATTATGTTTTTTATCTTTAAAGAAGTTTTGTTATTTTTTATTCTTGAAATGTTATATAATTGATAAATTATTTTTATGTCTAACTCTTTATGTTTATGTAAGATGTCATTGATTTCGTCCTCGCTTATGTTTTCTTCATTGATTCTAAGTTTTAGTAACAAAATTTCGTTTTTTATGTTTTTATCTTTAGGCTCTTGTATTTTTTTTAAAAAATTATTAGCTTCTTCATATTTCTTTATTTTAAGTAAATATTTGACCATGAGTAGATAATGGTACTCTGAATTTAGATTTTTGATTGCATTTATTGTTTCGAGTTCTTTTGGTAAATTGTTATTTAAGTCGTATAGCATGTATAATTTATTTAATTTTTCCAAGTTTTCTTTATCTGTACCATATGTTAGAATAAAAGGAATTATTAATAACAGGATCAGCAATATTTTAGATTGTGTTAGGTTCATGTAATTTTATTTAAGATATTATACACTTTTTTAGTGAAAATAAGAAGAAAAATTTTATTTATTTCTTCTTATTCTTTGTGATTTAAGTTTTAGATTTTATATAATTTGAAATTTGTTCGGATTTTGCGCCGAATATTACTTGCACTTGATTTCCTAACGTAATGATTGTTCCAGTAGCTCCAAGCTGATTCATTAAATCTTTATTTACTAATAAGGGAGACTTGACGTCTACTCTTAATCGTGTAAAACATGAATCAATATCTGTTATATTGTCAATTCCCCCAAGAGCTTGAATAATTTTTTCAAAATTTTTGTTTTGAGATAGCTTGGAATCATTATTAGAAATTGTTTGCTGTTTAGTATTGTCTTCACGACCAGGTGTTTTAATTTGAAATGTTTTGATTAGTGTTATGAAAATAGTGAAGTATACAGTTCCAATTACAAGTCCTATTGGTAATATTAGTAAAGCATTTGTTGATTTTGGAAACATTAAGAAGTAATCTATTATTCCTGCTGAGAGTGAAAATGCTATGCGTATTTCAAGTATATTAGTAATTACTAATGATATTCCAGTTAAGATCGCATGTATTAGATAAAGTAAAGGTGCTATTAACATAAATGTGTATTCTATTGGTTCTGTAATTCCTGTTAAAAATGAGGTGAGTGATGCAGAGAGTAAAATACCACCTACTTCTTTTCTTCTTTCTTTTTTTGATGTTAAGTATATTGCAAGAGCTGCACCTGGTAGTCCAAACAGCATCACTGGATACATCCCTGATGTAAATGCGCCAGCGTTTGGATCCCCATTTAAATATCTTGTGATTTCTCCTTGGATGATATTGCCGTCATTTGTGGTATATTCTCCGAATACAAAATATACTAAAGTGTTTAAAAGCTGATGTAGGCCTGTTATTATGAGAAGTCTATTTAAGAAGCCGAATACAAATATTCCTAAATTACCAGCTTCTATCATCCAGTTTCCAATTTGATTAATAGTTATTTGTAGAGGTGCCCATATGAAAGCAAATATTATAGCAAGTATTGCAGACAATATTCCATTCGCTATTGGCACTAGTCTTTGCCCTGAAAAAAAACCTAAAAATTGTGGTATTTTATAGTTTATTATTCTATCGCTAAGCATGGCTGAACTTGTGCCTGTAATAATACCTCCCAAAACGGACATGTTAACAGGTTCTGATTTGCCGTTAATCATTATTGTAAATGTAGATAGTCCTGCATTTAAAATTAGGTATCCTACGGCCCCTCCAAGTGCTGCGGCTGCTTTATTATTTTTAGATAGTCCCATTCCAGTTCCGATTGCAAATAGTATGGGTAAATTCCCAAAAATGGCACTGCCTGATTGTTCCATTAATTTGCCAATTTGTCTAAGCATGTTAGAAGGTTCTGTAGTTTCTATTATGAGGTATCCAAAGCCAAGTAAAAGACCAGCAATTGGTAAAACGGCTGCAGGAGTTTGTACAGCTTTTCCTAGATTTTGTATATTTTTAATTAAATTATTCATATTTACCCTCCATTAATTTATATATTTTTTATTAGTTACAGTGTATATTAACTTTAAATATGATTCTAGATTAAATAAATTTAATTTATTTTTTTATTTGTTAATGTTTATTTTTACAATCTTAAATGTGATTTATGAATTTTTAAAAAAAGAAGTTTAGTTTTTTATAAACTTTATTTATTATTTTTTTAATAGGATCAAGTTTCTTAATATTGTCTTGGTTGTCGATCAGGTTTTTTATGCTATCCATTGATTCCTCGATTGCTATGATAAAGCTTTTTTGGGGTTTGAGCCAAAAATTGTCAGAGTAGTCACTTCTAAGTGATAAGAAGAGAACCGATTTTTTATTGGGATGTTTAATGAAATGCATAGTGCATGCTAAAATATTTTGCATCTTATCAATTTCATTAATGTTGATATTTGCGTTTTCATATGTTTTAATGAGCGACCAGTCTAATTCCATACCATTTACTATACGCATTATTTCTATTAATTGCTTATTTTTGAATATTATTAAATTTTCATGTGTTAATTTTGCAAGGACATTTCTTATTGCTTTTTCTTCTGAGTTTTTTAATCTTTTTGAGATTAATTCTTGAACTTCCTTTAAGCTAATTATTAATTGATTTTTATTTTCATTGTGAGTATTAAATTTCTTTCCCCCAATAATTATTTCATTTTCTAATAAATGTTTTTTACCTTTTTTTGCTATGTTTTTGTGGGTGTGATTTATTTTTTTATTTTCTTGTTGAGTATTTGTTTGTTCATTTTCTTCAAATTGAATATCATTGATCCATTCTTTTTTAAGTACCCCAATTGATCTGGCATATCTTTTACTTGTCTCTATTATTTCTCCTGCTACGAAATATTTTACAGAATCTGTGTTAATAAGTGATCCCGGATGGGTTACTATATTTTGGGCTTTGATTGTTTTATATTTATTTTTTGAAGTTTTAAAGCAAATATAATCTTTCATGCCTCTCATTATGGATTTTAAATACCCTTCGTAATCAATTTCATGTTTGTGTGCTATTGGTATGTTAAAGCTACTTACAATATTTTCAAGTTGTCTTTGTACGTTAGTAATTTCTTCAAGACCTTGTAAGTCTAAATAGTTGTCTTTAGCAAAGGTTTCTTTATTAATGGCTTTTTTATAATCTTCAAATATGTTAATAAATCCTATTAAGTCACCCAGTGGATTTTTGTATTTTAGATGGGCTTGTCTGGCTTCTATTTCTTCGTTTTGAGGTAGTAAGAAAATTCCACTTGTGGATAAAAATGATAGTCCAATTGTGGTTGGGTATATTGCTTGTTGATAGTTTATCATTGCTTCCACTAAAGCTCTTGAATGTATTGGTATTAGAGGAAATATGATCATATATTTCCCAATTTCCGTAAGTTCATTTTTTTCATTTATTGCATCTAAGGATTTTAATATGTCACTTGCTGTTTGAATAGATTTAATTGATGGTTTTGAAATGAAGTCAAATTTTGTAAAATTTCTAATTCCAATATCCGCCATTCTTAAGATTACTTCAGAGAGATCTGTTCTGTATATTTCTTCCTTTTGATATTCATCTCTTAATTGATATTCATCTCTTTTATATAATCTGTAGCATGTTCCCTTTGCAAGTCTTCCTGCTCTTCCTGCTCTTTGTGTTGCAGATGATTTTGAAATTGCTACTTCTTGCAGTGAGTAAGTGTGTGTTTTCATCTGAAATTTATTTGTTTTGACTTTTCCGCTATCAATTACTATCTTGATATTTTCAATTGTAATTGAAGTTTCTGCAATGTTTGTTGATACTATAATTTTTCTTTTATTCTTTGGTGTAGGCATAAATATTTGTTCTTGTGCTTCTTTTGCCATCCGACCATATAAAGGTAATATTATTAAGTCTTGTTTGGAATTCAGTTCATAAATTTCTTTTATCGTTTCTTTTATTTCTTTCTCTCCAGATAGGAATATAAGGATATCACCTTCTTTTTTTTCTTTGATTATACCACTAATTATTTCTTTTATTTTTAATATCATTGATTTTGATGTATTGAGTGGTGGTGGATTATAGATTATTTGTACAGGATAAGTAATTGTTTCTATGCTAAGTATTGGAGCGTTGTTAAAGTATTTTGAAAATACTTGTGTATTTATTGTGGCAGATGAGATTATGACTTTAAAATCATCTCTTTTGTTTAATATATCTTTAATAAGCCCTAGTATGAAGTCTATGTTTAAACTTCTCTCATGAGCCTCATCTATTATTATTACGTCATATTCATAAAGTAGGGTGTCTTTTTTGAGTTCTTGTAATAAAACCCCATCTGTCATTAATTTTATCTTTGTTTTAGAGCTTGTGACTTCTTGAAATCTTATTTTATATCCCACCTCTTCTCCAAGTTTAACTCCAATGTGTTTTGCAATATATTCTGCTATTGATATTGTGGCTATTCTTCTTGGTTGTGTTACACCAATTTTACCAAGTTTAATTAGTCCTGATTCATATATTATCCTTGGTATTTGTGTTGTTTTTCCACTTCCTGTTGGACTCTCTATTATTAAAACGTTGTTTGTTTTTAGATTTTTAATTAATTTATCTTTATACTTGTAAATTGGAAGTTCAAAGTCATTCATATCCTACATTAGTCCAAAAATATAAGTTGCATCTATTTGATTAAGGTCAATATCAGTAGGCAAATCGACCTTTTTCCTCTTAATTTTAGCATAAAATCTATCATTTTGTTTGTAAACATAAATTTTATTTCCAACTTTATTTTTTGCTAGTGGTATTATTTTTACAATAATTCCGTTTTTTTCTAGTTTTGCATCTAGCAGTTTAATTGATTCTTCTAGTGTTATTTCGTATGCTTTTGTGTCTTTTTTTAATGGGCATATTATGCTGTTGTTTTCAGTTTTAATATAATCTCCAAAAACCCCTTTTGTAGCAATTATTTTTTCATGAGTTTTTGGATATTCGCCAATTATTTTTGGAAGTGAGAGTAATTTGAGAGCAAGTTCTAGGGTTATATTTTCATGTTCTATGTTTTTTGTTGACATTTTTTTAGCTTTTATTATTTTAGGTTTTTTGGGTTTACCTGTTTTTGTGAATTCTTGTGGAGCATAAATATCCTCTCCAAGTTGGACAATTCCTCCATATTTTGAGTTTTTATATATTACATTAAGTCCTGTTTCAGGATCAATTCCTAATATATTAGGTTGTATTTCTTTTTCTGATATTATTTTTTTTATTTCATCTTCTTTGTATAAGTTTTCCAATGGTGTTGTTATATTGATCGCATAATTATTTCCATTAAAAATTAAATAAGGACCAAACTTGCCAAGATTGACTTTATAACTAAATTTTTTGTTATTAGTGTATTCATAGACTATTCTAAATTCTTCAGGGCTAATAATGGGTTCTATTTTATTTATTGTATTCTTAAGACCTTCTTCTCCATTATAAAATTTATTTAGGTATTTTATTTTGTCTAGTGTTCCTATTGCGATTTTATCTAGGTTTTCTTCCATGTGGGATGTAAATTTTAGTTCAATTAGTACTGGGAAATATTTTTTTAAGAGATTGATGACAGCAGCTCCTTTTATTGTTGGAATTAGTGTGTTATTCTGTTTAAATATATATTCTCTTTCAAAGAGTGTTGAGATAATAGTAGAATAAGTTGAAGGACGTCCTATACCTTCCTTTTCAAGTTTTTGCACAAGTGATGCTTCTGTATATCTAAGTGGAGGTTTTGTTTCATGCTCTTCTGATTTTACGTCTAAGATGACAAATTTATCACCTTCTTTTATAAGAGAAAAATCTATGATACTGTTTTCATAAGGCTCTTTACTGTTTTTTAGAAATCCATCAAAGATGATTGTTGTGAAACTTGTTTTAAAGGTTAAATTTTCATACTTCAATGTTATTTTAATAATTTTTTTTCTTGCATCTTTCATTACGGATTCAATAGTTCTATCCCATATTATTTTATATATTTCTCTAGCAGTTTCGCTTTCTATTTGTATTTTTTCAGGAGAAGTAAAGAGTTCAGAAGGTCTTATAGCTTCATGTGCATCTTGAGCCATTTTAGCTTTGGCATATAATCTATCATTTGTTTCTATATATTCTTCACCATATTTTTGTTTTATAATAGTTTTTATTTTTTCTCTTGCGGTCTTGGCAATGTTATAAGAATCTGTTCTTATGTAAGTTATATAGCCGTTCTCATACAGTTTTTGTGCGTAATTCATAATTTGTTTGGTTCCTATTTTTAATCGTCTGTTTACTTCTTGTTGAAGAGAAGATGTAATGAATGGTTTAGGAGGAGTTTGTTTTATTTCTTTTGTTTCAATTGAAATCACCTCGATCTCTTTTATGTTATTTAACTCCTTTGTGAGCATATTCATTAATGTTTTATCTATTACAATTGTTTTGTCAGGATCGTGTAAAGCCCCTGTGTCGTTTACAAAGTCTTTGCTCTCAGCTACATTTTTGTTCTTAATCTTTTCAAGTATTGTTTTAATCTGTATATCATTTTTGTTGTGTTTGCATTCAAGTGTAACAGAATAATAATTGGCTTTTTTAAAATTTATTCTTGTCATTTCTTTTTCTATGATTAATTGAAGGCCAACGGATTGTACTCTTCCGGCTGAGAGTCCGTAAGCAATTTTTTTCCAAAGTAGAGGAGAGATAGTATATCCATAAAGTCTATCTAGTATTCTTCTTGTCTCTCCGGCATTAACGAGATTCATGTTAATTTCTCTTGTGTTATTTAGTGAATCGATTATTGCACTTTTTGTAATTTCATGAAATACCATTCTTTTATAATTTTTAATTTGTAATACTTCTTTTAAATGGAATGCTATTGTTTCACCTTCTCTATCTTGGTCAGTGGCAAGATAGATTTCATCTTTCTCTTTTATGAGGTTTTTGAGTTTTTCAATTACTGTTTTTTTGTTGTTTGGGATAATGTAGAGCGGTTTAAAGTCATTTTGATGATCTATAGAGAGAGTTGCCCATTCAAATTTTTTGTACTCTTCAGGTATTTCTTTAGCACTGTTTGGCAAATCTCTTATATGTCCTATGCAGGCTTCTACTAAGAATGAGTTGTCAAGATATTTCTTGATTGTTATTGCTTTTGTTGGTGATTCTACTATTATTAATTTTCTTTGTTGCATAAAACCCTTATATATATATAATATAACATAATGTATAAATTGTTGTAATTTTTCAGTAAAAATAATGCGGTATTTATGAGTACTTATAGAGTTTTACATACGTCTGATTGGCATATTGGTAAAAAAATTGGATATTTTTCTAGGATTGGTGAGCAACAGAAGTTTTTAAGTTTTTTATTAGGATTTATTAAAAATGAAAAAATTGATCTTTTACTTATTGCTGGTGATATTTATGATTCAAAGAGGCCTGGACTTGAAGAACAAAAATTAATAAATGATTTTTTTTACGAATTATCTTTTACTTCTTGTAAATGGTGTGTAGTTATTACTGGAAATCATGATAAAAGAGATTATTTTAATATTAATAAAAAGATACTCTCAAGATTTAATTTTTTTTTAGTTACTGGAAATGAACTTTCTAGTCAAGTGGTCTTCTTAGAAGACCGTGGTGATATTAAGTTTATTATTGTTTGCATGCCTTATATAAATGAAAGACTTATTGTGGATCAAGATTGTAAAAATATAGAACTACATAACGATATCTTTCTTAAAAACCTTGAAAAGGCTTATAAAGAGCAAATATCAAATATTATTGGGTCCCTTAATGGGCAGCATCTTCATATTCCTAGAATATTGATTGCACATTCTTTTTTTTCTAATAGTAGTGTAGTTGGTAGTATTGGAAATAATACTATTTTACCTGTGAGTGTTTTTGGCAATAATTTTTCTTATGTTGCGCTTGGACATATTCATAATTTTAAAAAGTTAAAAGATAATGTAGTTTATTCAGGTTCACCAATTCAGTATTCATTTGATGAGGATATTAAAAAATATGTGAATGTCTTGTTTTTTAGTGAAAGTAAATTGGTTGAGCAAAGTAAGGTTTTACTTCCTGTATTTGGTAAATTGTATCTTTTACAAGGTTCTTTTGATGAGGTTATGAAGGATTTACATAAGATTAAGAATGAAATTTCTTGTTTGTGTTACTTAAAAATCGAGCTTCATGAAAAAGTGGATGCGGAATTTGAAGAGCAGATTTATGATTTTGCAAAGACAAGTTTAATCAATATATTTGATATTTATTATCATTGTGTAGATTCAGAAGAAGAGTCCTTAAAAGAAGGGCGAATGTTGCTTAGTAGAGATGAAGTACTAAGTAGGGATGAGAAGTATTTTTTCCAGGAAAAATTAAAAAAAGATATTAAGAATGGTTTTAGGAGAGGAAATAAATTTAGGGAAGAAGAACTTATTGCTCTTTTTGAAGAAGTATTACTTAAAGGAAGAGCAGGCAAATATGAGGATAAATAAGTTAGTATTTAAAAATATTGCTTCTTATAAAGGTGAATATGAGATCAATTTCGATGTTTCTGTTTTAAAAAAGTCGGGAATTTTTTTAATTTCTGGAAATACTGGAGCTGGAAAAAGTACAATTTTGGATTGTATTACCCTTGCTCTTTATGCACGAGTTTATAGACTTGATAAAAATATTTCAGATTCAATTTCGAAAGGTTTTGATAGTGCTTATGTTAAACTTACTTTCACTGTTTCTGGAAAAATTTATGAGTCATTTATTGAACTTAATACAAGACAAAAGGAAACACCAAAAAATATGGTACTTACTTGTTTTAGTGATGGGAATTTGATTGATAATAAAGATGATGTTTTATCTTATATAAAGAGTCTTTGTAGGTTAGATTTTGAACAGTTTTGTCAAACTGTTATTTTGCCTCAAGGTAATTTTCAGGAGTTTTTAACTTCAAAGCCAAAAAATAAAATAGCAATAATTGACAATATTTTTAATTTAAAAAAGTATGATGATATAGAAATTTTTTTAAAGAAAGAATTAGAACTTACAAAATTCAATAAAGAAAGATTAGTATTTTTAGATACGGAAGAGAGAAATAGACTGAGCATTAATAAAAAAAAAATAAATGAATTGACTGAATCTTTGAATTTAATTGATGTAGGAGTTGTAAGAGAAAATCTTGACAATATTTATAAGTTGATAGTTATTTGTGAAAAAATAATAAAGTTCAATCAAAATTATTTAGATATTCAACATAGGATAGATAATTTAGGATTGGAATTATCTTCGAAAGTTGTGTTCGGAAAGAAGTTAAATCATGAGTATTTTTTGCAGAAAAAGATTAAATTAGAATTAGATGAAAAGCTTAAGTTTTATAATTCTAATGATTTTTTGGATTTAAAAATTTTTGTTCAAAGGCAAAGCGAACTATTAAATGATAAAGATCGGTTTTCGTTAGAGCTTTTAAGTATTCAAAGGAACTTAGAGGAATTTAAATATTTGAATTTAGACAATTTTAATTTTGATTATGTAAAGGAATTATATTATGAGAATGTTATTTTATGTGAGATGAATTTTGATGAAGAGGCTTATGATAGATTGCTTGTAAAAGAGAGGCAATTGGAAGCTCAAAGAAAAAAATTATCAGTAGAACAAAAGAGAAAAAACGTCGAAATTAAAAGTATTAATTCAGAAAAAATATCATTTGATTTTGATAAGTATGTTTATTATAAGGCATTAAAGTTATTGAAGGGTTTTTATGAAGAATTAATATTGAGGTATAAAAATGGATTAGACTTATTGTTACAGTCAAATGATAGTGGTTTATCACAACCTATTGAGATAAATATTAAAATTGATTTATATAGAAATTTTTTAGAACATCTTAATAGCAATAGACAGTCTGTTGAGAAAGATATAGATGAGCTTAAACATCATGAAGATGCATATAAAGTATATCAAGGAAAAGAAAAATTAAAAATCAATAGTTTAAATGAGCTCTTAAAATTGAATTCAAAGCTTCAAATTTTGCAATCTGAGTTAGATATTCTTAAAATTGCTATCTTGCATAATAGAGAAAATAAAATTAAATGGGAGGGTTGTGTCTTAAATTTTAAGAAAAATAATGCAGAAATTTTAAAAAGAATTGGTCAAAATTTATTTCGAAAGTATATAGATTATTCTAATAAGGATAAGATTTTGATTTTTGAAAGTAAACTTAAGGAAGTTACAGCTTTAAAATTAATGTTCAATGATTTAAATTCTAAAATTTCTTTAAAGGAAGTAGAAATTAAAGAAAATTTAGGTAAGATAAAAAATTTATTATCTAGTGTTAATTTAAAGATAAGTCTAATTGAGCCTGCTTTAATTGAGAGAGAGTTTGAAAAAGTTTTAAGGTTTAAAAGAGACATAGAAAATGATCATGTTAAATTGAGTTTGTGTCTTGATAATATAAGTAATGAAAAACTTAAACTTGAGAGTCAAATTGAGATTATGAAACAAACCATATTAGGTTTTAAAATGGAGCTTAAAGATGAACTTGCTGAGTTTACTTCTAGTTTTGTTGATTTTAAAAGATCAATTGAAGGTGTTTTTTGTACTAAGGATCCTATTTTTTCACTTGATTCTTTAAACCCTAGTAAGAATAGTTTAGAGCATTTTATGAGGTTGAAATCCAATTTTATATCTCAGATCGAGATTCTCTCTAAGGATATTAGTAAGTATGAGGCAAATTTTTCAAGCTTGCAGGTTCTTAAAGCAGAACTTAATGCACATGAGATTAATTTAGAGAATATTAAGAGTGAATTAAGTAGTGTAAATGAGCGTAATGATAAATTGGAAATTTTAAAAAAAGTTGTTACTATTTCTCCTAGTTTAAAGTATTATGTTCAGAGTTTTTTGATTGATGAGATTTTAAGTATATCAAATAAAAAGTATTTAAATATTATTCTGCCTGATTTTGAGCTTGAAATTAATACAAATAGTAAAGATTTTAATTTCTTAGTTAAAAGCAAAAAAGATGGAAATATGACTCGTAGTGTTAAAACACTATCTGGTGGTGAGAAATTTCTTGTATCTTTATCACTTTCTCTAGCTCTCTCAGACATGATAAGAGATAGTGATCTTAAAATAGAAGCATTTTTTCTTGATGAGGGATTTGGGAGTCTTGATGAGGATACTTTAAAAATGGTTATTCCAAAGATTTCTGATTTGCAGCGTGTTGATGGGCGTCAAATTGGTATAATATCTCATGTTTCTTATTTGAAGGAAGAGATTAAGACCCAGATAGTTATAAGTAAAATTTCAACAGGTTCTAAAATTACTATAGAGAGTTTATAATTTTTTATTGTATAATTACTTGAGTATTTTGAAATATGGAGATTTGTATGGAATGTTATGTTTCAATTGATGTTGGAGGTACTAATACTAAATATTCTCTTGTAGATAGTGGCGGTAATTTTCTTGATAAACATGAAGTTAAATCAGGTACTACTCCTGATGAGCAGGTTGGTATTTTAGTCGATGTAATTAATTCTTATAAAAAAGAAGAAAATATTAAAGGTGTTGCAATTTGTATGCCTGGGTTTGTTGATCCTAAGGGCATTGTAATTAGAGTGAATGCTATTAAAGGATTTACTAATTATCCTTTAAAAGAAAGTCTTGAAGCCTTAACAGGGGTAAATGTTGAGATTGAAAATGATGCTAATTGTGTGGCTTTAGCAGAAAAATTTAAAGGTAATGCTATGCATTCTGATGATTTTGTTGCGTTGACTCTTGGAACAGGCATTGGTGCTGGAATATTTATGAATGGAAAACTTTTGAGGGGATATTCTTTTATGTCTGGTGAGATTGGATTTATGATAACCAGAGGGCTTGTAAATAATATTCCTTTTAATTGTAGATGGGAATCTATAGCTTCTGTTGCGGCCTTAAGGAAGAGGGTTGCTGAGCGCTTGGAAATGAAATTTGAAAAAGTTTCTGGAGAATTTGTTTTTGAGCTTGCCGATAGTGGAAATATACATGCTAGGAATGAAATCGAGCATTTTTTTGAAACTTTATCATTTGGAATTTTTAATTTAACTTTTATTTTAAATCCTGAAAAAATCTTAGTTGGAGGCGGAATAAGTTCACGATCGGATTTAATAAGTAGAATATATGATAAATTAGAAAATTTATGGTCTTTAGAATTGGCTCATATTTATAATAATGATATCAAGAAACTTGTTAGAGTTGAAACAACAAAATTTAATAATGATTCTGGTAAAATTGGAGCATTATATCATTATTTTGTTGAAAATAAATTATTACGTAATTTAAGTGTTTAAATGATAAGAGAAGCATGTGTTTTTAATATATTAGAGGCTTTAAATGCTGTTAAGCTTGGTGCTGATAGGATTGAGCTTTGTGAAAATACGACTTGTAGAGGAACTACGCCTTCTTATGGTACCATAAAAGTTTTAAAGGAAAGGTTAGACATTCCTATTGTTGTAATGATTAGACCAAGATGTGGGAGCTTTGTGTATTCTAATTTAGAATTTCAAGCTATGAAGGAAGATATTGAGCTTTGCAAGAGTCTTGGAGTGGAAGGTGTAGCTTTTGGGATTTTAAAGGATAATCATGAAATTGACATAGGTAGAACTAAAGATTTGCTAAGTTTATCTTACCCTCTAAAAGTTATTTTTCATAAAGCAGTTGATGAGACTTGTGATATTAGATCTTCTGTGGCTAATCTTTTAGATATTGGTGTTCATAGAATATTGACTTCAGGAGGGGGATTTAAAGCGGAAGATTCACTTATGATACTTCAGGATTTAATATTGATGACTGGAGAAAAATTAGAGATTGTTGTTGCAGGCAAGGTTAGTAAGGATAATGTTGATGCTATTGATACTATTCTAGGTGCGAAAGCTTATCATGGGAGGTTGATTGTTGGTAATTTAAATTCATCTTAAGCTTATCGTTTTGTATTGGTTTAAGGTTAAATTAAGTGAATATTTTAGATTTTGCCTATATAAGTATGAGATTATATGTAATTGATAGACAGTAGCTTTTGTAGGTTATGTGAATTGAGTTTATATAAAAGATGGTCTTATAAATTTATTTTATTAATAGTATGGTCTATTTGATTTAGATACTTGGGATTCTTTTTCTTTATTTAGTATTAAACTTGTTATAAATTCTTTGATGCTTATCTTGTTAACATTAAATTTAAGTTCTACGGTATTTTGATCTTTTATTCTAGTTTTTATAGGACTTGAGATTATTATTTTTGTCGTGCTTGCTAATAGGATTGGTATTAGTTTCTTTGATAAAATAGATAGTATTGTTGGATTATCAGTATGTAAGTAAGCTTGTAAATTATAATCCTGTTCATTTTTACTGTTTGCAATGAATATTCCCTTATGGAAGGGAATACGATTTATTTTCTTTATGTTATTTGGCATTAGTTTGGCTATATCTTTTATCCAAAAGAATATTTCATTTTGATCAAGTATGTCAATATATTTTGTTGTTAGTATGTTTTCACTTTTATGAGTTATTTCTTTTTGATTTATTAGAATTCCTTTTTTATTTTTGGTGGGAGTGATGTATATATTTGAATTTTTTATCTTCCATTTTGGTTTTATAAATATGTTTCCATAGGATTCAAAATTTGAGTTATTTTGTGTTCCCCAAAAGATATTTTTGGGGAAATTTCCTGTTATTAGTGCTGAGAAAGTTCTTGGATCTTTTGTGTAACTTAAGTATAAGTTACCAACAGTGTTAAGTCCAATTTTATATTTGAATTTGAGTTCGTTGTAGATGAATCTGTTTTTAGATAGATTTATGTAAGCGTATATGTCTGATGATGGGTCTAACAACATAATTGAAGATATGTTGTTTTTAGGTGGACAATAATTTAAAGTTTCACATCCTATAAAAAGAATAGCCATGAAAATTTTGATAATTAGTTTGACCATATTTTGATACCTATCTTTATGAATATTTCATCGTCAAGTTCTACTTTTGTTAATGCCTTTTCTTTATTAATTTCTATTTTGAGTGTTAAGGTTTCCGTTTTAATATAGCTTTCAAATTGATTTGTTATTTTCTTCAATATATCACTGTTATCTATGTATAGTATTATTCTGTCACTAACATTGAAATTATTTTCTTTTCTTAAATTTTGTACTTTTCTTACAAGTTCTCTTGAGAGTCCTTCTAAATATAATTCTTCTGTTATTAGTGCATCTAATCCTATTGTGACAGAATTTTCATTTATTATTTTTAAATTTTCTCTTTCATGTCTTTCTAAGATTATATCTTTTATCGTAATATCATATGTATTTTCGTTGATTTTCATTATATGTTTGTTACCATTTATTATTTTTAATATATCTTCGTTTGTTAATTTCATTATTTTTAATGATCCTGCTTTCATATTTACTCCAAGTTTACTTCCAAGTTCTCTAAAATTTGCTTTTGCTTTGTAAATTACAAGTTCTTCTTCATTGGATTTGATTTGTATTTCTTTTGCGTTAATTTCTTCAAGTATTATTTCTTTCATTTCATTTAGTATTTGTTGTTCTTTTTGATCCTTGGTCACAACATATATTGTGCTTATAGGTTTTCGTATTTTGATGTTATGTGATGCTCTTAGTGCTCTTGCGATTGAAACAACTTTTCTTATAAAGTTCATTTTTTCTTCAAGATTTATATTAATAAGTTTTTCAATTGCTTGTGGGTATTTGTTTAGATGGATTGATTCTTTTTCATCTTTGGTCTTTAGATTTTGATAAATTTCTTCTGTTAGGAACGGGATAAATGGTGCAAGCATTAACATTAAATTTTTTATTACATAATAAAGCGTTTCATAGGCATCGATTTTATCATTATCATTCTCGGATTTCCAGAACCTTCTTCTTGATCTTCTGATATACCAATTATTTAGTTTGTCGATAAATGCGAGAAGTTCTTCTATTGATTTTGTTAAATTATATTTATCTATTTCTTCATTTAATATTTTTTTTAGACTTTCGATTTCGCTAATTATCCATTTATCAAGGATATTAGTTTTGTGTAGATTTATGTTATTATTAGGTTCAAATTTGTCAATTATTGCATAAGTTATGAAAAATGAGTAAGCATTCCAGATAGGTATTATGATATTTTTTAAAACATCCTTAACTCCGTCATCGCTGTACTTTAAATCATCAGCTCTTATCACGGGACTCATTACTAGGTAAAGTCTTAAAGCATCAGCTCCAAATGTGTTTATTACTTCCATTGGATCTGTGTAATTTCTAAGTGATTTTGACATTTTTTTTCCATCACTAGATAATACTAGTCCATTAACTATTACATTTTTAAACGCTGTGTTTTCAAAGAGTGCAGTTCCTAAGATTGTTAATGTATAAAACCATCCTCTTGTTTGGTCTAGACCTTCTGCAATGAAATCAGCAGGGAAAATATTATGGAAGGTATCTTTATCTTTAAATGGATAATGTTTACTTGCGTAGGGCATAGAACCAGATTCAAACCAGCAGTCTAAAACTTCACTTGTTCGAACATATACACCACCATATTCACTGGGCCAAGTAATTTTATCAACTTTATCTTTATGTAAGTCATTCACTTTTTGTCCTGAAAATCTTTCAAGTTCTTCTTTGGATCCTATACATATTTTATTTCCTGTCTTGGAACATATCCAAACTGGTATTGGGTTTCCCCAAAATCTGTTTCTGCTTATTGCCCAATCTCGTGCATTTTCTAGCCATTTGCCAAATCGTCCTTTTTTTAAGTGTGAAGGCATCCAGTTTATTTGCTCATTTGATTTTATTAGTTTTTCTTTTATTGCTTCAATATTTACAAACCATGAGCTTATGGGTCTGTAAATTAAAGGTGAATTTGTTCTGTAGCAAAATGGATATCTGTGTAAAAAGTTTTCTCGTTTGAATAAAAGATTCATTGATTTTAATTTTTCTATTATTTTATTATCTGCATTTTTAACAAATAGTCCTTCAAAATCTTTTATTTCGTTTGTAAATTTGCATTCGGCATCTATAGGTGTTATCATGTCGGTTTTTGTATTATTTTTAAGTATGTTATAATCTTCTTCTCCAAAGGGTGCGATATGTACTATTCCTGTGCCATCATCAGTTGTGACATATTCTGCTGTATGAATCTTGAAAGCCCCTTTATCCCGTTGGTTTAGGAAATAGTTAAATATGGGTTCATATTCTATTCCTTTAATATACTCACCTTTAAATTGTTCTATTACTGTATATGCTTTTTCATCTTTATAATAGTGATTTAACCTTTTTGTGCCGATTATGAATGTTTCATTTTTTTCCTTATCAAATATTTTAGAGTAATCTATATCTTTGCCGACAGCAATTCCAAGATTTGTAGGTAGTGTCCAAGGAGTTGTTGTCCATGCGAGTAAGTATTCATTTTTATCTTTGATTTTAAATTTTATAGTTAGTGATGGGTCATGAATTTCTTTATATTCACCTAGATTAACCTCAAAATTTGAGAGAGGAGTTGCAAGTTTTGGAGAATATGGTAGTACATAGTAGCTTTCATAAATTAAACCTTTATTATAGAGTGTTTGGAATACCCACCATACAGATTCCATGAATGTTGTATCCATTGTTTTGTAATTGTTTTCAAAATCGATCCATCTGCCTAATCTTGAAATTGTTTTTTGCCATTCTTTTGTGTATCTAAGAACTATCTTCCTACATTCTTCGTTAAATTTATCAATTCCATATTTTTCTATTTCGTATCTTCCAGAGATTTTTAAGGATTTTTCTACTTCATATTCTACGGGTAAACCATGAGTATCCCATCCAAAATATCTCTTAACCAGTTTGCCTTTCATTGTTTTATATCTTGGAATGATATCTTTAATTGTATTTGGAACGAAGTGTCCAAAATGTGGAAGTCCTGTTGCAAATGGCGGTCCATCATAAAATGTAAATTCTTCACAACCTTCTCTTTGTTGTATTGATTTTTCGAAAATTTTATTATCATTCCAAAATTTTAATATTTTCTCTTCTATCTTAGGGAAATTTACTTTGCTTTCTACTTGCTTGAACATAAGATTTCCTTTTGTTTAATTTTTATATTATTTTGGTCTAAATATATTTTTATTAGATTAGTATTGGGATTTTTGAATATTTGATTGATAATTTTTTCTTCTATATGTTCTTTTATTGCATTTAAAATGCTTCTTGCTCCAGAATTTTTATCGTAATATTTGTTGATTATATGATTTTTAAGATTGTCATCAATCTCTATTTGAATATTTTTTAGTCTAAATTTTTTAGTGAGTTCTTTGCAATAATTGTTATAAATTAGGCTGAGGTCTTCTTCTTTTAAAATATTAAGAATTATTTTTTTTTGTATTTTGTCTAGTAGTGATGATTTGAATCTTGTTTTAAGCTCATTGTTGATTTCGTTTTTGATATTTATATTATTGTCTGTTTTATTAAATCCAATACGTCCCTTTCCAAGTAGTGTTTTGGTGCCAATAGATGTACTTAAAACAATAATGGCATTTTTAAAGGATATTTTGTCTTCTTTACTACTAATTAGCTCTCCGTGCTCAAGTATTTGTTCTATGAGAGTAAGCACAGAATTATGAGCATGTTCGATATTTTCAAGTATAATGAAGGCTCTAGGATTATGTTTTAATCTGTTTGTTAAAATGCCACCGTCAACATAGCCTGTATATCCTGGATTCGTTCCTATTAATTTTGATATGGAAGTTTCTTCTCTATAGTCTGACATGTCTAGCTTTAGTGTTGAGTTTTGATCTTCAATAATGATGCTTGATATTGTTTTTGCTATCATTGTTTTTCCGCTTCCGCTTGAACCTATGAGCAATATTGATGTTAAAGGTTGTGTATTATTATTGATTTCTAGTTTTGTTTTGACCATTTCTATAATTATTTCATTTATGGCACATTCTTGTCCAATTATTTTTTCTTTTATGTGTATTGCTTTTGTTTTAAGCGTATCGATTTCTTCTTTGAGGTTAGATTTTATCTTAATATTTAATAGTTCATCTGTTGCGCTTTTAATATCTTCTACATTGATTATTTTTTTATTTGTTTTTTTTTGCTTTTTTTGAGCCCCGGCAATATCAATTAGATCAATTGCTTTATCGGGAAATCTTTTGTTAATTAGATATTGTGATGATATTTTGATAACATTTTCTATGGCTTCTTTTTCATAAGTGACACCGTGATAATCTTCAAAGTTTTTTATTATGTTATTGATTATATTGAGAGTTTCTTTTTCATCAGGTTCTTTGATAGATATTGTTTGAAATCTTCTAGTAAATGCTTTATCTTTAGAAATATGTTTTCTGTATTCGTCATAAGTTGTTGCACCTATGATTTGTATTGCAGAGCGAGATAAAACGGGTTTTAAGATATTTGCTGCGTCAATAGAGCCTTCAGAGTTTCCAGCTCCTATTAGAGTGTGTATTTCATCAATAAATATTATTATGTCTTTATTGTTTTTAATGGATTTAATTATGTTATTTAATCTTTCTTCGAATTCGCCTCTATATTTTGTTCCTGAAACTAAGTCGGAAGTGTCAATTTGTAGTATTACTTTGTTTTGTAGTTGATTTTTTATTTCTTTATTTGCAATTTTGATGGCAAGGCCTTCAACAATTGCTGTTTTGCCAACACCAGGTTCTCCTATTAAAATTGTGCTATTTTTATTTCGTCTCTCAAGTATGTTTATTAGTGATTGAATTTCTTTTTCACGACCGATTAAAGGATTGAGTTTTTTTTCTTTTGCAAGTTTTGTCAAGTTTTTAACGTATTTAGCAATTTCAAAATAGTCATTTGTAAGTCTTATTTCATCTTCGAATTCTTTATATGTTTCAATTAACCTTATTTTGTCTATACTTGCTATCATATTTTCTTCATTAAAGTTGAAGCTTAATTTATTAAGTTTGTATTTCTTGAGAAGTTTTTTCGTTTTTAAGATTTGATAAAAAATCTCTTTTATGCCTATTGAAGTTTTAGACTTAAATTCTTTTTTTGTTTGTTCAATGAGAATGAAAATTTCTCTGTTTATCTTTGGAATTATAATTTCATTAGTACCAATTAAAACTTTTTCTAACTTTTCTATTTCACATAATGTATCTTGTTTGATATTTTTTAAAGTTTTGGTATCTATTTTTTTTATCTCAGATTTTTTTGGATAAACTAATATAGACATTAGTAAATGCCAAATTGAAACTTCTCTATTTTTATTTTTTCTAGCAACTTCTCTAGCGGCTACTTCGACTAGGTTGATTAGGTTCTCTGCTATATTAATACTTTTCTATCTCCATTTTTATACTGTTTATTATATCAAAAATATTGTTTTTTTGTTCGTATCTTGAATATATGGATACATAAAATTTAATTTTTGGCTCTGTTCCAGATGGTCTGATGGTTATTTCTATTTCGTTTTCTAATAAAAATTTTATTGCATTTGTAGTATACTTGTATTTTGTTATTTTATATACATTGCCATTCATATCGGTTTCTGTTAATTTTTTATAGTCTAATTTTTTGATTATGTTAATTCCTGCAAAGTTTTTTTTAATTTTGTTCCTAAATTTTGACATTAATTCTTCTCTTAAAAAGTCCCCATTACTTCCTTGAAAACTTTTATTAATTATAAAGTCTTCATAATATCCAAGCTCTTTGTACATTTCTTGAAGATATTTTCCTATTGTTGTTTGATTCTTTTTTAATGTTAACATTAAGTCACAAAATCCTTTTATGGCTGAAAATGCGTCTTTATCTCTAGTTCCGCTGCCAATTAAGTATCCATAACTTTCTTCACATCCAAAAATAAATTTTTTGTTTGGTTCTTTTGTTTTTATCTCATCTATTAAGTGTCCTATCCATTTAAATCCTGTATATGTTCTATATAATGTTGAGTTATATTTTTTTGCTATCTTATTTAGCATTGGTGTTGTAGTGAAAGAAGCTATCACAAATACATTTTTAGGATTCTTTTCTCTAGATAATAAGTAATTCATTAAAATGCATGCAATTTGATTGCCGTTTAGAGTTTTCCATTTTTTATCCTCATTAAAAGCTATACCCATCCTATCAGCATCTGGGTCGGTTGCAAATGCAATATCACAGTTTTCTCTTTTTGCAAGTTCTATTACTTTAGACATGGTAGTATGTTCTTCAGGATTAGGATAATTGACTGTCGGAAATTCTGGGTCAGGGATTATTTGACTTGGTTCAATTAAAAGTTCTACTTTACTGCCTTTAAATAATTCTTTTATTATTGTTCCTCCTGTTCCGTGCAAAGGAGTATATGCTATTTTTAAATTTGTGTTTTTGCTTTTTTTATTGAAATCAGGAAATTCTTCATTTATTTTTTCTATGTATGTTATATCAATCTCATCATTAAGTTCAATTATTGCTTGCTTATTTATACCTTCTTTTTTTGTGAGTGTATTTTTAACATTAGATACTTTTTTGATTTCTGATGTTATTAGTGTGTCATGAGGAGGTATTATTTGAGCACCCTCTTTCCAATATACTTTATATCCATTGTATTCTTTTGTATTATGACTTGCTGTTATCATTATTCCAAGATCACAATCTAATTTTCTAACTGTATATGATAACTGGGGTGTTGATCTTAAATTTTTGTATATATAAACTTTAAGGCCATTTGATGCAAAGATCTTGGCAGCGTCATATGCAAAAATTTTTGAGAAGTATCTTGAATCATAACTTATTACAACTTTAGGACTTAGTGTGATTTCAAGGATATAATTGGCAATTCCTTGACTTGCTTTTGTAATATTATAGGTGTTGATATAGTGTGTTCCAGCTCCAATGATGCCTCTCATTCCAGCGGTGCCAAATTCTAGCTCTTTATAAAATCTATTGTACAGTTCCCCCTCATTATTTTCATTAAGTAATCTTATTGCTTCATTTTTAAAGTATTTGTTTTTTTCAAGTTGAATGTATTTTTCTACTTTTTTTTTAAGTTTATTATTTTTCATACTGTTTTCCTTTATTTTATTATTTGAGAATCTATGATTAAATTATAGAATAATAAAGTATTAAGTGTAGAATTAGTTATTATATTTTGAGTTACAATTTTTTTTCTTTGAGGTCTTTATGCAATTTTGTTTAAGGTCTGATTATTTTCCTGCTGGTGATCAATCAAAAGCAATTAGAGAAATTGAGGAATCTATTTTACTTGATAATAAATATCAGACTTTAAAGGGTGTTACAGGTAGCGGTAAAACTTTTACAATTGCTAATATTATTAGGAATTTAGAGAGACCTGCTTTGATAATTAGTCATAATAAAACTTTAGCTGCACAGCTTTATAGGGAATTTAAGGACTTTTTTCCAGATAATGCAGTTGAGTATTTTGTTTCTTATTATGATTATTATCAGCCTGAATCTTATGTTCCATCCAAAGATTTATATATAGAAAAGGAAGCGACTATTAATGAAGATATTGAAATAAAGAGGATAAGGACAGTAACATCTCTTTCTAGAAGGCGAGATGTTATTGTTGTTGCTACAGTTTCTTCGATTTATGCATTAGGTTCTCCAGAATTTTTTAAGAATGCTGCCCATGCTTTTTTTGTAGGGCAAAAGATTTCTATTAAAGAGATAGCAGATATTTTTGTTAAACTTCAGTATGAAAGAACGCTTATGAATCTTGAACATGATAAATTTTCTATTAAAGGTGATGTCATTGAAGTATGGCCTAGTAATGAGCATGGTGATTTTGCATATAAAATTTATTTAGATTTTGATGAGATTGTTAGGATAAACAGGATTAGTCCACTTACAAAAAAGATTTTGGGATCTACTGATGAATTTACTCTTTTTGCTAAGTCTTATTTTGTTATTCCTTATGAAAACATATTGGATGCTCTTCCTAAAATACAAGTTGATTTAGAAATACAATATCATTCTTTGAAAGAAAATGGTAAGTTTGTTGAGGCTGAAAGACTTAAGCAGAGAGTAGAATATGATATTGAAATGTTAAGAGAGACTGGGTCTTGTCAGGGCATAGAAAATTATTCTAAATATTTTAGTGATAGCGAGATGGATAGACCCTATTGTCTTTTTGATTTTTTTCCCAAAGATTATTTGTTATTTATTGATGAATCTCATGTTACTTTACCTCAGTTTAGAGGAATGTATAATGGAGATTATTCAAGAAAATTAAATCTTGTAAATTTTGGATTTAGACTTCCATCAGCACTTGCAAATAGACCTCTTAAATATCATGAATTTGAATCTTTGATTAATCAGGTTGTTTTTATTTCAGCAACCCCTGGCCTTGAAGAGTGTGAAAAGAGTAGTGTTATTGCTGAACAAATAATCCGTCCAACGGGTCTGATTGATCCAGAGATTATTCTTAGAGTTTCAGATGGACAGATGGAAGATCTTTATAATGAAATTCAAAAAAGAGTGGCTTTAAATGAAAAGGTTTTAATTACAACTTTAACAAAAAAAATGGCTGAGGATTTAACAGATTATTTATTGAGTCTTGATATAAAGGCTAGATATTTGCATGCAGAGTTTAATGCTATTGAGAGAGTAGATATTATTACATCTCTTAGAAAATCAGAAATTGATGTTATTGTGGGCATTAATTTATTAAGGGAAGGTTTAGATATTCCCGAAGTTTCTCTTGTTATCATACTGGATGCTGATAAAGTAGGATTTTTAAGATCTACTACTTCTCTGATCCAAATGATTGGTAGAGCTGCTAGAAACTCAAATGGTTGTGTTATAATGTACTACGATCACGTAAGTAGTGCAATGAGAGAGGCTATTGACGAAACTAATAGAAGACGAAATATTCAAATTGAATACAATAAAAAAAATAATATTATTCCAAGAACTATTATTAAAAAAGTACAAAATATTTTAGAAAAAGAATTAAAAAATGAAACCGTTGATTATGACATTGAAAAAATTATTTCTGATGACAAATTATCTAAAAAGGATCTTATCATTAAGCTTAAGTTTAAACTTGAAGAGGCAGTTTGTGATGAAAGATTTGAGGATGCTATCTTTTTGCGAGATAAAATAAGGGATCTTGTTAAGTAAGAGGTGAAAATTTTGAAATCGAGGAGTTTATATCTTGAGAGAAAAAATTACTGTCAAAGGTGCAAGAGAGCATAATTTAAAAAATGTTAATGTTGATATTCCAAGGAATAGTTTGGTAGTTATATCTGGGAAGAGTGGTTCTGGTAAGTCCTCTTTGGCTTTTGATACAATTTTTGCAGAAGGTCAGAGAAGATATATGGAGTCTGTGTCATCTTATGCAAGGCAGTTTTTGGGAGTAATGAAAAAACCCAATGTTGAATATATAGGTGGACTCTCTCCTGCTATTTCAATTGAGCAGAGGACAATAAGCAGTAATCCAAGATCAACTGTTGGTACAATTACTGAAATTTATGATTATTATAGATTGCTATTTGCTAAAATTGGTAAGCCATATTGTCCAAATGATGGAAGTTTAATAGAGGAACAATCTTTAGATAATATGATTAATACTATTTTAAGTTATGCTGAAGGGTCTAAGGTTATATTATTTGCGCCTGTTGTTATGGGTGCAAAGGGTGCTCATAAAAAAGAGCTTGAAAAGATATTAAATCAAGGGTTTAGTAGGGTAAGAGTAAATTCTCAAGATTATTTGATAGAAGATGCTGTTAATTTGAACTTAGATAAAAATAAGAAACATAATGTTGAAATTATAGTAGACAGGATAAAATTGAGTAGTAATGTAAGAATTAGACTTTCAGAATCTATTGAAACTGCTTTATCGGTTTCTAATGGGTATTTACGTGTTGAGATTGAAAATGATTTAGAAAAAATAGATAAAATCTTTACAGAACATAATAGTTGTCCTTTGTGTGGTTTTTCTCTTCCTGTCATAGAACCAAGGCTTTTTTCGTTTAATAGTCCATTTGGGGCTTGTAGTGAATGTTCGGGTCTTGGAATTACACTTGATTTTGATTTTGAAAAGATTTGTCCTAATATGAAGCTTTCTTTTAATGATGATGCATTTATTACCTTTAAACCCAGTTCGTCTTGGGCTTTATCAATTTTTAAGGGACTTGCTAAGCATTATGGTTTTAGTTTAGATACCCCTATAAAAGATATTTCTGAAGATATTCTTAAAAAGATTTTGTATGGTGCCAATGAAAAGATAGATTTTATCTATAAATCTAAAGAAATGGAGAGTAAAGAAATCAAAGGTGGTTTTTATTATTCTAAGGAATTTGAGGGCCTTATTCCTCTTTTAAAGAGGCGTTATCTTGCAACTGAGTCTGAGAGTGCTAGATCATTTTATGAGGGTTTGATGTCTCGCAAAACTTGCAATTCTTGCAAGGGTAAGCGATTAAGTCTTGGGGCGTTGTCTGTTAAGTTGTGCGGCAAAGATATTCAAGAACTTAGTAATCTTTCTGTTATAGATTCTTATTCTTTTTTTGATAAGATTGAGCTAGATGAGCTTAATCTTAAAATTTCTAGAGAGATTTTAAAAGAAATTAAAAGCAGGCTTAAATTTTTGATTGATGTTGGACTTTCTTATTTATATTTAGATAGGATGTCTGGGACTCTTTCAGGGGGTGAAGCTCAACGAATTAGACTTGCTACTCAAATAGGATCGGCTCTTGCTGGAGTTCTTTATGTACTTGATGAGCCTAGTATTGGATTGCATCAAAGGGATAATGAAAAATTAATAAGTACTCTTGTTAATTTGAAAGAACTTGGTAATACGGTAATTGTTGTAGAGCATGATGAGCAGACTTTGCGTACCGCTGATTATATTATTGATGTTGGACCTGGGGCTGGGATTTATGGTGGAGAAATAGTTGCTAAGGGAACTTTATCTGATATTTTAAATAATGACCATAGTATGACTGGTAAGTATTTAAGCGGTCAACTTAAAATAGAAGTTCCAAAAATAAGACGTAAAGTAGGAAAAGCTGAAATTGTACTTTTGAGTGCTAGTAAAAATAATTTAAAAAATATTAATGTGCGTATTCCTTTGGGAGTTTTTACTGTAATAACGGGGGTTTCTGGTAGTGGAAAGAGTACCCTTCTTAATGAGATATTATATCCTGCTCTTGATAGTAGGTTAAAATCAAATACAAGTTGTTTTGATGGTTTTGAAGATGTCATTGGGTATGAGCAAATTGATAAAGTTATTCAGGTAAATCAAAAACCAATAGGTAAAACACCAAGATCAAATCCTGCAACTTATGTTGGGTTTTTTACAGAGATTAGGGAACTTTTTGCAAAGCTTCCAGAGTCTAGAGCAAGAGGGTTTAAGGCTGGTAGATTTTCTTTTAATGTTAAGGGTGGGCGTTGTGAAAAATGTCAAGGTGATGGATATTTAAATATTCAGATGCATTTTTTGCCTGATGTTTTTGTTCCTTGTGATTTGTGCAAGGGAAAAAAATTTAATGAGGAAACTTTGGAGATTAGGTATAAGGGAAAAAATATTTATGATGTTTTAGAAATGAGTGTTCTTGAGGCTAAAAATTTTTTTGAAAATATTCCAAAGGTTAATCATTATTTAGAGATTTTAAAAGAAGTGGGGCTTGAATATATTAAATTAGGTCAAGCATCAACAACCCTTTCAGGAGGAGAAGCTCAACGGATTAAATTGGCTTTTGAGCTTGGCAAAAAGAGTACAGGAAAGACTTTTTATATTATTGATGAACCAACAACAGGTTTGCATTTTGATGATATAAGGAAATTGTTAGAGGTATTGCAATTGCTTGTTCAAAATGGAAACACTGTAGTCCTTATAGAACATAATTTAGATGTGATTAAACAGGCAGATTATATAATAGACTTAGGTCCTGAGGGTGGAGTATCTGGAGGAAATATTGTTGTATCTGGAACTCCTGAAGAGGTTTCAAAATGCAAGAGTTCCTATACGGGAATGTTTTTAAAAGATCTTTTGTAATATTATTTTTGGTAAGTATTTTTAATTGTTTTATCTTGTTTGCTCAAGATGTTAATGATAAGAAAAGTTTAAAAGATAAGAAAAATCTAACTTTAATGCAAAAAGCTAATTTGAAAGAACTTGAACTTTCTAGTGATGAAGATTTGAAAAAATGGGCATTAAGAGAAGGTATTGAGGAGAAGGATGTTTCTAAGATAAAGTCATTACTTTTGGAAAAATTTGGTATATCTCCTGAACTTTTTTCAAAAGATAGTAAAGATGTAGGCAGATATAAAATAATCATTGAAAGTACAGATAATCTTGAAAATTTTACTTATGAGATTACTGGGGATGAAACTATCATATTTAAAGGAAAAGTAAATCTTATTATTGAAGACATTAAAGATAATAAAAAGCATAACATTAAGGGTGATAAAATTATTTTTAATAAAAATTCCAAGAAGCTTTTTTCTAGTGGAAATGTTGAATATAAATTTGATTTAAGTACTGATGAGAAGTTGTATTTTTATGGTGGTGAATTATTTATTGATTTTGATTCTCAGAATTTTCTTCTCAAAAATGGAATTGTTCAAAAGAAAATGAATAAAAATTTAATTGATCATATTGTTTCATTTGGGGGCAAAGTTTTAAGGAAATTGGATAATGATTCAAACATATTAGAAGAGGCTTTTATTACAACTAGTAAGGTTCCAGAACCTTATTATTCTATTCGGGCCTCTAAGATATGGATTTTGCCATCTGGGGATCTTGGTGTTTTAAAGGCTGTGTTTTATATAGGAAGAGTACCTATATTCTATATTCCATTTTTTTTTAAACCAGGTGATAGTTTGTTTTTTAATCCGTCTTTAGGATATTCTTCAAGAAAAGGTCTTACTCTTTTTAATACTGTATATTTACTGGGGAAAAAATCTGCTAATATTGATGAAGTTTCTTTTTTAGATTTTGATTTTCATTCAGTATACAATTCAGATAAAAAATCTTATATTAGAAATGGTTATTTAACTTATTTCTTTGCAGAAGATATTGTCTCTAAAGTTAATCAAGACCATGTTAAATTGATTTTTGATATTTATTCTAATTTGGGGTTTTATTCAGGTATTGATTTTGATTTAGGTGATACTTTAGATCTTTTTAAAACTTTTGAAGGTAGTTTTGGTATAGGCTTGACAAGAACTCTATATGATCATAATTTCTCAGGTGACTATCGTCCTTTTTCGGGTAATAGTATCAATTACTCCCTTTTTAGTTTTGATAATATAAATAAGGGTGACATATTTGGATTTGAGGTTCCCTTTAGGTATTTGCTTAAATCTAAGTCTGAATTTTTAGTCAGTGATGCGCTTTTTTCATTGATTTTTGAGCATTATTCAGATCCTTATGTGATGATTGACTTTAAAGATAGATTAGAGAGCGCAACATTTTTTTCCATTTTAAGTCCTCTAAAAGATTCATCAGAGACAGAAAAGATGATAAGTGGATTCGATTGGAATTTATCTTCTTTTTATAATCGAACTTTTTATGATAATACCCTTATTGATTATAGATTAAATAATCTTGGATTTACTTTTAAATTGGCAAGTTATGAGAATATTTTTGGTAAAAATCCTAAGAGTTTTAACGATCCAACTAGGAAATGGTTTTATTTAGAGAGAGTTTATCTGCCTTATATCGATTTAAATTTTCAGAAAGAGCTTTATAATAACGGTTGGACTTCTTTTTCTAATTCTAAGGGTAAAGAAATAATTATGGTACCCAAGGTCAAAAATGTTGGAGATGATGTTGAGGATGACAAAGATAAAAGTAATGCAAAGAAACTTGTGGAAAAAAAAGATTTAACCAAAGATGTTTATTTATCCCCCAAACCAATTGTTTCTGATAATCTGAGTAAACAAGATTCTTTTTATATAAGATTGGGAATGAATCCTTATTTTAAAAATAATATATTTTTTGATGATTCTAAATTTAAATCTCCCCAGGAGTTTAAATATGATGTGAAGACCTATTTGTTTGAGATTAAAAATAAAATAGATTTGAAATTTCATGCTGATTTTTATAATCGGCTTGTTACTTTTGAAGATGTTTTGTATCTTAGTACTACTGAGTATAATCCTTTAGACAAAGATTATAATTTAGTCGATAAAGATAAGAAGGGCGAACATTCACTTATTAATAAAGTTAATTTAAATTTATTGCCTTTTATGCTGTATCCTGCTTTTTCTCGTAGTAGTATTAAGTTTGAGAACAAAATTACTCTTTATTCATTTGATAAAAAATATGATAAAGATTCTAAGATGTTGGATGGCAAGAACAATACCATTTTTTTAAAAAGTCCTGAGACTTTGCATCAAGAATTGAATTTTGGCTTGATTTATGACTATAGATTTTTTACTACTAGTCTTTCAGGTGTGCTGAAAAATACTTTTGAAAGTATATATGCTTCTTCTGAGCTCAAGTTTGCTATGGAATTTCCTTATTTGTTACAAGAAGTAGGTATTGGAATTAAATATGATAAAAAATTTAAGAAAGACGAGAAAAAGTCTGTTTTTAAAAATACTTCTGTTAATTTAAAACCTTTAAAACCCATTTCTCCTTATAAAAATTTAGAAATGCATCCTGCTTTATATTATAAGATAGAGCCAAGATATTTAGATTATTTAAAGCTTATCTTTCTTGTTGCTTATGATCCTTTGATTAATGGGTTATCTGAACTTTCGTTTAAGTTTAATGTTTATGATTTTCTATTTGAATTTGCTATGAAAAATGATTTTGAGTATAAGTATGATAAATTGATTGGCGATTTTGCAAAGGTAGGGTCTACAACTAATCTTATTCCCTATTCTTTAAGTTTTCAGTATAAAAAAGATTTATATGATTTTAAGTTTTTTGATGAAAAACTTAAAATTGGACTGGGAACAGATGTTGGATGGAAAATGAATTTGCAAAAATTTGTTGATAATGAATTTTGGTTTGAGTTTACTTTTAAGTTTAGGTATACCAAGTTTTTTGAGTTGAATCTTTCAACTCGTTCTATTAATACTAAAACTTTTAGATATTTTGGAGGATATATGGAACAGGCTGAGTTTGAAACGGTTAATTTGTTTGCGGATCTGTTTCAGTCATTTAATTTCTTTAATATTCAGGATAGAAAGAAATCATTATTTAAAATCAAGAAAATTAGTACGAGCTTTAAATTTAATTTTTATGATTGGCAATTTGTCGGAGAGTATAGTTTAAGTCCAGATATTTTAAAGGATAATAGCGATAGGTATTCTTCTATTTGGAGAAATAATTTTTCAATTTATATTTCTTGGAATTTCTTTGAACCTGTTAAATCATCGTTGGAAAGTAATGCAAGTACTAAGTATGAACTTTTAATTAACCGTAAATCTAAGAAATAAATAGTATTAGCTGATTATCTATTTAAAATAATGATTTTTATAGGTTTGAACTTTTTTACATTTTTGGGATTTTTGATATTACAATATCAATGATTTGGTTTGGATTAATGTTAGTTTTTGTTATACTCAATTTTAAAGTAGCTGGATATTTGATTTTGTTAAATATATGCTTTTGTATTTTTGAGTTATTGATTTGTATTTTTGAGTTATTGATTGAGATCTTAGTGTTTTGCTCAGGTTTCCCTAATAAATAAATTTTAAATGATTGAGAAGTTCTTGGTCCAATTAATAGTTCTTTGTATTTATTTTTATAAATTTTGAGTTTATTTATTAGTTTAGTATCATTTTTTGTTGTAACAATGTTTTTGGAGTTTAAATTTGTATGTTGCCAGTTTATTTTTACGATTTCTTCACTTGTATTTGTACACTCAATATAAATATTCGTCTGATACCTCAATAGTGTCTCTACACTGATATATTGGGCATTGGATTTTATTATCTTAAAACTTGTTTATATTCTTGTTTTAACCTTATTGTAGTACAGGAGATTATGATCGGTATGATTATGCATATTTTAAAAATATTTTGTGTTTGCATGTGTTTTGCTTTGTATAAATATTATTTCACTTTTTATGGAAGCCAAGATCCGCAATATTATTGTCCCCTGATATTAATAGTATTGTTCCTCCTTTTTCTTCAAAAGTATGTCTTAATTTGGTCACATTTTGAATTAATTTGATGGTATTTTTGTTTAAGTTTTTATTGTAAAATCCTTTAGACCAATAATCAATTACTAGCTTGCTATCTCCAAATATGTTCTTTGTGTTTTCTTGTAATGCTATTTTGAGTGCAATATAGAGTCCTAAAAGTTCGCCATAATTGTTGCTAATTCCATCAAAATCTTTAACGTAGTAATTATTATAATCATTAATTAGACTTTGATCTATTACTTTGTTTAGTATGGATACTCTTTTTTCATTAACAACTCTAATTTCTACTCCTTTGCCTCTTCCAGTTCCAGAGTCAAAGTATATTCCTGCTGGGTAGATATCGCTCTTTCCATCTCTTGAGAGCCAATTTTTTGCTTCTTCTTTTGTTTTGAAGCTCTTTATTTTATTTTTTTGTCCTATAATTTTGTTTTTGCATTCTTCCCAAGATGTAAAGATCATTTTTTCATTTTTGTCGTTTAATATGCATGCGTAGTATTTTTTCATGTTGAATTAACTCCCTAAGCACCAAGAATTAATTATATTGCAAGATCTGCCAAACCTTTTTTCTTTTGAACTTTTTATTTCTATTAAATCTTTTATTTCTCTATTGTATCCAATAAATTTTTCTCTAAGAGTTGGTTTGATAACTCTTTTTGGTAACATACTAGGAAATATTCCTGATATTGTGTATGACATATAAAAATCGTAAGCAGCTGCGTTTATCTCCCCAGGAGTTACTATACCAGATACTTCATAATTTCTTGAGACATCAAGACCAGCTATTCTGTATGTTCTGTCAACTACTAATGAGCAATAAGTTTTATGGTGGATCTCTTCAAGATTAATTGAGTCAGTCCACATATTAGAAGATAACAGGGGCACCATATATCCAAAATTATTGTCAACATATCTGTTTTTAGCAAAATTTATTGCTTTTTGGATAGTTCTTTTATCTGTTATGGGTGAGAATATTTTTAGTATCCTTGATTGTATATAAGTTGTGAGTTTTTCATAGCCTGAACCTTGAACAGATGCTGTGTCAAATTTGATTTGATTGCTTGTGATTACTGATTTTATATCGAAGCTGTCTTCTCCTTTAAATACAATTTTTTTTGTATTGTCATACTTATCAGCGTCAAATATTCCTGTGTGTTGCCAAAAGTAGAAAAAATCAGTCCAATCTATTTTTGGTTTTATTAGCAGTATGTCTCCATTTGATAAAATGGATCTTAGTTTTTGCGGTGTTATTTCTATTCCTGTTTCTGGATCTATGATATTAGGGATTAAGTTATAATTATTTGTTGAGTTTAATTTTTGTTGTGAGTTTGTTGAATAATATGAATTGTTGTATTCATCAGCAATTGTTTGTTTTTGCAGTATTTCTGTTATTTTGTTATTTTCAATTTGTAAATGAAGCATGAATCTCTTGAAGTATTGTTTGTCATTAATTTTTAATAGTTGATTTGCTATTATGTGAGGAGATATGTATTCTATTCCATTTATTATATCTTTATTGACAGCATAATTGGTTATGCTGTCTTGAGGGAAAAAAGAGTTAGTGTTTTCAATGGGTATATATCCCATATTTTTTTCGTGAAATATTTGTTCTAATGATGCTAAAATTTCCTTGTCTAAATACATTTGTGCTTCTGTTAGCTCTGTAAACTTTTTATTAAGTGAGTTTAGTTTAATTTCGTCAGATTTTTCTCTAAAGCTTGTATCAACTTTAATGATTAAATATCCATTTATATTGCTTTGTTCAATAAATTTTTTCCATTCTTGTGAATTATTTAGATGTCTTTGATAGGCCAGTAGATAGTTTTGTATTTCTTCTATTTTTTGGGGACTTATTTTTAAATCTATTGCTAATGTTTTTAATAAATTGGGAGATTTTGTATGCTCTAATAATGTACTTATTAGATGTGATGGTATGTGATATGTAGTATATGTCATATTAGTTACGAGGGCATGATTAGGTGGATAGTTATGGGTTAACAGGATAGTATTTGAACCATAATTTTTTTGATCATTTTTGCTAAATAAAGAACACGAACATATTAGGTAGAGATTTATTAAAGTGAATATATATATAATATATGTAAGATTTTGCATATCAATATTTTATCATATTTATTTAGGTATTAAACTTGTTTGTTTTTTATAGGTTTTAATTATGTTGATTTTTTATCATTTAAGTTTTAATATATTAATTAAGTATAATAAATTAAAAATTTTTAAACTTTTTTATAAAAATAGAGGTTTTTGTTATGCAGTATTTAAAACCAATAAATGTATTCTCAGAAATAGGTCGTTTAAAGAAAGTGTTGCTACATAGGCCAGGAGAAGAATTAGAAAATCTGACTCCTTCAATAATGCAAAGGTTATTGTTTGATGATATTCCTTATCTTGAAGTGGCAAGGCAAGAACACGATGCCTTTGCGGATATTTTAAGAAATAATGGAGTTGAAGTTGTCTATATTGAGGATTTAATTAGTGAAACTATTTCTCAGTGTGATAGTGTCAAAGAGCAATTTATATCACAATTTATTCTTGAAGCAGGGATCAGAACTGAGAATAAGACGCAAGCTTTGAAGAATTATTTTTATAATATGTCTGTTAATGACATGATTTCAAAAATGATAGCTGGGGTTACAAGGGATGATCTTAAAAATTATAAATCTGATTCTCTAAACTCTTTAGTAAACAGTGAATATCCTTTAATTATTGATCCTATGCCTAATATACTCTTTACGAGAGATCCTTTTGCGAGTATTGGTCATGGTGTAACAATAAATAGGATGCAAACTAGGGCTAGACGTAGGGAAACAATATTTGCAGAGTATATTTTTAAATATCATCCTATTTATAGAGACAATGTTCCTATATGGTATACTAGAGATGAAGATACTACGTTAGAAGGTGGAGATGAGTTAGTTCTAAGTCGTGATGTTTTGGCTATTGGTATTTCTGAGAGAACCGAATCTGAATCTGTTGAAAAAGTAGCCCGCAAACTTTTTCAACAAAAAACATCTTTTAGTACTATTTTAGCTTTTCAAATCCCGCAAAGTAGGGCTTATATGCATCTAGATACGGTTTTTACTCAAATAGATCATACTACTTTTACAAGTTTTACTAGTGAGGATATGAAATTTACCATTTATGCTTTGACTTATGATTTGGGTTCTGGCAGTATTAAAGTTAAGAGTGAAAAGGCGAGATTGGAGGATATTTTAGGCTTCTATCTTGGAAGTAAAGTTAATATGATAAAGTGTGCTGGAGGGGATTTAATTCATGGAGCAAGGGAACAGTGGAATGATGGTGCTAACACTTTAGCAATAGCACCTGGAGAAGTAATAGTTTATTCTAGGAATCATGTAACTAATAAATTGCTTGAGGAATTTGGGATTAAAGTTTATAAAATGCCTTCTAGTGAGCTTTCACGAGGAAGAGGAGGCCCTAGATGTATGTCTATGCCTTTAATAAGGGAAGATATTTAGTTTAAAGGAGGAGATATTTATGTATGATTTACGAGACGATTTACGAAGGAGAAGTTTTTTAAGACTTTTAGATTTTACTCAAAAAGATTTGAGATATTTACTTGATTTGTCTCATAGTTTGAAGAAATCTAAGTATGCAAGATTTGAAGAACAAAAACTTAAAGGAAAAAATATAGCTATAATTTTTGAGAAGGACTCAACAAGAACAAGATGTGCATTTGAGGTTGCTGCTTATGATCAAGGAGCCCATGTTACTTATTTGGGGCCAACCGGTAGTCAGATAGGTAAAAAGGAGTCAATAGCTGATACCGCAAGAGTATTAGGAAGAATGTATGATGCTATTGAATTTAGAGGGTTTTCTCAAAAAGCAGTTGAGGATTTAGCTAAGTATGCTAGTGTTCCGGTTTATAATGGATTAACAGATGTTGCCCATCCAACACAAGTACTTGCTGATTTTATGACTATCGAAGAACATAAGGGATGTTTGAAAAATTTGAAGATGGTCTTTTGTGGCGATGGTAGAAATAATGTTGCTAATTCTTTAATGGAAGGGTGTGCTATTATGGGAATGGATTTTAGAATATTTGCGCCAAGAGAACTTTTTCCAGATCCAGAATTGGTAAGCAAGACAAGATTGATAGCTGCTGAGAGTGGAGGTAATATTACTATTTCTAGTTCTCTTGAGGAAGCAGTGAAGGATGCTGATATTGTTTATACTGATGTTTGGGTGTCTATGGGTGAGACTAATTGGAATGAAAGAATTAAATTGTTAAGACCATATCAAGTTAATAGTGAGCTTATGAAATTGGCAAAGGAAGATGCGATATTTATGCATTGTTTACCGGCTTTTCATGATTTAAATACGGTGATTGGTAATGAAATATTTGATAAATATGGGCTTGAAGGTATTGAGGTTACACATGATGTTTTTGAAAGTGGTCAATCTGTTGTGTTTGATGAGGCTGAGAATAGATTGCATACTATTAAGGCTGTAATGGTTGGAACTTTGGGATAATTAGTTATAAATTTAAATTAGGAAAATGTAAATTTATTAGGAGAGATAAGATGGTTAAGAAGAATAAAATGCCAAGTAGTTTTACTATAGTATTTTCTTTAATAGTGTTTATGACTATATTAACTTATATAGTGCCTGCTGGTAAATTTTCTGAGGAAACAAGAGAAGTTAATGGAAAATTACAAGAAGTTGTTGTGGCGGGGACTTATCATACAGTAGAAAGAGTTTCTCGGGGATTTTTGGATGGTATTTTTACTATTTTAACAGCAATGGCTAAAGGCATGGAGCATGCTGTTGAAGTTATTGTATTTGTTTTGATTGTTGGTGGAGCTTATGGAGTGATTTTAGGAACCGGTGCGGTTGATGCAGGGATAGCTGCAGCAATTAAAAAAATGGGAAATAAGGATAAACTTTTGATACCATTTATGATGTTTATTTTTTCCATAGGAGGGACTACAACAGGTATGTATGAAGAGACACTTCCATTTTATCTTATTATGATTCCATTAGTAATAGCTTTGGGCTATGATAATATTGTAGCTGTTGCAATTATTGGATTGGGAGCTGGTGTTGGAACCATGGCATCTACTATTAATCCATTTGCTACAGGTATAGCATCAGCAATAGCTGGTATTGAAATAAAGGATGGTTTTTATTTTCGTATTATTTTGTATATAGTTTCTGTGTCTGTAGCTATAGTGTATGTGTTGCTATATGCGATTAGGATAAAGAATGATCCTAAGAGGTCTATTGTGTATGAACAAAGGGAAGGTCATTATAATCTATTTGTTAAAAGTAAGATGGGTGATAAGGAAAATGTCATGCCTGAATTTACAAATAGACGAAAGATAGTATTGGTATTATATGGGGTGATGATTGTATTTTTAATATATAGTATTTTGGAGCTTGGTTGGTGGATGCAAGAGATGACGATGTTATATCTTGGTACAGCAATTTTATCAGCATTTATATGTAAAATGAGCGAATTAAAGATGTGGGAAACGTTTGTAGAGGGAGCTAAAGATATGATGACAGCAGCTCTTATTATAGGCATGGCTCGAGGAGTGATGATAATAGCTGATGAGGGAATGATTACGGGAACTATATTAAATGCAGCATCAGAATTTTTATATGGGGTACCTAAAGGTCTATTTATAGTGTTAAACGAACTTGTACAGATGTGTATAGGGTTTATTGTGCCTTCATCATCAGGACATGCAAGTTTAACAATGTCAATGATGGCGCCATTGGCTGATTTTTTAGACATGCCAAGGTCATCAGTTGTGTTGGGTATGCAAACAGCATCAGGTCTAGTTAATTTATTAACCCCAACAAGTGGAGTTATAATGGCTGTATTGGGTATAGCAAAGATTAGTTATGGTAGTTGGTTTAAATTTGTAATGCCAATATTTGTGATTGAATTTGTAATATGTATTTTAGTGATAATGGCAAATGTATATTTGTAAAAAATTAGGGAGTATGTATGAGTAAAAGAATTGTAATAAGTCTTGGGGGGAATGCGTTAGAGGGTGGAGAAGGAACATTTTGTGATCAATTGGCAAGAATAGAGAGCAGTGTATGTGAGATAGTAGATTTAATAGAGTATGGTTATGAGGTAATTATCAGTCATGGTAATGGCCCGCAAGTAGGAAGGATTTTATTAGAGAATGAGATGTGTAAAGAGACACCATTGGCACCGCTTGATGTGTGTGTTGGTATGAGTCAAGGGATGATAGGGTATTATATTGAGCAGGCACTGCGGAATGAGATGTGTAAGCGAGGAATTAGACGGGGAGTAGTAGTAGTGCTTACGCAAGTCTTGGTGGATAAAGAAGATGAGTGTTTTAAGAAGCCTAGCAAGCCTATTGGACCATTTTATGATAAGATAAGAGCGGAAGAGCTTGCAAGTAGGGGATATATTTTGAGAGAAGATAGTGGAAGAGGTTATAGGCGAGTGGTAGCATCGCCTAAGCCGATTGAGATTATAGAAATTGAAGAGATAAGTGAATTAATGAATAAAGGATTTATAGTGATTGCGTGTGGAGGAGGTGGTATTCCTGTTATAAGAGATGACATAGGAATTATTAAAGGAGTAAGTGGAGTAATTGATAAGGACTTTGCGTCATCTAGGTTAGGACAAGATATTGGAGCAGATAAATTATTGATAGTTACTGCTGTTGATCAGGTAGCATTAAATTTTGGCAAAAAGGATGAAATTTTACTTGACAAGGTAAATATTGTTGATTTAGAGAGATATATAGGAGAAGGACATTTTGCATCAGGGTCTATGTTGCCTAAAGTAGAGGCAAGTATTGGATTTGTAAAATCTAAAGGAAATAGGGAGGCAATTATTACATCATTGAATAAAGTTATTGAAGGAATAAATGGTGTGGGAGGCACGATGATAACTAGTTAGGGAATGTAATAGATACTATTATATGGTTGGGTAAGATGTCTACTGATAGTAGATGTAAGAACATATTTATATTATTTCTTTATGATTATGATTTTACTATGTTTGTTGATAATTCTTATCGTATTTTGCAAGTAAGCAGTGCTTAGGTTTAAATGAAAATAGTCTGTATACACGTTTTACTTGAGATAAGGACTGATCGAGCGATAATATTAGTGTATTAGTTGAGGTAATGAGAAACCCTATTCCTTACCTTAAAATTTTAGACCAAAGAGACTCTAACTATTTTTGTTGGCATGTTAAGTCTACAGTAGAGAATGCAGGCGCTTACTGTAGGTAGAGTATCTGAGAAACTGAATTTGGTATTCTAGCTATAGATTCTAAGACTCTAATAGGTAGATTTGAGTAATCCAAAACCTTAGATCAAAGATTTTAAATAGTTAATGTGAAACTTGAAAATGAAGAATGGGTAGTCCATTTATCATTTCTAAGTAGATAATTTCTTACATAACCTACAATTAAGAACAGTAGACAAGTTTCTCTATCATTATTTCTTTCGGCTTTTCTTAAAATATCTTATCTCTTAATTGACTCTTGTTCAAGATCAGATTAAACAATAAGATTATTATATACCCCCATTAAAGTATTTATACGAGCTAAAATATGAAAAATTTTTCTGCAACAAACTCAAAAAAGCTAATAGATCCGCATAATTCCCAATCCCTTTTATTTGCTAAGTAGACTGGTTGGCAACCCAATGCTACAGAAAAATTTGTTTTTTTATTAGCTTGGGAGGTATCGTATCTTATTATCTCAACTTATACACAATAAATTGGCAATATATTTGCTATGTTTTATTTAGTAGTTTTTTGTGATTGATACCAATAGATGTAATGATGATCATTCCTTTGAGTAAATTTACAGAATAAGAATTAATGACATTTTTATAGATATAATAAACTAAAATGCTGATTAAACTTATATCTAATACTTTAGATGTAATATCTTTTATTTGATTTATACTACTTATATCTATCATAATCATTTTTATTCAATATATACTTATATATGGTATTATCTTACCATATATAAGTATATATTATAATACGAGTTAATGTTGATTTAAATTTATTTTTTGTTTATGGGTAGAAAAGAAAAGATTATAGCTTTGATATTTGATTTTGATGACACTTTAATTTATGGTAATATGCAACAGGTACTTTTTGATGAGTATAATGTTGATGCTAGTTTATTTTGGAGTGAAGTTGAAAATTTATCTATTACTTATAATAAAAATTATTGTAATATCATTGCTAATGAAATGATATATTTGTCACATTTTTTAACATATGTCAGGGAAGGTATTTTTAAAGGTTTAAATAATAAAATATTATTTGAATTGGGCTCAAAATTGAGATTTTTTGAAGGAGTTCTTTCTTTGTTTAAAGAAATCGATGAAATAAATCGAAGTTTAAAGAAGTCAGCTACTGTGATAAATATTTATGTTGTTTCAAGTGGTTTTAGGCAGATGATTTTGGGAAGTAGTATTGCTCCTTATGTTACTAAGGTTTGGGCTTGTGAATTTATAGACACATACCTTATGCCTTTTTATCAGAATTTAGATAATAAATTTTCAGAAAATGTTGTTTTAAGTAGCGTATGTTATTTCGTAGATCATACAATAAAAACCCGGGTAATTTTCGAGCTAAATAAGGGATCTTATGATAAAATTAATAAGAGGATTCCTAAAGGTAGAAGAGAGATTCCTTTTGAAAATATGTTTTATATTGCAGATGGTTTTAATGATATTCCAGCCTTTGAAATTTTGAATAACAGCTTAAATCATTATAAAAATACGTTGACGGTTTATCATGGCAATGATGAGAATGCTAAGAGGCTAGTTAAAGAGAAAAGAGTAGGGGATTTAGCCGAAGCTAATTATAGTAAGGGAACTAAGTTATATAATTGGATAATGGAAAAGATTCATTTAAATATATAAATTGATTTTAAATTTTGGCAAATATTCGTGAGTGAATATTGATTTTGTTTTTAAATATTTTTCATAATAATTAAGATATATTGAAGGAGCAATGAGATGTCTTTAGAGCTAAAATCAACTGATAGATTAAAGTTTGTTAAATTACAGTCTGTGTTTTATGTTGTAGCTTTGATTGTAATGTTAATTGCTATTTTAAAAATAGCACAAACAATATTTAAACCTTTAGCTATTGCGGTGGTTCTTGGGTTTTTGGTATATCCCATTTATACTTTTCTTAAAAAACTAAAGATCCCAAGAGTTTTAATAGTTTTTGTAATTTTTTTTGTTCTTTTTTCATTTTCTTATTTGGTTTTTAGTTTTGTTTATTATAGTGTTACTGTATTAATTGATCAATTACCTTATTATCAGAAGCAGTTAATTTTTATTATGGTAGATATTCTTGAAAAATATAAGTTAGATAGTGATATTATTAGCAATATAGATTTTTCTAAATATATTTATCCTTTTTTAACTCGGATATCTAATGAGATTATTGGATTTGCAAGTAGTTTGGTTGTATTATTTTTATTGTTATATTTTTTACTATCAGAAATACACATTTTTGATATCAAGGTTAAAAATGCTTTTAAACAATCTGTTTCGAGTATATTTATTGAGGCTTTAAGTACAATAAATAATCAGATTAGTAAGTATCTGGGAATAAAGCTCTTTGTTAGTTGTCTTACAGGGTTTTTAGTGTTTATAGGTTTAAAGTTGTTTGGACAAGATTTTCCTCGTGTATGGGGGGTTCTTACATTTGTTTTTAATTTTATTCCAAGTATAGGTTCAATTTTGGCGGTTTTTTTTATTGTGATAGCTGCTTTAGTACAGTTTTATCCTAATTTAAATTTGGTTTTTTATATATTTATATATAATACATTTGTTCAAATGTTGATTGGGAATATTCTTGAGCCTAAGATGCAAGGACATAGGCTTGATCTTTCTCCTTTTTTACTGCTTTGTTTTCTTTTCTTTTGGGGATGGCTTTGGGGTATTGTGGGACTTTTAATAGCCTATCCTTTTACAGTGATTATAAAAGTAATAGTAGATAATATAGTGTGTTTAAAACCTTTTTCTGTGTTTTTAAGTGGTTCAAAGATCTTAAGTGTTGATAATAATAAGGAGAGTTAGGTTTGCAGAGAAAAGTTATGCTTACAGGGGATAGACCTACAGGCTCTCTTCATTTAGGGCATTATGTTGGGTCTATTGTTAATAGATTAAAGTATCAGGAGGAATATGAGACTTATATTATTATAGCGGATTTGCATACTCTTACTACAAAACCAGATTTAAAAAGCATTAATGAAATATCTGTTAATGTTAGAGAAATGGTTTTGGATTATTTGGCGTGTGGGATTAATCCTGAAAAAGTTAATATCTATTTGCAATCAGCTATACCTGAGCTTTTAGAGTTAAATTTAGTACTATCAATGATTGTAATGGTTAATCGTTTGCAAAGGATTCCTAGTATCAAGGACATGAGTATTGCTGCTGGACTATCTGAGATTCCTTATGGACTTTTGGGTTATCCTGTTCTTATGAGTGCGGATATTTTGATGACAAAGGCTAATTTAGTTCCAGTTGGACGTGATAATGAGGCTCATATTGAACTTACAAGAGAACTTGCTAGGAAATTTAATTATCTTTATGGAGATTTTTTTCCAATCCCTGAAGCTGTCTTTACAGATTCTCAGGCTCTTGTGGGAATTTATGGCAAGGTTAAGATGAGTAAAAGTTTTGGTAATGCGATATTTTTAAGTGATGATGAGGAATTATTGCGTAAGAAAGTTATGTCTATGTTTACAGATCCAAAAAGAGTGAGAGCAGATATACCAGGAGAAGTTGATGGTAATCCTGTTTTTATTTATCATGATCTTTTTAATAGTAATATTGATGAGCTTTATGAGTTTAAAACTAGGTATAGGAAGGGTACAATTGGAGATGTTGAAGTTAAAGAGAGGCTTTTTGAGGTTTTAAATCAATTTTTAATACCAATTAGAGAGAGAAGAAAATTTTTTAAAGCTAAAAAGGGTTATATTGATGAAATAATATTTGAAGGGACAAGTAAAACTAGAAAAGTTGCAGTAGAAGTTATAAAAAATGCTAAAAATTTGATGGGTATATCAAAGACGTGGGATGGGGTTAGAAGAAATGTAGAGAAAATTTTAAAAAATAATCCAAGTATGTAAGTTGTACCGCGTAATTAACCATAAGAAATCAATTTGTTTGAATTTTGTGTCATAATTTCTGTATGTTAATTAGGTTAAAGAGTTAGCCGAGTGTATTAAATCTGTATGAAAATCTAAGAGAGGATATAGTAAATCATTATGTTCAGATATGACCTCACTTAATACTCTAAATATTGGTTCCGTTTTTGAGCCACGGAACCATAAACTAGCAATTATTTCATGTTTATTATTTTTAAATAAAACTTTAAGCCCTCCTGATGAGTCACCTGTTCTAGATAGAGTTTGTTTAATACCCTCATAATTTATAATTTCATAATTATGTATTGGTAGTTTTTGTAATACGGTATTATTGTTGAATTCTTTTTCTAATAATTTTTCATAGTTGGTTTTTAGTATTTCTTGATTTTTTGCTTTTATTTTAAGCATGGCTTTTTCTGATGATACTTCTACATTGCTATAAAAATTGATTGTCTTTAATATGTCCTCAAGAGTATAGTGTTCATTATATGAATTATTAGATATTGAACACCATATTTTGTAAAGATTTTTGATTTTAAGCAATTTTATGATGCTAAAGAGAGTTGTTAGTGGGTCTCTTACTTTTGAAGGGTATGTAATATTTCCCCCATTTGATCCTTCTCCCAAAATTTTTACTATTAATCCTTTATTTCGTAAAAGGTCAGCCATTTCTGTTAAGTTAGCTTCACCAACTTCCACTCTATAAACTTTTGTGTTAAATAACGAGGCTATTTTTTCAATGTTTAGTGAGGTTGCATCATTAACTACGACAGCTAAATTGTCTTTAATTCCCGTATGGTAAAGATAGCTAAGCTCTGAGAGTACTGAGAGTGCAAATATTTTTTGTGGTGTAATGATACTCGCTTGTTCTTTTTTTAAAATTGCGACCAAATTGCCTCTGTCTCCATCACAATCAGGGACATATCCTAATTTGAAAGAATTGTCATTCTTAAATTTTTGTTCTAATATTTGTTTGCACATGTTTAAAGATGTCCCTTCAGGAGTCATTCCATGTTTAAAGATACCAATTTCTGTGTTATGAAATTCCAATTTTATTCCCAAAGATTCAATCATTTCCCTATCAATTGAATTAATGCGAGAACTACCATTCATCTCTCCTATGATTCCTATAGGTTCTTTTTTTATAGTCTTTTTTAGTATGTCAATGTTTTTTTGATTATGTGTATCTGAATATATTATTTGTTGCATTAATGACTTATATGAGTTATAAGATTGTGTTTTATGTCTAGCCTGTGAAGTGATAATTGCTTCATATGTTTTTAATTGCATAGCATTGGTATTAAACTTTTGTAAGCCTGTTATTAGATTGTTTATTAAAGTTTCATTTTCAATGTTGGATCTGATCTGACGTATTATTTTATTTGTTTCATTTGAATTTAGCACTCCTCCATCATTTAATCCAATTTTAATGCCATTATATCCTGTAGGATTATGACTGGCAGAAATGTATATAAATCCTTTTGAATTTTGATTTTCTTTTGTATAGGCTAAGATTTCTGGTATTGGGAGTATTCCAAAAAAATTTACACTGTTATTATTTAAAATTAAGGTTTTAATTATTATCTCTGAGATTATATTTCCTGTTGCTCTTGAATCTAATCCAACATTGATGTATTTTCTTGGTTTATCTTTAAAATAATTTGATATTGTAAAGGTTATAAGAGCAACCAATATTTTGTCGTCATCATTTATTTCATATTCTATTGAATTTTCATTTTTTGATTTTGCAAATATCTTTCTAAATCCTGAATGAGAAAGTATCATTTCATTAATAGCATCTCTTAGATTTGTCATATTTAATGTATACCCTTTTAGCATATTTTTCTGTTCATTAGTATATTTTATTTAATATTTGTCTTTATTTGTAGTACTATGATTATAGTAACATATTCTATTACAATAGACATTATTTATTGCTTTTCTTATGTTTACTAAGGAAGCGTGTGGTTGAAGGTGTGTCTAGGGCTTCAGTGTTTGCGTTCTTAGAGAGAGTAGCAATTATTTGTATTAATCTTGCTTCATAGTTTTATATGTATAATCTAAGCTCAAATGTTTATTCTTGGCAAATTCTATACGATCATTATTATTCTTTATCTTAATATCAATACTAGATATTTCACCTTCAATTATTCTCTCTTTACTAGAGAGTAGCTTACGAATCCCTTCTTCCTTTTCTCCTTGACTTTTTTTAATACTTACAACAGTATACCTAAGTATACCTAATAGTATCTTCAAACATCAAGCTAAAAAAACTCTCAAAACTCATCCATGAACTTACAGATTTTGTTACAAGTCCTATAATTATTACATGAGAGAAATTGAGAATGCAACCAAAGAGAATAAGATTTTGTTTAATCAAAGGGATGAGCATTTACAATCTTTAAGGGATTTGCGTTTTAAACTTAGTAATTTGATTGAAATAACAGCTATAAATAATAATCGCATTAAAGCGGCTAATGTTTTGAATGGGACGTCTGTTGTTATTGCTAGTGATGATTATCTTAATATAATTTTTGTTTATTCATTACTATTATTGTCTGTATGTCTAGATATATTTTTAGCAATGGTATTTTGTATAATACAGAATGCTTATCATAAGTTTTACAAACAAAAGTTATTACACTCTGTTCCATTATCTACAAGAAGTAAGGTTAAAAAGGTACAAGGTAGTCGCATTCAGAGTGTAGGAGGGAATAAAAAACCGTCTAAAAGTGTTGATGAATCACTTGAATTTATTGCATCTAATTTAGAATATGATAATCGTACCATAAAGTCTTTGAGGGACATTAAGAGAGATACGAATTTATCGTATTATAGAATAAGGAATTATCTATCGGATTTAATGAATAGAGGTTTGGTTATAAGAGAGAAACAAAGATTGGTACTTAATGTTGATGATATGCTGAATAATAATAGTTAAAAGTTCTAATAGATTTAATATAGAAGTTATAATGAATATAAAAAAGGAGAATTTTAATGGTAAGAGTAAGTATAATGTTTTTTGTTGTGTTTGTGATAAGTTGTGGTTACAATGCAAAAATAAGAGAAGAAGGAAGTTTAGCTCAAAAATTATTTGGAGCTAGGTCAAATAAAATGGTCCATCCTCCTAGTGGTGTCGTTACTCCTCCTGATGTTCCTCCTCCTCCTGATGTTCCTCCTCCTCCTGATGTTCCTCCTCCTCCTGATGTTCCTCCTCCTTCAGGTGAACAAAATGATATAATTGTTGAGCCGATAGATTTCGATTTATTTTTAGAGGATCTAGAAAAACAAGAAGCAACAACGAAAGAGGAAGCTTTAAAACAATTTTATGAAGCAAGAGAAGAGCTTTATACATTTAGACATGATATTAAACGTTATGAACCTGTTAATCATGCAGGAAAAGGTTTTCCGTTTTTGGTCTTTGATAATATATTTGACGTAAGAGAATGGGGATATAGTTTCAATGAAGAAATTATTTATGCTTCTATGAGGTATCATCCTGCGCTTATTTATGCTGTAGCATTTGCAATATATACAATGTATCCCCCTCGTAGTGTTTCTGAGTCCGCTTATCGTAGTATGGATGCATCAGAGAGGTTGAGGCTATATAATCGATATCGGCCTGCTATTAGAGATTTATTGAATATGTTAGGCAGAATGTCATGTTCTACTTTATTTCCCTTAAGTGGTAAATTTGCGGAGCCGAGAAATCGCCTTATTTTTGACAAATATTCGACTACGGAAGAAGTTATAAATCTTACGCAGAAAGTAAGAGAATATAGTATCTTGATAGGTTCTGTATCGCATATTCTTCTTGTTCTGACAAATTATAATTTGTCGAAAGAAGAAATGACAGCAGAAAGATTTTACAAGGTATTTAATAGACTGATCAATAGTAAAAATGGTAATGATGCAGTTATAGAGGTTGAAAAAGAGGAAAAAAGAGATTGGTGATTTGTTGCAAGAGATATTCTATAGAGGAGAAAAACTAGAATAGGAAGAAGAAATGAAAAGAATAGAAGAAAAGAATATGATGAAAAAGAGGAAGAATAAATAGAAAGAATGGGATAGAAGTAGTAAGCAATAAATCATTTAATGAATAAAGTTTTTGTTATAAGACATTTATAACAAAATGGGTAGCATGGTAAGAGAATGATTAAGTTTTTATATGTTATAATATGGATATTATGAAAATGTTGAGCATTTTTTTGGGAAGGTAAGGTGGTGTTTATGAAACAAGTATTAATTTTAATGTTATTTTTTGTTTGTATTGTTGTTAGTTTTGCCCAAAGTTATGATGAGATTGCTTCTGATACTGTAGCTACTGAAGGTAATATGGATAACAAGTTGTTGATTTATGAACTTCATAAACAAAATACTTTAGTGCCTTTTTTATTGAATTTTTTGTGGGTTTTGGTACAGGTTCATTCATGCAAGGAAATTTTACTGGTGGATTACTGATTTTAGGATTTGATATGTTGGGTGTAGGTTTGATTAGTGGTGGTATATATTCTCTTTCTCAATATAAAGGTATTGAAACACCAACGTTTGCATTATCTTTGGTGTCTTTAGGTGGAATTACTTTATTTATAACACGAATTGTTGAGATAATAAGTCCCTTTACATATGCGTCTAGTTATAATAGGAAACTTCGAGAAAAATTGGGTATATCTTTGGGAGGATTTAAGCCCCAATTTGAAGTAAATTTCAACGAAAATGCTGGTTTGTCGTTTGAACTTGCTTTTACTAAGAAGTATTGATTATAAAATGTAAAATAAAATTTGAGTATAGTTTTAATATGTTTACTTACGGTTACCTTGTAATAAGGTAACCGTATTGAATATGTAATTCTTAAATTTTTGTTGAAATTATGCTTTATTTTATAAAGTTGCAATATAATGACATATTATGATCCTTATACATCAATTAAATGAAATGTATATTATGGGACGCAAGGTAAGTTTATTATCAATAGTGTTTTTAGTTTTATTTATTACAAGTTGTAATCATGGTGAAAGTTTAAGAAATATTATCAGTAAGATTAGTAATGATGGTATTGTTGAGGATAATATTGGTAGCGTTCCCTTCAATAGAGATGGTAATAAGGTTTTGGAGCAAGATTTTGAACTTGATGAAATTAAGGAAGAAAATGTTAATGTAGGTCAAGAGGATATAATTTTTGAAGTTCAAAATGAGAAAAAAGATGAAATTGGTTTTAATATACCTTCTTTGGAAAATTTTGATAATGAATTTAAAAAATTGCAATGGTGGTGTGGATATAATGAAAAGACTCTGTCAAATCTTTATAAAATGTCCTTTGCGGCTGGAGATATGGTTGGTAAATTTTATGATATTTGGACTAAATCTATTGAAGAGTATAATAGAGCTGATAAGGCTTTGGATCAAGCTATTTCTGAACTTGCTCAAATTAAGAATTCTGTATCCGTTGAAGATAATAAGGATAATAGAATTTTTGATGCTGAAAAAAAATTGGATGTTGCTATTGACGCTTGGAAAAAAGCAGGAGAAGTTAAACAAAAAGCTGAGGAAGACTGTAGGGCTGCTGATGATTATGCCAGAAAGATTGAGGCAACCATTGAGGTTTTGCTTAGATCTTTAAAAAATATATAGGGAGAAGAATTGGAGGAAAAAGGATTAAAAGAAGAGATACAAGAATTATGGAATAGGTTAGAAAGTTTATTTCGATTTTATTTGTTTGGTTAGCTTTGTATAATGAATGATTTGATATCTAATTTTTCTTATTTCTTATACTAATAAAAACTAAATAT